>JAPKZI010000073.1 GCA_026393865.1 Candidatus Aminicenantota bacterium
CCATCCGGCCGATCCGTTCGCCGATCCGCTCAACGGAAAGGGTTCGAACCTGGCTGATTTTGAGCCAGGATTCTTTGGGGAGACCGGCCTCGTCGAGCTTCAGAGTCAGAGGGAATCCCGCCCGCTGAGGCCGGCTGGTGAGGGCCATGACGACGGCTGTCCCGGAGTGCTCGTTGAAGACATCGTGGCTGATGATTAGAACGGGGCGATGGCCACCCTGCTCCCGGCCGCGAACGGGATCGAGGTCCGCCCAGCGGATCTCGCCTCTCAGTATTTCGGCCATTCGGTCTCGTCCATCGGAAGGCTTTCCTCGGCGAGTTCTTTTTCCTCAGCCGGATCGAGTTTCCGGCTTTCCTGGAATAGCCGCGTTTTGAGCAGTTGGGCGAGCTTTGCTTCGACGGCGGCTTCGATGGTCTGGCTTCTATTCATGAACATCCCTTCCTCGACGAGGCGGTCGATCTCTTCGAGCAGGTCCTTTCTCAACGTGATGGCGATTTTGGCTTTTGACATTGGATGTGATGGTATGATGATATGTCATACCTAAGGCTGAGTCAAGCCAAATTGTTTGTCAGCTCAGATGACGTTTCCGCGACGATTTTTTCTCGTTTCCCCTGAATAAGCTGTTCCGCGGTCAGGATAAAGAGATATGAACTAGCTCATGCGTTTGACCGCGTTTTGTTTTCCTGCTATACATTGAGAGAAGAAATTCTATGGCCAAAAAGTTGTTGATATCTGATCTTCCCGACGAAACGATGATCTCTATTTATAAAGGAAAAACTCCCCAACAACGCCTCGAAATCTCTTTTGGATTGTGGTCGTTTGCCCGGACGCTAGTGAAAGCCGGCTTGAAAACGATTCATCCCGACTGGTCTGATCAGGCCATCGAAGAAGAAACGGCAAAGAGGATGCTGAATGCAGCCGATTGACCTTCTGCGATATGTCGTTCAATGTCTCGAAAAAGCCGGCATTCCCTACTTTATCACCGGCGCCGTAGCCGGGATCGCTTACGGCGAGCCGCGGTTAACGAACGACATCGACATCGTCGCCGACATTCAAGATGGCCATGTTGCCGAGCTGAGAAAATGCTTTCCGGAAGGCGAATATTATTTCGACTCCGATTCGGCGCTACAAGCGATCCGCCGGAAATCGCAATTCAATATCATTCATCCCTCCTCCGGCCTCAAGATCGACATGATGATCCCGACGAAACAGCCCTTTGATAAAAGCCGTTTTGGGCGTGTTCGAAGGATGAAAACGGATCCGGCGAATGAAGCGAACTTCGCTTCGCCCGAGGACGTCGTCCTCAATAAGATGGAATATTATCGGAAAAGACGCTCGGAAAAACATCTCCGCGACATCTTGGGAATTCTGAAAGTCTCCGCCGATTTGATTGATTTCGATTATCTCGCGCGGTGGGCGCGCGATCTCGGTCTGGATGAAATCTGGGCGGTCGTTCAGAACCGGTCAAAAAAATAAAAGAACGATCTCGGATTTTCGCCCATTTTGACTTATCGTCTTATTGTTGTTATATTTCCGGCAGATAAGAACCCGGAAAACTGCCCTTTAAAGGGGACTTCGAGCAGACGCTGATTCACTCGATTTTGAAAAGCGAGCCGGAACCGATCACGAAATTCCGGAAAGACCTGCCCCCGGGACTCGAGAACATCATCGCCAAGGCTTTGACCAAAAATCCAGCCGCCCGTTATCAGACGATGGACGAACTCATCGAGGACCTAAAAGCCGTCGCCGAAGGCTTGAAGCCCCTTCGCGCCAAAAGCGATTTGCTCAGAGGCAGGATTCTTGGTTTCAAGAAAGTATACGTTGCCGCAGGATTGTGTATTTTCATTGTTCTTGCCGCGCTCGCTCTTCTCTATCTCTTCCCCAAGCGCGGTCAAGCATTTGATTTCTTAGCCATCCTCCCCTTTGAGAACCTCTTGAGAAATAAAGGTTTTTATCTTCGATAAACGTCCAGCTAGAATTGCCTAAAAGAAAATTGGATTGGCGTCTCTGCGCTTCTAGAAAAAGCTGACCCGCCGCCTCCGGAATCCGAGGAGGATGAATTTATCCCTGGCGAGTAGGAATTCGGTCACGGGAGTTTGAAGAAGCGGCCCGCTTTTTCGAGTCATCGTTGCCTCGACGCCGAGGATCACGCAGCGCAGGCCGCCCTCGAGTTCGACCGTTTCGACCGGAGCCTCTTCCCCGATGAGGCTCCCCGCCGGGGCTTCGACGGCGATGTCCAATTCGCTTTGAACCCAATACCGGCCCTTTTTGACGAATCCCAGGCCGGTCAACGCCGCGTCCAACGCCTCCCGGTCCGCATAGGCCAAATCGATGTCCGATGTAAAATAGACTTCCCGGGAATAGTAGGATAAGGCCAATCCTCCGATCAGGACGGGAGCCGGCTTTCCTTGTTCCTCCAGAACGCTTGTGATCAATCCGACCATCGTCAGCTGACGGGCCAGGGGCGACCGCGCCTCCCGGATTTTCTTTAGTATCTCGTCGATATTCACGAAATCATCATAGCAACAAAGGGGCTTTGAAACAAGAAATGCCGATGATGTTCGAGCTTTGTTCCATTAATCGACCCCAGAATTAGGGCCAAGTCTCCTTCGCTCTGATCCTCGTAACGGCGACCGATGAGCTCGCTAGGGGCGTCGTCTTCGCCGGCCCGGCTCACGGCCCGACCGGGATCTCGAACCAGCCGCTGTCCGGGTCGTTCCCTTTCGCGTCCAGGCCGGCTTTGATCTGCCATGCGTGCTTCGCGTTCACGCCCATATATGAGGGCCGCTTGTCGGCCGGGATCACGAACGAGCCGGTCCATTCGTAGGTTTGCCCTGCCTTGAGCGTCTGGGCGCCGGCGAGGGCGACTTTTTGAGAGAAGGTGGTGACGGTTTCGGTCACATCCTCTATTTTTTCCTGGATTTGATCGCCGATCCGCTCAAAGACTTTCACGTTGTGGACGATGACCTTCTCATCGGCCAGGATAAGAAGATAGACGCCGGCGATGTCCCGGTCCCTTTCGGCGACGACCGCCGTCACCTTGACTTCAACCGGCTTTCCCAGACCCGTCTCGGACCATTGCAGACCGACCTTGACGCCTCCGCCGGTGACGGCGTCGGCCAGCTTCGAAAAAAAGCCCATGATTCCCTCCTTATAATAATGGTTCAAAGAAATAATGTATCATAGAGTGACTTTTTCGGCTATAAAATGGACTTCGAAGTTTAGCGCGATGCCCTCGATTCGTTGACTTTTCACTGGGGGCGGAACATAATTTGTTCCGTTATGGGGGAATCGGCGGGCGATAGAAAAGTTCTTTTCATTCTATCTCTTCTGGCCGGGGTCCTCATCATTATCATCTCCATTTACGGCTTCTCTCTTCTCCGCGTTCGGCGCGGGATCCCCCAGGAGATCGACCGGGGGCGCCTCGTCCGGATCGACGACACCGAGATCCAGGGCGAACGGGACGAGGAATTCGTCCTGGCCCGGAAAGCGATAGGCGAGCCGGCCCTCTTTTATCTCCGGACGCCGGACGGCAAGATCGAAAAGAAAACGCTCCCGGTCGTCCCTTATTACGCCGGAACGGCCTTTCCGGTCATCTTCTTCATGATCGGGCTGTTTTGTTTCGCCGTTGGGGTCGGCACGTTCTTGCTCAAACCAAACGACTCCAAGGCGCGCCTTTTTTTCTGGATGACTCTTGCCTTCGCCGCCGCGCTGACCATCAGCGGCGATAACTATTGCCTCGGCCGCGGCCCCTGGACCTTCGTTCCCAGCCTCGTTTTTATCCTGGCCTATGTCCTGGCCCCGGCCTTGCTTCTCCATTTTTCCCTGGTCTTTTTCAAGACGCCCATGAGGATGCGGAAATTCATCCTTTATGTTCCGGCGGTCATGATCGGCGCCGTCCAGATGTCCTCCTTCCTTTATGCCTACCTCGCGCCGTCGATCGAAATGGCCCGCTTTTTTAATTCCCAATATTATATCTTCCGTATCTACATCATTCTTTATCTCCTCCTGGCCATCGTCAACCTGTTCCGCGGCCTGCGGCGGGCCCGAGACGACGAAGAGCGGGCCCAGATCCAATGGATCTTTTACGGCCTCGTCGTCGGGCTTTTTCCGTTCATTTTTCTTTATGAGCTACCGGTCGCGCTCGGCCTCCGGCCCGTCATATCGGAAGAACTGTCGGCCGTCTTTTATGCCGTCATCCCCATCGCTTTCGCCATCGCCATCATCAAGTATAAATTGATGCACATCGATCTCGTGATCAACCGGAGTTTGGTTTATTCGCTGCTGAGCATTTTCACAGTCGGCGTTTATCTTCTCTTCGTCCTGGTGTCGCAGAAAATATTCGCCAAGGTCTTTGTCGTCCACGAGACGGTCTTCTCGGTGATCGGCGTCTTCCTCGCCGCCGCGGCCTTTCATCCGGCCCGGAAGCGGATCCAGAATTTTGTGGACAAGGCCTTTTTCCGGCAAACATTCGACTATCGCCGGACGATCCTGGCCTTCAACGAAAAAGCCCAGGGCGTCTTTGGCCGGGATGAGCTTGTCGCTTATTTCAAGGACGAGATCCGGAGGGTCTTGCCCGTCGAGAGACTGGAGATCCGCCCCGCCGCGGATGTCGTAGATAAGAACCCGGGCGAGTGGATCTATCCCTTGAAGCTCGCTTCGGGCGCGAACTTCGGGACCCTCATCCTGGGCGGGAAAAAGTCCGGCGAGCGCTACAACCGCGAAGACATCGAGCTCCTGCGGACGATGGCCGGCGAGCTGGCCGTGAACCTGGAACGGATCGAGCTCCAGGAGGAAGTGATCTACGAGCGGGCGTCGCGGGAGAAATCGGACGAACTCAATCGCCTCAAGACGGAGTTCATCTCGACCGTTTCCCACGAGCTCCGCACCCCGATGAGTTCGATCCAGGGGTTGGCCGAGATCCTGCAGTCGGGCCGGATCAAGAGCCGCGAGCAGCGGGAAAAATACCTCGACCTGATGGCCTCCGAAAGCGGCCGCTTGTCCCGGTTTCTTCACAACGTCCTCGACTACGGCCGGATCGAACAGCAGGCCAAAGGATATCATTTCCAGAGGACCTGTCTTCAGGATGTCGTCCGGGAGGCCGTGGATGTCTTCGGTCCGATGATGGAATCGCAGGGCTTCAAGCTGAGCCTCCGCCTGCCCGAACGGCCGGTTGAGCTTGAGATCGACGTCGACGCGGTCAAACAGGCCTTGATCAACCTCATCGACAACGCTATGAAATATTCGAGCGAGCGGAAGATGATCGATATCGAGCTCACGGACAATGAGCGCGGCGTTGAGGTCCGGGTGCGGGACGAGGGCATCGGCATCTCGCCCGAAGAGCAGAAAAAGATCTTCGACAAGTTTTATCGGGTCCCGGATGCCAGCCGGATGAGCCCTAAAGGAGCGGGGCTGGGCCTGAAGATCGTCCGGCACATCATGCAGGGGCATAAAGGGGACATCTCCGTCGATAGCGAAACCGGGAAAGGGAGCACGTTCCGGCTCATTTTCCCAAAGGACATGAGATGAAGAAAAAACTGCTTTTCATCGAAGACGACCGGGTCTTGCGGGAAACGACCGCCGCGTTCCTGGAAAGCGAGGGCTTCGAAGTCAAGACGGCCGAGGATGGAAGGGCGGGCTTCGAGCTCGGCTGCCGATACAAAGCGGACCTCATCGTCACGGACCTCATGCTGCCGGGACTCAACGGGCTGGAGATCTGCGGCAAGCTCCGGGAGAAGGGCGTCGACACGCCGATCATCATGCTGACCGGCCGGAAAAAGGACGAGATCGATAAGGTCATGGGTTTGGATCTGGGCGCCGACGACTATATGACCAAGCCGTTCGGCCAGCGGGAACTCCTGGCGCGCATCCGCGCCGTGCTCCGCCGCGGCCGGCCCGCGCCCAAGGATATCGAGGAATACGCGTTCGGCGACGTCGCGCTCAATTTCAAGAAGAAGACCGCGACGAAAGGCAGAAAGGAGATCTATCTGACGGCCCGGGAATACGACCTCCTCAAGCTGCTGATCGTCCACGAAAGCGAGGTCATCAATCGGGAGACGATCCTCAACAAGGTCTGGGGCTATGAGAAGTTCCCGACGACGCGGACCGTGGACACGTTCATCCACAATCTGCGGAAGAAGATCGAAAAGGACCCCGCCGCGCCTCGCTATCTCCTGACCATCCCCTGGGCGGGATACAAATTCCAAAAGTAAGATCGGTCGTCCTTTGCTTTGCCCGGGTTGACAGGCTGATTCAACTTGTCATCCGGCCGTCTTCCAATCGGATGACGCGGTCCGTGAATTCAGCGAGCCGAAGGTCGTGGCTGGCGACGATCACGCATTTATTCCCCTCTTTGGCCAGCGCGTGGAGGATGCGGATGATGCCGAGGCCCTGCTTCGTCTCGAGGCTGCCCGTCGGCTCGTCGGCGATGATCAACTCCGCGTCGTTGGCCATGGCCCGGGCGACCGCGACCCGCTGTTTTTCGCCCTGGCTCATCGTCCGGGGGAATCGGCCGGCCAGATATTCGATCTGAAGCCGCCGGAGGAGCGCCGCGGCCTTGGTCCTCCGCGCCGACCGGCCCGTGCCGTTGAAGCGGAGGACCGCTTCGATGTTCTCCCGGGCCGTCAATGAATCGATGAGCAGGAACGTCTGGAAGATGAAGCCGATCTTCTCGGCCCGGAGCCGCTGGAGTTCCTTCGCCGAGAACCGTTCGATGTCCCTCCCGAAGAGCGAAACGGTCCCCGCCGTCGGCCGGCTCAATCCCGCGATCAGCGTCAAGAGCGTCGTTTTGCCGCTGCCGCTCGGGCCCAGCAGCAGGATCAGTTCTCCGGCGAAGGCCTCGAAGGACACGTCGCGAACGGCCGTCGTCCGGTGGTCGTGGCCGTTGAACGTTTTCGTGACATGGGCCAGCCCGGCGATGGGCGGCCGCGGACCGTGGGAATTCATGCGAACACCTCCAGGAAATAGATCCGCCGCAGCCTCTGGATGGAGATCAGGGAGCTCAGAAGGCTCATCAGGGCGACGACCAGGACGATCCCGATGATCTGACCAAGGGAGGATTTGGCGCTGACCTCGGGCGCGAGCTTCTCGATGAGGCGGACGAGAGGGAAAAAGACGGCGAGGGCCGCGACGCTCGAGGCCGAGGCGATCAGCAGCGCTTGCTTGATCACCAGACCCCAAAGAAAGCCCAGGGGCGAGCCGAGGGTCTTGAAAACGGCGAAATCCTTGCGCCGTTCCAGGATGTTGACGGAAAGCAGAAGGCTCAGGATGACGGTCAGCACGACCGCACCGATGGCGGCGACCGTGTAAAGAAGAGGAAGGAATCCCGATTTCATCTCGCGGATGTTGTTGTCCAGAAAGGTCCGATGGTCATAGACTTCGAGGCCGGGCAGAGCCAGCCGGACCTTTTCTTGCACGGCGGCGGCCGGCGTTCCCCTGTCGATTTGGACCAGGTAACAGGTGGCCAAGCCGGGGAACCCGATCAGGGCCCGGGCGAAGCGGAGCGTGACGAACGCGTACTGGATGACGAAGGCGTTCGTCCCGCGGCTGATCCCGACGACCTGGAGACGGCTGCCCTGGAGATCGACCGGGTCGCCGACCTTGAAGCGGAATTTCTCGGCGAAGGACCTGTCCAGGACGATGTCCTCGTCGGTCTGAACGGCGCGGCCTTGGACGAGCTGCGGCGGCCCGCCCAGTCCCGACTCGGGCTCATATCCCGTTAGAAAGATGGTGCCGACCTTTTCTCCCTTCCTGATCGTCGAGAGGAGAAACAGGACGGGGGCGGCGGTCTTGACGCCGGGGACCCGCGAGATCCGTTCGCCTTGGGCCGCGGAAACCAGGGAGGATCCTCTGAGAATGTTCGTGGCGTTCCTCTGGAGGACCCACAGATCGGCCTTGTTCCGGCGGATGTATTCCACCGAGCCGTCGGCCACGCCGCGGTAGACGGCCAGGAGGAAGAACATCAGGACGATGCAGAGCGAAACCCCGCCGATCGTCAGCGCCAACCGCAGCGGCTGGCTTCTCAGCGTCCGCACGGCATACATGTCCATGGTTCCCCCCTTTTTCCTAAGCGGCCATCCGCACCTCGGTCCGCAGCCGGCCGCGGATCCGGGCGAAGATGTCCGTCAGGTTCGGTCCGGTGATAGTCAGCCCGTGGTTTTTGAGGCCGACGGCCGTCCGGGCCGGGTTTTCCGTCCGGCCGAGCAGGTCTGCGACGTCGCGGGCGAGCTCGATTGTCCCGCAAGGATAGTTCTGGCCGGTGCAGGGCACGCCGTCCAGCCAGGCGTGGACATGGACGATGGCGCCGACCTCGGGAAATCGCCGGTAGATGAGCTCGTGCTCGACGGCGTCCACCGAGACGCGGGCCTTCTCGTCGTGGTCCGGAGGGACGCTGACCAGCGCCTGGCCCGCCTCGTAGTCGAAACCCCGGACGAGCAGGACGTCGCGGCCGACCTTGGTCACATGGCCCTTGTCGATGCCGCGGGCGGTCATCCAGAACGTCGTCCCGCCGAGCTCCGGGACGCGCTCGCGCGCGCTCAGGTTTCCGTAGCTCAGCCCGCGCATTTCGAACAGCCTGTAGATGTCGCGGATGCTCTCTTCGGAGAGGACCTCCCGCAGGGGGAAGGGCGCCGGCAGGACGCCGAGCTTGTCCAGTTCGCGCCCGTATTCTTTGATCTGTTCGACGACGGGGGATGTCTCCCAGAAGCGCGACGGCAGGTCGGTCGCGAGACGATTGCCGATGGCGAAATGGGCCCCGGCGATGGGCGCGATCCGCTGATAGACCTCTTCGGGGTCGAAGGGCAGATGATAGAACCCGGCTTCGGGCGTCGTGAAATAGATATCGCAGCCCGTCTCATCGGCTCCGGTCGAGGACCTGTTTCCGGTGACGGCGCACATGACCACGTTAGAGAGAGTCCGAACGAGCGTCGTGTAGCACAGGGCGCGCAGGTCCTGAGGCGGCCGCTCAGCGGTCACCAGGGTGAAGATGAAGATGGATTGGGCGCGCCGGCGGAAGAGGTTCGGATGGTCCGTCCCGGTCAGGTTCAGGACGAATTGGATGCCGTTGTCCGGGGCGCTGAGCTCATGCCCGTGCTCGAGGAATTTACGGACGATCGCCTCGGCGATCCTGTCGCGCGCCGGTTCAAGATCGGTCTTAATGACGGCGAATTTCATGGGTGTCCTCCTCAATCTCGGATTTATCGGCGAGGTGATCCCGGCTGACCATGTCCTCGAAGGTTTCCCTTCTCCGGACCAGCCGGTCCCTCGCTCCGTTGACCGCAACCACGGCCGGCCGCGGGAATCCGAACGTGGATTCCTGGGCCGTGAAATACGCCCCGCTGTCCATGATGGCGATGACTTCGCCGGGTCGGACGGGGGGCATTGGTTTGTTTCGATAGACGATGTCGGATGCGAAGCAGACCGGGCCGACGATCGTGACCTTTCTCGTCCCGGGCCGAGTGACGTCGTCGGCAAGAAAAACCTCGTGGTATTCATAAAAGGTCGGCAGCGTGACCGTTCCCAAGCCGCCGTCGGTGATGATCCACGTCCGGATGCCGGGGCGCGCCTTGACATGCCGGACCGTCAGGAGAAGGACCTGGTTCGGGCCGGCGATGCATCGCCCCGGCTCGGTCACCAGCTCGGGAGGCTCGCCCTCTGGAAAAAGCTTCGTCAGGGCGCCGGCGATCTCCCGGCCGAAATCTTCGAACGTCGCGCCCGGGCCGGCGGGCAGGCCGGACGGCAAGCGCCCGAGGCCCTGGTAGACGAGGAATTCCCCGGTCGTCATTTCGCGCGTCGTCATGGAGGCGAACCCTCCGCCGACGTCCATGACCTTGATCTCGAGGCCCGCCCGGCGCGTTCGGCATATGAGCGGGGCCAGCCGCTCCAGGACGCGCGAATATTCCTTCGGTTCGCGGATGCCCGTCCCGACATGAAAATGGTATCCGTAAAATCGGACTCTTTTCATATCTCGGAGGGCGGCTAGGGCGCGCTCGGCCTCGCCCCCTTTGAGATCGAGGCCGAACGCGCAGCCCTTCCGGCTTCCGGTGGCCGTCCCGCTGTTCATCCCGCGTGGGACGTGATCGGGGTTGATCCGGAGCAGGATGCGGGCGTCTTGACCCACCTCTTCGGTCGTTTTATGGAGAAGCTCAAGTTCACTCATGGAATCGACGTTGATGAGACGCGCGCCGGATTCGAGACATTTCTTCAGGAACGAGGCGGATTTGCCGGGCCCGTTGACGACGATGTCCCGGCCCTCGTAACCGAGGGCGAGGGCCAACTCGAGCTCGAATTCGCTCATCACCTCGGCCTTGAGACCGGCCCGGCGGACAGCCTGGATGACGGCGGGGACGGAATTGCACTTGAAGGCGTAATGGACGGAGGTCCGGCCGGGATACGCGGCGGCGAAAGCCCGCCGGAAATGGAAGGCTGTTTGCTCCAGTCGCGTTTCATGGATGACATGGAGCGGCGTCCCGTGCCGCCGGGCCAGGTCGACGGCGCGGAAATTTCCGAACATCAGCGCGCCGCCGCCGTCGGCCCGAAGGCCCCAATCTTGAGGTCCGAGCGTCCTGGTCATGATCCCAGCCTTTTCTCGTAGACGGCGAAATGTTTGTCCGGCCTCATGCCCAGGCTTTCCGCGGCCCGCAGGGAAGGGACGTTTTCAGGCGAGATCCAGGTGGTCGCTACGGTCTCGAAGTCCCTCGCCATCCCGCGGAATTCTCTGAGCAGGAGAGGATAGACGCGCGAGTGCTGATACGCTTTCTTGATGGCGACCGTGTAGATGATCAGCTTTTTGACGCGGCGCCGGCCTCTCAGAAAGCGCAGATAGCCGATGGGCCCGGCCTTGCCGTTCAGCCCCTTCAGAAGGGGATTGATATCCAGGACGCAGTGGAGGACGGCCACGGGCCGGCCGTCGTGTTCGACGATCTTGATCAAGCCCGGCCTGGTGACGAGGTTCAGATATTTCGCCGAGAACGCGTATTCCTCCTTCGTCAGCGGCAGGAAATGCCAGTTGCCGGCAAACGCGTCGTTGTTGACCTCCCGGATGCGCTCCAAGTCCCGTTCCTTGTCGGCCGGGGAAAAGGACCGGATGGTGTATCCGTTCCGGGCAGGTTGCCCGGCGATTGTTTCGTAGCGGTCCGCGAGATAATTCCGGATATCGTCGTTCCGCATGGTTTGAAAGACGGCGGAGACGCGGAAGCCCGCTTCTTCGAGCAGGGCCCGGTAATAAGGCGGGTTGTGGGTCTCGAAGAAGGCGGGCATCGTCCCGAACCGGTCGATCTGCAGCCCGACCTCGGAATAATGGTTCGGGTTGAACGGGCCTTCGAGGACCTCGGCCCGCCGGCCCCGGCAATATCGTTCCGCTTCATCGACCAGGGCTTTGACGGCATCCCGGTCGTTCGTCGATTCGAAGAAGCCGAAGAAGGCGGTCCTGCGGGCGAACACCTGTTCGTGGATCTTGTTGATCACGACGGCCAGCCGGGCGGCGGGAGCTTCGTCCTTATAGCAAACGAATAGACATAGGGAGGCCTGGGCGAAAAAGGGATTCCGCTTCATGTCGAGGATCCGTTTGACCTCGGACATAACCGGCGCCACCCAGTCCGGATCGTCGCGGTAAAGAGCGAACGGCAGCCGGAGGAAGTCGTCGAGGCGGCGCGCGTCCGTGACCGCGTAGACCCGATAGCTCATGCCGCCTCCTTGCGGATCTCTTCGACCACGAAGTTGTTATAAATAAAGGAAAGGTCTTGCTCTTTGAGAGGCGCGGCCACGTCCGCGCGGGAGCGGATGTTCGCGTCGAGAGAGGCGGGATGTTCGCGCCGGACGAGGAGGTTCCGATAGGTCAGGATGGCTTTGTCGCGGGCCACGCGGACGGTCTCGCGGAGGAGATTCTCGAACGCCTCCGGCGACATCCATTCGAAGATGTTCGAGAAGTTGAACTTGGACACGCTGGAATCCGGGAGAGCGGCGAAGCAATGTTCGCAGCTGTCCGTGACGATCTCGACGCGGTCGAGCCGCTGGCGAATGAGGTCGTGATTCTCCAGGCGAAGATAATGGGGGAGAAATTGTTCTCCGTAAAAACGGCCTAGCAGGATGTAGGCGAGGAAATAATTCTCTTTGATGGGCAGGCGGACGAGCGCCCGCTCCGCTTTGGCTGCGAAATGGCGCCCGAAAGAGAAATCGCCGTCGAGATAGGCGAAGAAGGCTTTGTCGAAGAGAGCGGAATTCAGGCGCCGGCTGAGCATGACCCGGGTGAGGAGCTTCCAGCCGAGGTCCTCCCATCGTTCGCGGAACAGCTTCTCGCGTTCCGATGGATCGTCCGTTTCGAACATTCGGACGACCAATCTCCCCTTTCCCAGGGGGGCGACGATGCTTTTTCTCAGGAGGCGCATGTAGCTCTCGTATCGGCCGCCGTGAATGAGGCCCCGGCCGATCCGCCGCGGCCGGCTGTCCCAATACCGGGCCGCGTCCGCCGAGAGCAACATCCGCAGACGGCCGTAGATCGGCAGCCGCGACGACGATTTTCGGACGCCGAAGAATTCGAGCAGATCGGCGTAGGACAGTTCCCTGAACGCGGCCATCTTCAGTTCCAGCAAATAGTTCTGATAGGGGTTGATATCGAGGGCGATGACCTTAGCCGGGTCGTCGAGGAGGAAAGTCAGGACATTGCAGCCTCCCGAGGTGATGGAGAAGACGATATCGTCCGGCCTGATCCTGAACGCTTCGCGGTCCAGGCTCGGGTCCTCCCAGCAATTCGCGTAGAGGACGTCCTGAAAGATCTTTTTGGGCGTCTTTGGCCCCGCCGCGTCCTTAGCCGTCCCGATCTTGGTGTGGACGATCGCCCAATCGATGACGGCGGGAAGCCCGATGACGACCGCCCAGAGAAGGCTGCCGGAGAGGGCCGAGACGACGAATCCGGGAATGAACGCGAGGTAAAGCGCGTTGTGCCGGAAACCGTCGCGGCTGATCGATACGTCGCGGAAGGCGCGGCCGAGACGGCGCAGGCTGTCACGGTTCGGGAGGAGGCGGGGCGTCGTCTCCTGGTATTCGTAATAGCGCATCCCGAACTCCTTGAGCAGGGAGACTTCTTCATAGCGAATGAGCCGGGTGTAGTGAAGGAACAGGAGGCAGGGAAGGAGCAGGCCGATGGGGGGGAGGACCAGAACGAAGCCTAAAAAAGCGATGAGGTCGGCCAGGTAGATCGGGTTCCGGACGAGGACGTAGGGGCCCGAGTCGCACAGCGCGTCGGTCTTGACCTTGAAGGACATCATGCGTCTCGAGGTAAGGAGGCTTCCCGACCAAATGCGGAGGAACGACGCGGCGGCCATGAAGAGGGCCGCCATCAGATAGCCGAGGAACATGGATTTCGAGGGCGGGATTCCCGCGGCCAGCCCCAGGATGACCGAATCGGCGGGGACCCGGGCGAAAACCGTGAATGACAGGACGCTGATGAGCGCGACCAGGCCGAAGGAGATGAAGATGCGCGATTCGAATTCGATTTTCAGGATCTTTGCTTCGAGCGTCGCCATGGCCGTTATCCTTTCTCCGGGGGCCGGGTCCGGACCTGAAGGGCTGAAGGGAGGACCTCGATCCGGCCGGGCAAGCGTCCGAGAAGCTCTCCGTCGGCCTCGAGAGCGACGTTCTCCTCCGATGTCAGGGAAACGCTTCGTCCCCGGGAACAGCTGAACTTCGGCGAGCCGAGGTGGCTCCCGGAATAGATCTTGGGAAAATTCCGCAGCCGCTCGGATCGCGTCTGCTCGTGCATGAACAGGATATCGAGAAGGCCGTCCTCGACCTTAGCTTCGGGGGCGAGATGCATGCCGCCGGCCATGGAATTCCCATTGGCGCAGACGACGGCGATGAACTTGCCCGTGATCGGCGGAGCGCCATCGACCGAGACGGTCATCGTCCGGTTGGGATAGGTCCAGGCCGCGGCCAATGTGGCCAGGCCGAAGGCGAGCGTGCCGCCGAGCTTCTTATTCCCGGCGTGGACCTTCTTCACCACCTCGCCGCCGATCCCGGCCTGGCATTCGTTCACGAAATAGCGCTCGGCGGGGGAACCGTTCCCGTCGGAGAAGACGGCCCGGCCGATATCCACGGGTCTCGTCGCGCCGTCGGCGATCTGGGCGCATTGACCTTCAATGTCGGAAGGAAAGCCCAAGCTCTGGACGAAGCCGTGCCCGGTCCCGGCGTTAATGACACCGAGACGGCAATCGGGATTGAGAGGCCGCCCGCCGGCGAAAAATCCGTTGACGGCCTCCTGGATCGTCCCGTCGCCGCCGACGGTGATGACGAGCTCGCTGCCGGCCAGGATCGCCTCTCTGGCCAGAGACGTCGCCTCCAGAGGTCGCCGGGTCAAGTGGAGCGAGTAGCTCCGGCCCAGATATCGCTCTAAAACCGCCAGGATCTGCGATCTTTTTTGCCCCGTCCGGCCGCCCGACGAGGCCGGATTGAGGAGGACGTCGATCTTCGTTCGGCTCATCTTCATCTCCTCCTGACCGTCCTCATTTCGCCCTCAATATAGGTCTTCGGGCGGAAGAAGTTGTCAGGGAGATGTGAAAAAGATGTGAAGATTTTGTGAAGCGTCAGAAAAAAAGTCAGACGGAGATCTTAGGAGGCTATTTCTTCCAGCCGCCGAGCTTCAGGGCATCCAGCGTTTTTATCTCCTGATAGTTCGTCTGGTCGATCGAGAACGGAGTGATGGTGATGTAGCCGTTGCGCAGACCCCAGACATCGCTCTTGATGGTCTCCGGCTCTTGGTTCTTATAGGATTTCCAGTAATAAACCTGCCCCGAGGGATTCGTCCGCTTCTCGTAAAACTCCGTGGACGCGCGCAGGTCCTGAGGCACGACCATCACGCCTTTGATCTGATCCTTGGGCATATTGGGGATGTTCACGTTGAGGAACGTTCCGGGCTTGATGGGCTTGTCCTTGAGCGATTTGATGAGATCGACCACGAATTCGGCGGCCGGACCGTAATCCATATTCTGTCCGCGGGCCAGATTGACGGCGATGGCGGTGATGCCCTTGAAAGCCGCTTCCCTGGCGGCGCCGACGGTCGCCGAATAGAACGTGATCGTTCCCATGTTCTCGCCCCTGTTGATCCCGGTGATGACGAAGTCGGGCTTTTCGGCGAGAAGGCTTTCCAGGGCCAACCTGACGCACGTCGCGGGGGTGGCCTTGATGCTATACCATTTCGAGCCGTTCTTCTCCGACTCCTTCACCAGGATCGGATCCCCCGAGGTGACGCTGTGGCTGGAGCCGCTCGCCTCCTGGGAAGGAGCGGCGACGGTCACTGTTCCGATCTTGGACAGATGTTCAAAAAGAGCCGCGATTCCGGGCGCGTCGAAGCCGTCGTCGTTGGAGAGGAGAATCTTCAACGGGGCTTGGCTCGTTTGCGGCGCCGCAGCGCCGATCAACAATAATAATATCGCGCTCCCCACGACGAATCGGCCGGTCACTCTCTTCACCGCAGCCTCCTTTCTTCTTCCGAGTTTTTTCTTGCCCAAATCATGTGCATTCTCCGCAAACTGTCGGGCTTTCAGCCCGTTAGAAAATTCCGAAGCCCACTTTTCCACAACCTTATGCACAAGTTATGTGGAAAAGCGGTCATCATCGCCTCATCGATTGGGATAAAGATCGTTCCACCACTCCGGCTCGCCTTTCAGCCAGCGATCGAACCAGGCCATGATCGTCTTCGTCCACAGGATCCGTTTATTATACGTCAAGACGTGATGGTTCTGATCGAAAAACTGAATGTATTCGACCTCCCTCTTCAGGAGCTTCAGGGCGGTGAAGAGCTGGGTGCTTTCGCCCGGCGGGACATTCGTGTCCGCGGAGCCGTGGAGGAGGAGCAGGGGAGTCGTGATCTTGTCGGCGTTGAACAGCGGGCTCTGGGTCACATAGATGTCCTTGCGGTTCCAGGGGAAGCTGTCGGCCGAGGCGACGGCGCTGTAAGAGTAGCCCCAGAAACCCTCTCCCCAATAGCTCGAGATCGAGCTGATCCCGGCGTGGGAGACGGCCGCGGCGAACATATTGGTCTTTGTCGTCAGGAGCATGGTCATGAACCCGCCGAACGATGCGCCGATGCATCCGACGCGCTTGGGATCGACGAAGGGATGGGCGGCCAGGAATTTCTTGACGCCGTCGATGATCTCCTCGCTGACCATCGCCCCCCAGTCGTTCACGTGCAGGGCGGAGAAGCTCTGCCCGTAGCCGATGGCCCCGCTCGGCTGGAGGACGTATACCAGATACCCTTGGGCGGCGTAATACGCCTTGGGATAGCGGCCTCCGAAGTCGCGGGTGATCGGCGTCGTCCCCCCGTAATAGTTCACGATGAGAGGATATTTTCGGAGGGGATCGAAATCCGGCGGATAGAAGACGTAGCCGTCGATCTCCGCTCCTTTCTTATTCTTGAAGCTCCAGGGGTCGACCCGGCCGAAGCTGACGCCGGCGTAATCCTCGCGGCCCGGGTCTTTGACCGGACGCGCTTCTCTTTTGGCCAGGTCGAAGAGAAAGGCCTTCGGCGGGACCGAGGCCCCGGATCCGATGAGCGCGGCCATAGGTCTCTTCGCGGCGACGTCGATCTGGTCGATGACCTCGACGCCGCAATCGACCGGGGCAAAGCTCTTTTTTTTCAGGTCGTATTCGTAGAGCCGGGAGTAGGACATGTCCGTCGCCGTGAAATAGATCAAGTCGCCCGGCTCCGCCCAGAACGCCTCGCCGAGCGAGGGATTGAATTCCCGGGAGATGGGCTCGACGGTCTTCGTCGCCAGGTCGTAGAGATACGCTTGAATATCGTATTCGTTGGGGACGAGCCCTTTGGCCACGTTGACTCCGGCCGCGCCGAACATGGACGGTCCGCCCAGGAACAACAGCCTTTTCCCGTCCGGGCTCCAGGACGCCCGGGTAAACCATTTTCCTTTCCAAAGGCTCTCTTCTTTGAGAGAGACCAGGTCGAGGGCGAACAGCTCGGTCTTTGAATAGGGCCGCTCGGAATAATCGACGAGGGTTCGAGTAAAGAGAAGCTTCTGACTGTCGGGGCTGATGGCTCCAAGGGCGGTGGACAGCTCTCCCGAGGTCAACCGCCGGCGGGCCCGGTCGGGCAACGTCAGTTTGTACAGATAGCTCCTGTTCCGCCGGCCGGACTGCCGGTCCTCGAGGTCCCGGTATCTTTGGGCCTGGTCCGAATCCTTTTCGCCTTCCTCCGTCACGGAATAGACGATAAACGTCCCGTCCGGCGCCCAGACGTGGCCGCCCAGGTTCTTGATGACTTTGAGCAAAGGCGTCGACGTCCCGGATTCCAGATCGACCACCCAGATCGCGCCGCCGGACTTGTCGAAGGAGGCGTAAGAAAATCTTCTGCCCTCCGGCGACCAGTTGACGGAGGAGATGGACATCCCGCCGCGATAGGTCTGGATGAGCTTGCCGGTCTGAACCTGATAGAGCTCGAGCCACGATTCCAAATCGTCACTCGGGGGGAGAGAGCGGCTGACGGTCAGGGCGGCCAAAGCTCCGTCCGGAGAGATGGACACTCCCGCGGGCTTGGGGCCGTCGAGGAGATGGCGGAGGGACATCGTCTCGTCGGGAGATGTCGAGATCAGGAACCCGGGTTGCGCGAATTTGTCGGGGACCTCCAGAAAAGCCCCGATCCTCCAGTCCGCGCCGGCCTCCGGATCATAGACGGCCTTGATCAGGATCTTGTGCTTGCCGCTCTCGAGTTTGAGGTCCGATGAAGCCCTTCCTTCGGTCGCCGGACGCTCTCCCGCCGCGGCTTTGTCCGCTTTTATCTTGGCGGCGAGAGGTTTCCCGTCCAAGTAGATCTGGAAAAGATGGGAGCTGGACACGGTTAAACGGGCCCGGGTCCAACGCGGGGTCTGGATATAGGCGCCCAGATAAGCCGTGCCGGGCACGGCGGTGGACATGGGCTTCAGCTCGAGCCCCCGATCTCCGGCGATCCCGGGGCTCCAGGTCACCGTGGAACCGTCGGCCCATTTCAAGTTCAGTCCGGACTTGGGCCGGAGGGAGCCGATCTCGATCTCTTCGAACTTCAGGATATCTTCGACGCCGAGGCCGCCCTTCTTATCTCCATGGAAGGCGGGGAAGGGCGCGTTGAACGGCCCGAGGACAAGCCAGGAGGGGATGGTCTGAGTCGTAATTTTTTCCTGGGGAAGGGCGGCGGAAATCAAGGCAAGGAAGAATAAGACGGCTATCCCTCCGCGTTGAACATCGAGCCGGACCCTCGGCATGCGCGGCCTCCCCATCCTGATCGAAGTCCGCATTTTCATTTTTTGTTCTTAACGTACTTGTCGAACCACTCGAACATCTCGGCCAGGACGGTCAAAACGGACTCGCGGGCGCTGTAGCCGTGGCTTTCATAGGGCAGATAGACGAAGCGGGCCGTGGCCCCGAATCCCTTCAGGGCGGCGAAGAGCCGTTCCGACTGGATAGGGAAGGTCCCGGAGTTGTTGTCGGCCTGGCCGTGGATCATGAGGATCGGCGTTTTGATCTTATTCGCGGACATGAACGGGGACATCTTGATGTACGTGTCCGGCGCCTCCCACAGGGTCCGGCGCTCGCTCTGGAAACCGAAGGGGGTCAGGGTGCGGTTGTAAGCCCCGCTCCGGGCGATGCCGGCCGCGAACAGGTCGCAATGGGCGAGCAGGTTGGCCGTCATGAAGGCGCCGTAGCTGTGGCCGCCGACGCCGACGCGCTTGGGGTCGCCGACGCCCATCTTGTCGAGGACGTCGATGGCCGCTTTGGCGTTGGCCACGATCTGGGGGACGAAAGTGTCGTTCACCGTCTTCGGATCGCCGACGACCGGCATGGTGGCGTTGTCGAGCACGGCGTAGCCCTGGGTGACGAAGAACAGCTGCGACGTGCCGCGGTAGAACGTGAACCTGTCGGTGGACCCGCGGACCTGACCGGCCGTCGACGTGTCGCCGTATTCCATGGGGTAGGCCCAGACGACGGCGGGCAGGCGCGTGCCCTCTTTGTAATCCGCCGGCAGGTAGAGCGTGCCCGAGAGTTCGAGGCCGTCGTCGCGTTTATATTTGATGAGCTGTTTCTTGACTCCCGTGAGCTGCGGCGCCGGATCCTTGAAATCGGTCAGCGCCTGCGTTTTCTTGGCTTTGAGGTCGCGGAGATAGTAGTTCGGGACCTCGGTCTTGGACTCCTGGCTGATGATGATCTTGTCGCGGCCCTCGCCGGTGAATCCGACGAAGGACTGGTACTTGCCGTCCATGCAGCGGAAGAGCTCCTCTTTCTGCATGGTCTTCAGGTTCATCCTGGCCAGGAAGGGATGGTCGCCTTTGGGCGAGGAGCCCGAGCCGGAGAGATAGATCCAGTCCTTGTCCTGGAGGATGACCCGGTCTCCGCTCTTCGTCGTCATGACGGGCGAGCCCGGATCGTTGTAGGCGTCCTGGGTGTTGAGGTCGAACATCTTCTTCGGGGCGACGCCCGGTTTGCCGATATCGACCAGCCAGGTCGTCCGCCAGCGCTTTCTCCAGTTCGTTTCCGTGGCCAGGGCCAGGCCCGGCGTGTCGAACCAAGTCATCCCGGCAGAGCGGTTCTCGGTCTTGAAAACCTCCTTGGGCTCGGCGGTGAAGGGCGCGTCGAGGACCAGGACGCGGTCCCGGAAGGGGACGTTCTTTTCGGGATCGCCCTCGTCCAGGGCCTCGACCCAGACGAGCGTCGCCGGTTTGAGAGCCTGCCAGCCGGGCGAGCGCATGCCCTTCGGGACGCCGTTGATCGGGACATCCTCGTTGGGCGGCAGGTCGGCCAGGAGCTTGACCAGCTTTCCGCTCATGTCCCAGATCTCATAGGACTTGGCGAATCCGCCGTAAGACACGCTATAGGAATAGGGACGTTTGATGCGGTTGACGAGGAGATACTTGCCGTCGGAGGACGGATTGGCGTCGGCATAGATTCCCTGCTCGCCGATCTTTCGCCCTTGTCCGGTCAGGACGTCCACTTCGACGAGCTGGGACGTAGCGTAATAATCGAACAGCTTTTCGTCGAAGGCCGTCTTGAGCAGGTCCTGGAGGGTAGCCACCTGGGCCTTCTTGCCCGACGACTCCTGGACATCGGGGCCGATGGGGACGCGGGGCGGCTGCGGGGCCGGGCCGCGGCTGTCGACGATCATGTTGACGAGCAGGCGCTTGTTGTCGGGCATCCAGGCGATCCCGCCGCGCAGGACCATGTTGACGGTCGGTCCGGTCAGGGCTTTGGCCTGTCCCGTCGCCGCGTCGACGACCCAAAGCTCGACGCCGTTCTCCAAATAGCGGGTGAAGGAGATCCATTTGCCGTCCTCCGACCACGAGGCGCCGGCGAACTTTATCCCGGCGGGCAGGTCGATCTTGCGGACCTTGCCGTCCTTGATGGTTTTCAAGGCCATAGCCGTGCTGAAGTTCAGGACCTGGGAGCTGTTGTTGGCCGGAGTGATGCGAATGCCGGCGATGCGCAGCACGGGCATCGAGATGTAAGCGATGGTCGGCATGCTCTCGCTCTCGATAAGGAGCATCGTGTCGCGGGCCGGATTCATGGTGACGCGCGGCGTGGACGGCGCATCGAGGATGTCGATCACTTCCTTGGGCGGAAGTTTGTAGGGTTCCTGGGCGAATCCGGCGAATTGGAAGAGAAAAAAGACGGCTAAAGAAAATAGGAATACGCGCTTCTTCATGGGTCCTCCTTCGAAATAGGCTTCTGGGCCAAGATGCACAATATATATCCCAAATTCGGGCTGAAATTCAAATGGGGAATTTGACGCGGGTTCTTTGACAGAAGAGGCCGGGGGAAATATAATCCAGGCGTCTTGAACGATCCCGATGTTTCCGGAGGATTCATGAGTCGATATTCGAAGCTCACCTGTCTTTGGGCGGGGATGGGAATCATCCTGTTGAGTCTTGCCGGCTGCGCTGCAAAGCCGGCCCCGGCCAGTTTGGTCCTTTTAAACGGCGACATCCATACCGTCGATCCGTCCTTCCCCGCGGCGACGGCGCTCGTCGTCACCGGGAACAGGATCACGGCGGTCTGCGCTTCCGACCGGGAGGCGAAGCGATACGTCGGTCCCAAAACGCACGTCATCGACCTGGGCGGAAAATTCGTCCTGCCCGGCCTCATCGACGGCCACGTCCATTTCGCCTCGGCCGGGGCGATGTTGGATGGGGCCAACCTGATGACCGTTTCAGACGAGGCGGGCCTGAGAAAAGAGGTCCAGCGGGTGGTGAACATCCTCGATGACGAGGAATGGATCACGGACGGCCTGTGGGGGGCCTACGAGCAGTGGGCCCTCGGCGATTCGGGCCAGGCCGCCAAGGTAACGAAGGCGCCCTGGCGGCCGGACCGGAAGATGATCGACGACATCACCCCCAACCATCCCTGCTTCCTCAGCCGGTTCGATCGCAAGGAATGGCTGGCCAACTCGCTCGCTCTCAAAGAAGCGGGTTTGGACGCTCAGCGACTCCCCGGCCTGGAGATCGGGAGCGACGGCCGGCCCACGGGGATCGTTTTTCGGCCTTCGCCGGCCTTCGACAGGATGTCGAAAGCCCGTAAACCGAAGTCCGACATGCGCCTCCTCGACGAAAGCCGGGCCGGCTTGAGAGCGCTGCGCGAGGCCGGTATCACCGAGATCCACGACATCGAGAGCCCCGAGCAGACCAAGCGCTTCCTCGAACTCGAGGCCAACGGCGAGCTGACCTGCCGCGTCTGGCTCCGGCCCGACCTGTCGCGCGGCGCCGAGCTCAAAGGTCAGGGGTTCACGATGGGCTTCCATCCCCAGTCGAAGCAGAAGAGCTCCTGGCTCCGCTACGGCGCCCTCAAAGGATATATCGACGGGATCATGGGGGACCACGGCGCGCTGTTCTTCGAACCGTACGACGATCAACCCGGCAATTACGGCCATTGGCGGACGCACACGTCTGACGATCCCGATCTGAAAGTCGGGAACATGGAGAAGATGTACCGGCTCATCAAGATCGGATTGGATGCGGGCTTCGTTCCCAACGTCCATGCCATCGGCGACAGGGGAGTGGCCGAGATGCTCGATCTCTACGAGCGGTTGAAAAAGGAGCTGGGGATCGACTTGAAGGGTTTCCGCGTGATCCACGCCCAGGTTATCCGGCCCCAGGACTTCCCCCGGTTCAAAGCCCTGAACGTGATCGCCGAGATCAATCCGTATCATATCTCGGACGACATGCGCTGGATGGAGGAGCGAATCGGCCGCGAGCGATGCAAAGGGGCGTACGCCTTCAAGTCGCTGCTCGAGAACGGCGCGCGTCTCGTATTCGGCTCGGACTGGCCCGGGACGAGCGCCGCCCTCTACCACATGCATCCCAAGTATCTGATCTATGCCGCCGTGACCCGGAAAACGCTGAAGGGAACGCCCGAGGGCGGCTGGTTCCCGGAACAGAAGATCTCGGTCGAAGAGGCCATCCGGGCGTATACCATCAACGGCGCCTACGCGGCCTTCGAGGAAGATGTCCGCGGCAGCCTCAAGGCGGGGAAGCTGGCCGACATCACCATCTTCGACCGCAATTTATTGAAGATCCCTCCGGAAGACATCCTCGAAGCCGAGGTGACCCATACCATCGTCGATGGAAAGATCGTCTATCGGCGCAGAACATAATCCCCCCTAACCCCCCGTTAGAAAAGGGAGGTGTATATCGGGGACACTATGCCTCGTCCCCCTTTCTTAAGAATGGGGGACGAGGCATAGTGTCCCCTTATATGACCTTCACCGCTTTGATCCTGCCGGTGATGGCCAGGGTGATCTTGTATCGTCCCCAAGTGTTGGCGATATAGATCGTTGCCAGGCCGGTGACCGTGCCTTCGGGCGTGAAGACAGGGACGTTGTTCGATTCGATCGAGACGGCTTCCAACAGATGTTTTTCCACGAGCGTCCAGCCCTTGGAGCCGGCCTCATATTTTTCCAGGGAATAAGAGTTCGGATAAAGCTTGAACCGGAACGAGGTCCCTTCGAAAAGCGCGTTGTACCGTGCGGCGTTCAGGGCCGAACGGACTTCCCAGACGGCCTTTTCGAGCTCGTATTTCGGAACGAGGTTGAGGAACGTCGTCGAGGCCAGGACAATGATCAATGCCAGGATCGAGAGGCTGAGCGCCACTTCCACCAGAGTGAATCCTTTGCCCATTTAATACTCGTTCCACTGAACGGGCCGGAGGGAAAGGATCTGGAGCACGGGAACGCTCGTCAGGGGCGAGTTTTGAGGGGCGAGCCTGTTCTCGAGCAGCCGCTCGTCCGGAAGGATCTTCAAGGAGTTCCCGTTCATGTCGAGGCCGCCGGCCTGCAGCCCTCCGGCCAGGACGAGCGTTCTTCGGTTGCCGCCCAGCTCGAGAGCGTCCGTCGCCGTCAACGCCGCCTGGACCTTCATCTCCTGGGGCGCGTTCGGGTCGATGAGAATCCGGCCCGCCTTTTCCGTATTTTCAACGAAGTCCCGGCCGTTGGCATATATAATCAAAGGCGAGGCCGGACCTTTGAGATAGGGGATACCGTCGAGCCACTTGACGCCCTGTTGGATGAGATGGGAAGAAAGCGTGACCTGGTCCGCCGAGACGATGGAGAGCGAAACTCCCTGGAGAATGGAGGGGATCGCCTCGTCCTTTTTTAGCTCCGCGGCTCCCGAGGCATTCATGATCCCCCCGCCGAGCGATCGGATGCTTCCGTTGACCATGATCATGCCGAGCGGCAGGCGGTCGAAGGTTTGCGTGGCGGACGGCGAGATGAAGACCGTCGTGTTTTGAGCCGGGCTGAATCTCAAGAGCCAGATATCGCCGCCTCTGCGGAAGGAAATGACTTGAAAGCCCGAATCTATGGCCAGGACCATCTCGTCCAGATCTCCTTGGACATAGATGCCGCCGAGCCCCGTATCGTTATGGACCAGATAGACGCTTTCCGGCACGGGTTCATCGACCATCTCCAGTCCCAAGGCGGACCTAAGTTCCGCCCGGGTCAGCTTTCCGGGGGTCAAGACCTCGATCCGGAGAGCTTTTTTCAACAGCGGATCGGCGTCCCGCGGGAGAGCGGCCGCGCCGGTGAAACTGAGGCGGGGCGAGACTCCGTTCTTTTCCGGCGGAAGGAAGATGATGTTCGGGTCCTGCCTGTAGTTCTGCCGTTCCTCGGGGGTCGTGTCCCCGGCGATCAGGAACGGAAAATAAGTGAGAGGAACGTGGCCGGCCAGGATCGTCAGGGAAACCTCCAAGGACGCTTTTTTTCTGACCGCGATCCCGCGAAGCTCGCCTTCGGCCGCGATCACGCCTTTGAATTCGGCCAGAAGGAATTCGTTTCGCGGAGAGAACGGAGCTAAAGATAAATGGATGGACGAACGCCAGATTTGATCGCCCGCCGTCTCTTCGATGACGAGGGGAAAGGCGGTCCCGAGCGCCTCCTCCGCAAGGCCGAGGCCGCCGGCCTCCGCGTCCAACCGGAGCAGGGTAAATCCGGCTTCCGTGAGAACCTCGGGCTCTTCCCTGCCGAGGATCCGTTCGGCCAGGCTTCCGTAGCCTTGTTTGATCCCGTTTTCCGCCGAATACTCGAGGAGCGTCATGTTTTTCTTGTGCCGGCCGAACTTGCCGTAGATCCCGGAGATATGGATCAATCCCAGGCCGAGGACGGAGAATAATAAATAGACGAACACCGCGATCAAGGCCATCGCCCCGCGCCTCCCTTTCGCTCTCATCCTATGGCCCCTTCATCAAGACCAAGTTCTTGGGAACCACCGCTATCTCATAGGGCTTCTCCGGCTTTGATCGAAGCCGGAGACCGGCCGCGGCCAGGCGCCCGCCGCCGGCCAGGCCGGCCGAGAACGACTGGACGCCCTCCAAGACCGGTTGCGAGATTCCGGCATTGACTCTTCGCCTCAGAGTGGACCTTTCCATGTCCAGGTAATAGGAGATCGTCTGGACGAGGGCGATGGAGCTTTCTCCTTTAATATAATCGAAGGCGAGAGGTGAGGTCAGGGTCAGATCGTGTCCATCGGCGGCGGCGATGACCAGGCTCTCGCCTTTGTCCTTATCGGACAGGTAGATCGATCTCCCCGGGCCGAAATCCTCGGCGTTCTCCACATCCATGGACGTCTGACCGGCCCGCGCGTCCTCCGACAGGACGCCGGTTGTGACCGCGTTTTTCAGGATCAAGGTTCCGTCTTCGAATCCGATCCCCTCGAGCAAACCGAACCGAATGGGCGGAAGGAGCCCTTGCCCGGCCAGGAGGAGATCTCCCTTCAATTTTTCAAGCGCGGCCAAAGCGCTTTCGCGGTCCAATTGGGAGTCCCGCAGCTTGAAGAAGAGCGTCCGCGCCGAGCCGAAGAATTCGATGCTGGAGAGGATGATCAGCAGGAAGAACGTCAGGGCGAGCAGGCTTTCGATCAGGGAAAATCCGGTGATGACCGGGGGCCGCGCTTTCATGGGCAAAACCCCAGGAATCCGGAAACCAGAAGAACGGCCCGGAGAGGTCGCTCGAGACGGCTTTGCAGGGTGATCCGGAGGTCGATCCGCTTGGAGTTGAGCCCCCGGTCTTCGATCCGCCATTCGGCCAGCGCCGCGGCCTCGTCGGGCGCGCCTTCGATTTCCTCCTGATATTCGCCGGCCCGCAGGCCTTCGCTCTCATAAGGCAGCGACTTGAAGCTTTCCAGCTTGGAAGACAGGAGTCCCGCCCTTTGGAGATGCTCGTCGGCGGCCTTCTTCGCCTGGATCGAGCGGAGGAGGAGCTCCGCCATGCCGGTCAGGAGAAAAGAGACGAGGGCCATGGCCATGAGGACTTCGATCAAGCTGAATCCGACCCGAAGGGTCGTCCTGAGCGAAGCGAAGGACCTCATTTGACCTCGGACGCGCTTGATGAGATCCCTCGAAAGAACCGGGACGACTCTTCGAGTCGGATTGCCGCGCCAAGAGGCCCGCAATGACAAAGAAAATTCATTCATGACGTTCGTATCAATAGCAGGAAGCATGCCAGGCGATGGATTATTTCGTTCGGAGGGGAGGGATTATCCTGATCAATAAAACGTCATCTTTCGGCTTAAAACACGGCCTTCGCCATCCACGAAAGTTGACGAGCGGCGGAGAGGCGGTTTGGGGGCCGTTATTTCCCCTTGACCTCCGCGAGCAGGGCGCCGAGCTCCTCGGCGAGGATGCGGGAAAGGACGGCCGGCACTTCAGCCACGTCCTTCTTGGACAGCGGCTCCTGCCGGTCGAAGCGCCGGGAGGCGAGGATCGTCCCCGACTTGAGCTCGGCGATCTCGAGCCTCATGCTGAGCCGGGCGAACCAGGCCGCCGGGGCATCCACCTCTTCGATCTGGTGGATGGTGCAGCGCAGGACCCAATCGGCGCTCCCACGAACCGGTTCGGGAATGATCCTGGGAAAGAGCCGGGCGGCTTCCAGGTAGTGAATGATGGAATCGCGGAGAAGCTTGGACGGCTTATCCGCCCAGAAATGGTAGGCGTAGTAGTTGATCTCGAACGGAGAAACGCGGTAGATGATCCGGAAATCGTCGTAGAGAGAATCGATATCGATCCGATCGATGAGGAGAGATTTGGCGAAGGGCTCCGCGGCGGGCCCGGGCTCCAGGTGGATCTCGTAATATTTCTTATCGGGGGATGCCGAAAAACAGCCCGCCAGACAGAACAGAACGGCGACCAGAAGGGCGGCGTTTTTTCTCATTTCTTCACCTTTCGGCTGCGGAGGAAAATCGTTGGGTCCTCCACGAGCGCGCGCGAAAATTTCGACAGGTTATCGATGGCCGCGCCCATGCTCTCCAACGTGCTCCGGAGGTCGGACTGCTGGGCGACGAGGAGGTTCTCGATCGTTTTCATGTCGGCCGCGCCGGATTCGACGAAGGCCTGCAGGTTCTTCAGGAGTTTGCCCAGCTCCTCGTCCGAGAACCGCTTGTTGAAATTGTCCAGGACCTGGCCGGTGCCCTCGTTGAGCTTGCTTGTCATCCCGCCCAGATCGCCCGAGATGCGGCGCAGGTTTTCGGTGACCGAGCCGAAATCCAGGGCCGCCTTCTCGATGTTGGTGATGGCGTTGGACAGGTTGTCCCGTTTGGCCTCGAGAACGCCGGAGATGACGGCCGCGCTCTTTTCCGTGTTCTCCAGGAACAAGCTGATGCGCTTCTGGTTCTCGTCGCCGAGCAGGTTGTTGATGCGGCGCACGGCGGTGTCGATGTTGGCCACGATGTCCTCGGCCTTCTCTCCCAGCCCCCGCGACGGCTGGATCTCGCCGCCGGGCGCCAGGCGGGGCGATGCGTTCGTCCCGCCGGACAGCTCGATGAACTTGGAACCGGTGATCCCGGCGTAGGTCATGGTTGCGGTCATGTCCGAACGCACGGGAAAGCCTTTCTCGATCTCCAGCTCGACCCGGATGGAGGACAGGTCGTCCGGCAGGACGCGGATGCGTCTGACCTTCCCCAGCTCTACGCCCTGGAACTTGACCGGGGCGCCGACCAGGAGGCCGTTGACGGACGTTTCCTTGAAGCTGATGAAGAAGGGAACGCCCCTGGCCTTGAGCTGGGGGACGATGAGGAGAGCGGAAAAGAGAATCAGCAGGCCCAGGCCCACGACGGTGAAAACGAAGAGACGCGCTTGTTGTTCCTTACTGATCATGGTCCACCTTTCCCAAAAAAAACGCTCGGATATAGGGGTCATCGGACCGGGGGATGTCCGCGTATTCCCCGTCGTAGAGGATTGTCTCGCCGCGGATCACCAGGACCCGGTCGGCGATCCGGGCCATGGAGCGGAGCTCATGGGTGACGACGACGAAAGTAACGCCAAGGCTGGTCTTGAGGTCGAGCAGGAGCTCGTCCAGCCCGGCCGAGGTGATGGGGTCCAGGCCGGAGGAGGGCTCGTCGCAGAAGATCAGGTCGGGCTCGAGGACCATGGCCCGGGCCAGGGCGCCCCGTTTGCGCATGCCCCCCGACAGCGCGAAGGGGTACTTGTTCTCGCCGTCGCGGAGGCCGACGCGGCCGAGCATCGTCCGGACGATCTCGGCCTCTTTCGCCTTCGGCCATTCCCGGTGGTGGATGCGGATGGGGAGGGCCACGTTCTCGTAGAGGGTCAGGGAATTGAGCAGGGCGCCGGTCTGATAGAGGACACCGATGCGCAGGTAGAGCTTCTCGAGGGAGCGCTGGGAATCGAAATCGATCCGCTCTCCAGCCAGGACCATCTCCCCGGCCAGCGGCGGCATCAGGCCGATGAGCGTCTTCATCAGGCTGGTTTTGCCCGAACCGCTTTCGCCGATGACGACCGTGATTCGGCCTTTTTCGATGGAGAAGTTGAGCCCGCGCAGAACGACGGTCCGGCCGTAGCCGATGTCGAGGTCGCGGACGCGGATGATCTCCATGGGACGCTCAATACAGGACGAAGGCGAAGACGCAGTCGAGCCCGATGATTAGGGCGATGGACAGGACGACGGACTCGGTCGTCGCCTTGCCCACGCTTTCCGCCCCCCGCTCGATGAAAAATCCTTTGTAGCCCGCGGCGACCACGACCGTCCAGCCGAAGACCATGGCTTTGGCCAACCCGACGAAGAAGTCGTGGACTGAGACAACCGACAGGACCTCGCGGACGAAGACCGACGGCGGCATGCCCAGGGCCAGCTTGGCGACCATCACGCCGCCGACGATGCCGACGAAATCGGCCAGAGCGACGAGGAGCGGGACGACCAGGGTGATGGCGATGAGCCGGGGGACCATGAGGAACCGTTCGGGGACGATGCCCATGGTCGTCAGGGCGTCGATCTCGTCCATGACCTTCATGGTGGCGATCTCGGCCGTGATGGAGGCCCCGATCTTGCCCGCCAGCATGATGCCGATCATGAGCGGGACGAGCTCGGTGATCATGGCGATGCCGATAAGATCGGCCAGGTAGAGGTCGGCCCCGAACATCTTGAGCTGGGCGACCGAGGTCAGGGAGATCGTCAAGCCGATAAGGAAGGTGATGAGGCAGATGATGGGATAGGACCGGTACCCCATGGTGTAGAGCTGGTGGACGATCTCGCCGGGCAGGATGCCGCGGCGGCGGCGCAGATACTGGCCGGTATAGAAGATCTCGTCGGTGAGGAGCGAAAAGAAGCTCTTGATCTCTTCCGGCAGGGGCACGATATTTCCCTTTCGGTCCCTATTATAAGGACAGTCCGGGAGCGAAGCAACCCTCCGGCGCCGGCCGGAGATTCTCCCGTCGCCTCCTAGCCTGGCCGAGATCGAGGCCGGACTCCGGATCGTCCCAACTGGGGCCGGCGCGGGGGAGGCGGAACGAACCGCAGCCGTCCCTGTTAACTTCCTGAAAAAAAAGAAAATAAAAATGTGAAAAAATTTTCATTTCCCGCTTGACAAGAAAGTGAGAAATCCTTATTATATTGGGGCCGTCTCTTCTGACAGCCGAAAGGCTGAAATCAAAGAGAAACTCAGTCGAAGGATGGCGTTTCTTTCCCGGCGGGAAAGAATCAGATCTTTGAAACAAAAAGCGGAGCGACATTGATGGATTCAATTTGCCAGTTCAAACTTCGTTAAGTACCCGCAAGGGTGCTTATACAATTGGAGAGTTTGATCCTGGCTCAGAGCTAACGTTGGCGGCGTGCCTAACACATGCAAGTCGAACGCGTTTTGGGGGGCAACTCCCAAGATGAGTGGCAGACGGGTGAGTAACACGTGGGTAATCTTCCCTCGAGTGTGGAATAAGCTTCCGAAAGGGGGTCTAATACCGCATAACACTCCGGGACATAAGTCCTGGGGTCAAAGCCGCAAGGCGCTTGAGGATGAGCCTGCGTCCTATTAGCTAGTTGGTAGGGTAATGGCC
>JAPKZI010000198.1 GCA_026393865.1 Candidatus Aminicenantota bacterium
GATGATCTGGATCCGGAGGCAATATCAGCGTTGCGTCGGATCATCGGCCAAGACGCCGAAAATAAGAGGCTCGCTAATCTGAGCGCCAAAGAATTGACTGCGGCACTCAGTCTCAGCGTGGATGGGAATCTGACGATAGCCGCCGTTCTCCTTCTCGGAAGAGCCGAGCTTATCCACCGCGTCATTCCTCAACATGAAGTCACATTCATTCGTTATACCGGGCCGACACGATACGATCAACGCAAGGACATGAGGGGCTCCATTCTCTCCGTTCTGAAGGACATGGAGGAAAGGATCTCCGTCAATAACCGGATTAAAACGGTCCAGGAAAACGGATTCCGCCAGCTAGAACTTCCGGATCTTTCATGGGAAGTCAGTCGAGAGGCTGTCTTAAACGCACTGACGCATCGCGACTATTTCGTTCGCCAGGGCATCCAGGTCGCTTTGCGTCGCGACCGCCTTGAAATCATCAGCCCCGGAGGATTCGTAGGGGGAGTCCTGCCAGAAAATATCCTCAGGCATCCACCTGTTCATCGAAACGAACTCTTGGCCCGGGTTTTTCAGACAATCGGAATGGTTAACCGGGTGGGATTGGGCGTCGATCGAATTTATGAGGGATTACTACAATTGGGGAAAGACACCCCCCATTACTCAGCGGACGAGTCCCATGTCCAACTGACGATCCACCTGGAATCCCATACAGAGCTCGCCCTTTTTGTCTTAGAAGAACGGCGTAAAGGCTATGAACTCGTCCTTGACGATTTGATTCTTCTCCGGCGGCTGGTTCACGTCTCCAGCCTGGATCGCTGGTCGGCGGCAGCGGCGCTTCAGTTGAGCGAAGACGAGGCCGCGGAACGCCTCGTGAAGCTCCGAGAAGCCGGCTACGTAGTAGTCCGAGGAAGGGGGAGAAGCGCTGCTTATGATTTAAAGCGGGATCTCGCGGATAGATTGAGAGGACGAGGCCGAGTCGATGCGGAAATGATGTTGGATAGGGAAGCTATCAAATTACGCATCCTAAGCTTATTACGAGAAAGGAACAAGCTTACGAATTCTGAAATTCGAAGATTTTCATCCTTGGATCGCGTCCAAGTTTATCGTCTGGTCAAAGAACTCGAGGCTGAAGATAAAATCCGCTTTCAGGGGCGCGGCCGCGCCGCTTTCATAGAACTTGCAGGTAATAAATAAGTTAAATGCTACACGATAATGCATGGAAAGTTGCGTGAGCATTTCAAGCGGGAAAAACAATATTATTAATGACAGTCAACGCATTATCTCAATTCTCTGTTTGGAATTAAAGGATTGAGTTATCTGTCACCTTAATTTAAGGCGAGATTGCCACGTCGCAAAGCCTCCTCGATGACACACAAATGCCTGTCCTCCTGAGCGCAGCGAAGGATCTAATCCGATCCGCACTCTTTACTTCATCTCCTTGATGGATTTGATGGGGGAATAGAAGCCGGCGGCCGTCATCTTCATAAGGATTGCGTCGGCTTCTTTTTCCGAAATGACCTTTGTTTTAACGGCTTTTTTCAGGATCCCGAGCGTTCCGGTCAATTTAACGCCGAACCGCGCGGCTTCCCGTCTTGCGACTTTGTCGTCGCTGGCGAAGATGAGATTCCGTTCCTTCGCCGCAGCGATGCTCGAGGCTTCTCCGCAGCCAAGAGATACGGATAGATTTTCGAAGAGGGCCTTTTCTGTCGTTGACACGAGAGCTATTTCCTTGATCAAGCCCTGTCGAATCGCGGATTTGATTTCGATTAACTTCGCGTGTCTTAGTTGGCGGCCTTTCGTGATTTCGGCGTTGACGAAATCCGTAACGGCGGCCGCCTCTGGATAAAGCGTCCGGATGATGGAAAACGAGCCTGACAGGGCGAAATTTGAAAGGACGCAGGAATCGAAGACGATCTTAAGCATTGGGGAGGTCTTTGCTTAAATCTTCAGACTCGGCGATGCGGAGGGGAATGCCGAGGTCTTTGAGATAGAGCCGTGCGGAAACGGGATCGAGTCCCAATATTTCGGCGAGCTTGCCCAGGCTGATGAATCCTTCTCTGTAGGCGCCAAGGGCGATTTGCTTGCGTTCGTCGACCGCGTCTTTCTTCTTATAGGTCGTGTCGACGGCTTCCCGGACGAGCCTCCCGAGCGTCCTGCCCTGGCTTTGGGCGTAGGATCTCAGTTTTTTGTGTTGGTCCTCGCTGAGCATGATGTTCGTCCGTTTCATGGGATACCTCTCATATGTGTAAGAATATGTGTATATGATAAGAAAGAGTCTGAAAAAAAGCAAACAGGTGAGATTGCCACGCACCCGGAGGGTGCTCGCGATGAGAAATAAAAAAATGAAAAGGGGGGGACGCTTATAGCGCGGCCAGCCTTTTCTTAGCGTCGGCGATTTCGGGATGGCTGGAGTCAGCATCCTTCCAGCCTTCTAGGAAACGCTGGTATTGATCTTTGGCCTTATCCTTCAGCCCCTTCTGCTCATAAACCCGACCTAGGCGATAACGAAACAACGGATGGATGAGATCGCGGATCTGGTTCTTGGGGTCGATCGTCGTCAAGCGCTCGTACTCCGCGATCGCCTTGTCGAGATCTCCCTTTTTCCAATAGGCCCTGGCCAGGACGTCTTTGAGGAAGGGGATGTTATAGAGGGCCAGAAGCGGCCCATTCATGCTCTGAAAATCCGGCGTGACGATCTTCAAGCCCGCTTCGATGGCTTTCTCGAGCGAATTCTCGGCGAGATAGACCTCCGCTTCCAGGAACCGGTAGAGCAAGGCCATAATGTCCCGCAGGCTGGATTCCACTTTGGGCAGGAGAGGCTCGATCTCCTTGAGCCTGGCTCGGGCCGCGTCCAAACGACCCTGCTTCACGTCGACCCAGCCGTTGAAGAAGGCGTGCACGGCTGAGTAATAGTTTTTGGATTCGGAATCTCGCTTCAATCCCCAATCGCTATAGGCTTGGAAGGCTTTGCGGGCCTGATCGTATTCTCCCCGGTCGGCGCAGAGGAAGGCGATCATCCAGTCTGTGAAGGCCGCTATGGTCGTGAGATTCGCCTTCTCCGCCTGCTCTTCGATCGACGCACATCCGGCCCGGCTTTCATCCCAGCGGCCGAGGAAATAGTCGTAGAAGGCTTTCATCCAATGGCCCGCGATTTTTTCTGGCGCGATCGAAGCCCTTTTGATGAATTCTTCGATCCAACGCCGGGTTTCCGGATAATTTTCTTGGATGGCGAAGACATAGGCCAGGCCATTGCATGAGACGTAAAAATCGGGCCTGATGTCCAGGGCCTCTTGATATTTGGCCTTGGCCTCCTCGAACTTTCCCATGTGGAAATAGAGCTCGGCGAGGGAATCAATGGGATTGGCCTGGCCCGGATTGATGGCGGCATAGCGCTCGAAACATTGAACGGCTTTTTCAAAATTTTTGATTTTTGCGTAGTTGTAGCCGGCCTGGTTGAGGGCCATTCCAAAATCCGGATCGAGGGCCAGGGCCTTCTCGTATTCGGCGATGGCTTCGGGATTTTTTAGCCTGTCATTGTAATATTGGCCGAGCTCATAATGAACTTGTTTTTCCTGGGGATAAGCCTTGGTCAATTCCTGGAGGATACGGATCCTTTTCTCCGCATCCCTTTCGACCGAGCCGGCATACTCGGCCCCGATGTAAAGCCGCTCCTTTTCGGTCGCTTTCGCGGAGTATTTCTTGGCCATCTCATAGGCGTCGTTTCGGGCCTTGGAGTCAAAGATTTGGGCCGCAACCTTGCCTAAATATAGGTAAGCCACGGCGAACGCTGGGTCGATCGAGACCGCCTTTTCCAGGAATTTGCGGGCGTCGGCATAATAGAATTTCTCGTAGTCGTCGCGGCCGCGCAGGAAATAGTTGTAGGCCTCGATCGAATTCGTGGTCAGATCGGCGATCTTCGGCGAGGAGATCTCGATCTTGGCCGTCGCCGAACCGATCCCCCGGGAGATGCCGCGGCTGATCTCGTCGATCTGCGTCTTCAGGACGCTCGAGACACCGTCCCCCTTGGCCGAGGCCGTCTTGAGAAGCTGTTTCGTCGTGGCGTCCAGGACCTGGACGTTCGTGGCGAAGGCCTCGCCCGCCTTGATGTAGCTGCCGAGGACGAGCGTGTCGACGCCCTCCTTGCGGCAGACCTCAAACCCGGCTTCTTCGTCGGTGATCGCCGAGAGGCTTTTTCCCGTTTGACGGAGAAGGTCCTTCAGCCTTTCCCAGGAGGTCACCCGGAAATGGCCGGACTGTTCGAGGCTGGTGATGAGGAGGTTGGGAATGGCTTCCTGGAGATAGTCGAGGCTCGGATCGCCGGTCTGGTTCTTGAATCCGATGACGGCGATGGCGCGCTTGGGGCCGGCGTGGCGCGGCAGGATCTTCAGGAGGGCGAACCCGACGACGATGACGGCCAGGACGGCGGCGAGGGGCCAGATCGCCTTTTTCAGCGTGAATTGGACCGTGATCTGTTTCGAAGTGAGGGGCCTGTGGATCGGGAGGGGCTGAGGCGTCGTCGGAAGATCCTTCTCGATCCGGCCGAGCTCGGCCAGGACTTCGTCGGCGCTCTGAAAGCGGCGGTCCGGCGACTTTTCCAGGCATTTGAGGATCAGGCGGCTGAGCGCGTCCGGGATCTGGGCGCTGATCTTTCGGGGGTCGGGGGGCGGTTCGCTCTTCTGCTTGACGGCGACGCTCAAGGGCGTTTCGCCTTCGAAGGGGAGGTGCCCGGTCAGCATCTCGAAAAGGATGATGCCGAGCGAATAGATGTCGGAGCGCTGGTCGGCGTCTTTTCCGTCGACCTGCTCGGGCGACATGTATTCCGGGGTCCCGATCATGATCCCGGCCCCCGTGATCCCTTTGGCTTCGAGCGACCGGGCGATCCCGAAATCCATGATCCGGACGTTGCCCGCCTTGTCGATCATGATGTTGGAGGGCTTGAGATCGCGGTGGATGACCCCGAGGCGGTGCGCTTCGGACAATCCCTCGCAGACCTGGCGGGCGATGGCCGTCGCCGTGCCGACGGCGAGCTGTCGGGACCTGCGGATGAAGCTCTTGAGGTCCTCGCCCGGGACGTACTCCATGGTGATGAAATGCAGGTTTCCATCCTCCATGAGCTCGTACATGCGGCCGACGTTCCTATGGCTGATCTTGCGAGCGAGCTTGATCTCGTTGTTGAATCTTTGGGTTGTTTCTTTGTCGGAGGCGATCTCCGGCTTGATGAGCTTGAGGGCGACCTCCTCATTGATCTTCTTGTCCAGAACCCTGTAAACGCGGCCCATCCCGCCTTTACCCAGCTCTTCGATGACCTGGTAGCGGCCGGCAAAGATCGAGCCCGTGGCGAGCTCTTTGATGGGAGTTTTTAAGGTCTCCGTCTGGAAGGCCGGGATCTCTCCGGAAAGGGGTCGGATCTGCGTCCCACACTTGCTGCAGAAATCGCTGTCTTGGGGATTGTCGGAATGACAACGAGAACACTTCATCGCTTTGTTCCCCGGGGGCGGATGAAAATAGAATATTGCTAATCAGGAGAAGAGTCAAACCATTCTTTGTTCATAAGGATGGTCGGAAATTAAGGGAAAACCTTCTCAATTCGAGAGCAGGATCAGGCTATGCATCCAGCCTTGCTCCGCAATGCGGGCACTTTTTCGAATGGTCTTTCCTGCTCCTCAATTCTTCAACGAAGCCTGCGCTGAGAATGCCGGCTGGAAGGGCGAATAATCCTATCCCTATTTTTTCAAGGTCTCTAAAAAAAAAGATATGGATCGGACAACATTTTTCCTTCCATATTGAATATGACGTTTGGGAGAACGGCGTTTTCTCGGGATGAAGAGGAGATCCTTCGCTTCCGTAGGGATGGGCAGCGATTTCCGGTACATGGGGAAAAAGATCATCGGTTCGGCCTTGGCCGTCGACGGCCATGTCGTGCATATGGCCTTTTTCAGGGCGACCGAGGCCGAGATTGCGGGCAATATGGCGGGGAGTGAGCCGGAGGAGGGGGTTTAGGACGGAGAGGTGAGATCGCCACGTCGCTTCGCTCCTCGCGATGACAATGTTTTAAAAAAGCGATTTACAGAGACGATCCGGGAAATAATAAATTGCATAATTTAGAGCTTATCAGGCGATTGAGGCTGATCCCTTCCTCAGCGGCTTTCAAAACCAGATCCCGGTGGACTTCGGGCGGAACCCTTACGACGAATTTCCCGCTGTAGGATCTACTTGATAGCGGGGAAGGCGGGGTTTCGTTGTCGTTCCGCATATCGATGACGGCCTCTTCGACGATTTTTCGTATTCCCTGAAGAGCACTCTCGGGAGTCTGGGCAAGCCAGCTGAGGCTCGGGAATTCGACACAGATTCCAACGTATTCTTTGTCTTCGTCGGACCACGTGATTCTGTATGTGTACCGATCATTTTGCAGGCTCATGTTGGATCTCCAATCGATCTATGGCCGCGAGGACCTGTTTGAAACGCACACTCCCTGGATTCTCCCTCATTCTTGAGAGTGTTTTGAGAATGCGTTTACTCAATATGATACCATTAATGATACTATAGTCAATGGTTTTTGTTGATCACTTGGCATTAAGGAAGACGAAGGGGAAAAGGGCCAAATCTCAGTGTCAAAATAATATTTCGGTGACAGACAACCATTGTCGAAATTAACGTATGCTGAGATCCTTTCGGCCTGCCGAATCCTCGGTTTGATGGCCTCTGCCGGAAGAGTTGAAGCAGGGGTCTTTTTATCTGGATTGCTGAAGTATTTTGCCGGCGATACTGCCAAGAAACAATCGGTTATCGAAGCTTTAGGGCAAGTGCCGACGCGGGAGTCGGCGGAGTCGTTGTTCATGGAGTTGGAAAAAACGACAAGTTCGAACTCGACCCGCACCTACATCGACTCGGTTCTCAGGGCGTTTCGTTCGTTCCCGCTTGATCTGGTTGAGGGAGGATTTCGACGGATGCTGTCGGATCGCAGGTGGTCTTATAGGATGAAACGGAAATTCATGGAGTTCCTTGATGACGCGGAATTTCGACATCAAAAGCCGGAAAGATCATGGAGCGATGACGAACAAGACTGAAATTTCCGGGAAGCGATCAGATCTAATCTCCCATGCCGATAATATTGGAACAGAAGCATGGGCGAAATGATCCATGTCCCTGTTGGACCGGATCGGACTCCGAGCGACATCCTTCGGGATCTTGTCGCCGCCACACCGGGGGAGGAGGGCAAATGGTTTGCTGCGGCCAAATCGGCGGGTCTTTACAAAGAGGCAATCGCTCTGGCAAACCGCACGCCCTGCGATCCTAAGACCTTGACCCGGGCGGCGCGTGATCTGACGGAGACTGAACCGCGATTCGCCTTGGAAGCAGGGCTGGCGGCGCTCCGGTGGATCGCAGAGGGTTACGGATATGAAATAACCGGACCGGACGTCCGGGAAGCTCATGACCGGACTATGCGCGCCGCGGAAATCATCGGGTGCCGCGAAAACGTCCTAAACCGCATTCGTCAACTGGCCGCGAAAAATTCGGACGGCGGTCGAATCCTCGCCGCGATCCTCCGGCAAGATCAGAGAGGGATGGGGTGAGTGGTGTCGACGGAAGCGAAACGGGATGGAAATGGTAAGCTGAATTACCAGGGCAATGGTAAGCGGAATTCCCATGGACACGGTAAACAGAAATCCCAGTCGTACATATGGCTTTTTTTAGGGCTACCGAGGCCTAAATCGCGGGCAATATGGCGGGCTTGAGCCGGAGAAGGGGTTTAGGACGTTCTAGAATTCCTTTATATGGGCAAGAATATTTTCTTGTCCTATAGTCACGACTTTATCCACTAATCCCGAGAGCATATAAGACCCGCCTGGTAGAAGCCGCTTGTTTGCCGTTTCGAAGTTGACCGAGAATATGTGCTTTCCTGAATCCTTATAGGCTTGGATGGCCGGGATATAATCCTGGTCGCCGCTGAAAAGGACGGCAACATCCGCGATCTCCTTGAAGGCGAACAGGTCGATTGCCAATTTTACATCCACGCCCTTCTCTCTCTCGAAGCTGTTCGTCAGCAGATTATAGACGATAGAGCCGCAACGCCTGAACTCGAGAAAATCATGAAGGTGGGAAATCCTGTCCTGGTCTCTGCGCCAATCCGAGAATCTCTCGCGAATCGTCGTGCGGACGTGCTTGAGTTGTTCCCGTTTCTCTCTCAAATAGGAGTCTTTTCGGTTCGCGTTTCTGGTAAGCTCCAGTTTGGTGCTAACAACCTTCTTAAGGAGCCGCTCGAAGTCGCTATCCCATTCCGGAATTTCGAATGGCCTGAAATGAAGACTGTCCACGACGTACCAATACATCCGGACAAGTTCATGGTCCTCGGCTAGAGGCAAAGTAAAAAGCTTAGCCCAATCCACTTTCTTGGGGAGATACTTGAATCGTCCCGGGAAGAGCGATTTCAGGCTGTACCTGAAATTTTCGCCATCAATGAGAATAACTGCCTTTTTCTTCATGGATAAAAAAATGGGGGAACATGCGAGGTTCCCCCGTGGTATAAAAGTTTAACCTTTAAGGTTAAGCGTTCTTGTTTACTGTCATCATAATATAAGCTTCCTGGAAAAATTGTCAAGTTTTACCGTCCACATAGAGAAGAGACGACACCCGGCCGGCGATATTCTCATTGACATTGCGAGGCGGCGGGATGCGATGAAAAGAGCTACGAATCCGTAGGGATGGGCAGCGATTTCCGGTATGTGGGGAAAAAGATTATCGGTTCGGCGCTGGCCGTTGAGGGCCATGTCGTGCATATGGATTTTTTTTAAGGCGAGCGAGGCCGAGATCCCGGGCAATATGACGGGCTTGAGTCGGAGGAGGGGGTTTAGGACGGAGAGGTGAGATCGCCACGTCGCTTCGCTCCTCGCGATGACAATTTATTAAACGGGGACGCGTAACAAGTACATATCAATAATCAGTTCGTTCCCACCGCCGTCATGACCTGTTTAACGATTTTGGGATGTAAAATTCTGCCGACGTGAAAGGGAAGAACGATTCTTTTCCCGCCTTTGATATAAATCCTATGGCTGCCTTTGCTCCGCATTAAAACGAATCCTGCTTTTATTAAGATCGCATCGGCTTCTTGAGGCGTCAGCCTGGGCTGTTTAGGCAATATGAACCTCTAGGGTGGTGGTCAAAATTTCTTTACTCAAGAATGCCTTACGGTCTTCCTCGGCGAGAGTCTCAATGTAGAGTTCGATGGCTTCTTTCATGTTGGCTATGACTTCTTCAAGAGTGTCTCCCTGCGTTTGGCAACCCTCGAGTTCAGGGCTATAGGCGTAATAGCCGAAATCGTCTTTTTCGATGATAATGCTGACCTTGTACGACATGGTGGATCTCCTTGACCCATAAAGAATATCAAAAATAGGCTCATAATGCTATCGGGTTCCGAAATGATCCGGAGTGTACCTAAAATGGGTACAGAGGTATTTAAGACTGCTTTTGCTATAGAAGACGTTCATAAGCCGAGCGACTTTTTCGCTTTGTCGGAGGCGACGAACTCTTCAGATTCCAGGATTTTTAAAAGCTTGTTCTCTTCTGTTTCGGAAAGAAGCAATTCGACTTTGGGATCTACGTTGATCGCCAGCCATTGTTTGAGGGCATTGCGGACGATCTCAGACAGGCTTTTGCGCTTGACGAACGCTACAGTCCTGGCCCTGTCGTAAAGTTCGGATTCGAGAATAATATTGACCCTTTTCATTTTTTTGCGTTCCATATATACACATATACATCATTACACATATATATTCAAGGTCTCCGAAAAAAATCTATATGGATCAGACAACATTTCCCCAAACACAACGACGATCAGTGAAATAATAAATAGGGGTATGCACTTGACTCCCGTAACTACCATATATTGCGCCTCATACTTCCGACCGTCCGCCGACTATCGATTTGACAGGCAGAGAACCAATGGCCATCGCCCGATATAGTGGCTTCGGGAGTCAAGTGCATACCCCTAATAATAAATTGCTTAATTTAGAGCTTATCAGGCGATTGAGGCTGATCCCTTCCTCAGCGGCTTTCAAAGCCAGCTCTCGGTGGACTTCCGGCGGAATCCTGACGACGAATTTTCCGCTATAGGATCTGCTGGATAGCGGGGAAGGCGGGGTTTCATTGTTATTCTGCATGTTGATCACTTGGCATTAAGGAAGACGACGGGGAAAAGAGCTTATTTCAGGACGTAGGGGATAAGCGCGAAAGAGTGTTTTTTAGGATCGAAGTCGCGGGAATTTCGGGTTACAAGATAAAGGCCGTGGTCGAGGGCTAGAGCCGCTTGCAGAGCGTCCGGCAGCTTCCAACCGTTTTTGCGCCGCAATTCCGCGGCATGGTCGGCCGTTTCTTTGATGATGGGCAAGCAGGCGAACTGCTCGCAGAGATCGAACGCGGCCGCGGTTTCCGAGGGAATGCCTCCAGAGAGGACCTCGGCCCGCGTGATCACAGAAATAATAGCTTCGCCATCACGCAGGCTTTGAAGCCAATCCGTCGATAAGGCGACCCCCCGGAGATGATCGATCAGGATGGCCGTGTCGATCAGGTAGGAAGGCCTCATTTTCTGGATTTCCATTCGGCGCGCCGTTTATCCACGTAGGCTTGGCTGTCGCCTCGGAACGAGCTCCAGGCGCCGGCCGTCTCCTGGAGGATGCGGCGCAAATTCTTTTCCTTGCCGACCTGACGGCGGTAATGGTCGATGGCGCGCCGGACGATCTCGGCGCTCGACAGGCCATGCCGGCGGCTATAGGCGTCGAGCCATTGCTTTTCTTCAGAGGAGATGGAAATGATGGTCCGAACCATGATGGCGTTCCCGAGGTCCATATATATCACCATAGTGATATCATGTCAAGCGGCCGGCGAAATGATCCATGTCCCTGTGGGAGCGGAAAAAAATATAAAACGCGACGACAATATTTTAAAACGGTCACAGCTTGACAATTCCTTGAGGGCGCATAGTATTCCCTGTCGATATGACCACCGGCGCTTCTGTTGAGCCTGCTCCCGCCCAGGATGTGCCCGAGGTCGTGCTGTCGCCTTCCGGCCGTTTGTATCTTGATCCGCCCGACATTCCCTGCGGGTCGCCGCAGGTCCGACGCCTCTGCGGGTTGTGGGGCGAGGATCCTTCCCTTGGCCTGCTGGATCTCGCCGGCGAGAAATGGGGCGCGGGTCCTTCCGCGGTGCTCGATTTTTGGCGTGATTTCGCCCGCGAATATCTGACAGCCCTCTGCCACACCCCGGGCTTGGAAACGGATTCTGCGGCCCGGGTTCAAGAACCCGAAGCGGATTATTGGCGTACTATCGCCGAGCGCGTCCCCCCGATGAAGGGTCTCGAATACCTTACGCCCGAGGTTTTGAGTCGCCTATGGGAGGCCCTTGACGTCCGAGCCCGCCGGGAGGCCGCCGCGTATCCGGACGGGCCCGCCGGATGGCTGAAGGACCGCGACCCGAACTGGCGGCTCGTAGGCCGGGTCACGTTTCATCTCGCTGAAAACAAACGCAACCCCGATCGCCCCTTCGCCTTCATGGCCACGTACACCGGGCGGCTGTCCGACCAATCCAAACCGCAATACATTCCGCTCGGCCGCGCCCTCCAGGAATACGCGGGCGGGAAAAACCGGAACGCCCTCCTCCGCCTGCTTTCTCCGGTACAGGCCGCGGCTGATAAAAGCCCGCTCATCCGCCGCTTGACCGAAACCGGAGAGGTCTACCGGCCGCAGGCCTGGACGCCGCGGGAGGCCTACGACTTTTTGAAGGAGATCCCTCTTTTTGACGCGAGCGGGATCATCGTTCGCGTGCCCGACTGGTGGAAGGAAGGCCGCCCGCCGCGGCCACAGGTCAGCGTGACCATCGGCGAGAAAAAGGGTGTTGTGCTGGGGCTCGACTCGTTGCTCGATTTTTCAATTCGCGCCTCTCTCGACGGGAATGCCTTGACTGAGGAGGAGTGGAAGACGCTCGTCGCGTCTTCCTCCGGGCTCGTCTCCCTGCGCGGGAAATGGGTCGAGGTGGACTCCCGGCGGCTGTCCGAGCTCATGGCCCATTGGAAGCGTGTCGAACGGGACGCCGGCGGTGACGGGCTGACTTTTCTGCAGGCGATGCGGCTGCTTGCGGGAACGGAGGGCCCGGATCGGCTCGATGCCGCCTCTCTCGACGCCCCCGAATGGTTCGGCGTCCAAGCCGGCCGCGGTCTTGCCGCCGTATTGGATGCCCTGCGGGATCCGGAACGGCTGCAGGCTTCCGATCCGGGCAATGAACTCCGTGCCGTGCTCAGGCCGTATCAGCGCG
>JAPKZI010000109.1 GCA_026393865.1 Candidatus Aminicenantota bacterium
TCGATGCTGAGCACCAGCTGCCAGTAGGTCTGCTCGACCGAATAGACGGTGCTGAGGAGGGTGGCCTTCAGATCGCTTTCGGCCATGTCCTGGTTGTTCCGGGCGACGAGGATATCCTTGCGGCTGATGCCCCAGCCGAAAACCTTGAGCAGCGGCTGGCTGAAGGAGAACGTCAGCGTATTTCCAAAGCGGGGATTGATCGTCTGGAACCGGGAGTTGGTCAGGTTTTTGTATCCGGTGAGAGAGGCCGAGACGTTCCCGCCGAAAGGAATGGCCTGGTTGAGAGAACCGCCATAGTTCCTGTAGTTCGTCGTCACCCGGTCGGCGGCGTCCATCCAGGAATAGGAGGCCGAATTCTGATCCTGCTTCCCGAAATCGAAGCCCAGGGTCGGCAGGAACTTCTCCCGGCTCCTCGACACGGACAGGGAGGCCAGCTCCGAGCTGAAAACTTGAACCGCCACGCCCAGGTTGCGCTTGACGGCCTGAACGATGCACTCGTTCAAGGTGAAAGCGGCCGGCTTGTCTTGCGAGGCCGGCTGGGCCGAGAGGGGCAGAAAAGCCAAAACCGCGAACAGCGCTCGGATTCGTCGCTGCTTAATCATGGTCGTTCTCCATAGGCGATAGACTGCATTTCCAGCCTCCTTAATGCGGGATTCATGCCAAGGAACATTAATTGGGGTCGCTGTCTCCACTTTCTACTATTTTGGCCTCTCGAAATGTTCGAGCCTTGGCGGAAAGCTCTTCCTCCTGAGTGGAAAGTGGAGACGCGACCCCCGTTTTTCGGGCAAGCGCTTACCTGGCCCGGGTAAACCGTTACCCGTTTTCCGGGCCAAACGGTCCTTGCTCCCCTTATGAACATATGGCATAGAGTTTGCATTTATCTTGGTTGCCGGGACGTGGGCATCGTCGTCCGGACAAGGAGTCAGGATATGATTTTCCATATCGCCAAGAAAGAATTCCTGAATAATCTTCTATCCGCCCGTTTTGTCATCGGCTTCCTCCTCTGTCTCGTCCTGATTCCGTTCAGCATCCTGATCAATGTCGACGACTACCGCGATCAGGCGAACCAGTATCGTCTCGATCAAGCCGCCGCAGAAAAAAGCTTGAAGGAAATCCGCGTCTATTCCGCGCTCCGGCCGCAGATCATCTTCGCCCCCGAGCCGCTCGGCATCTTCGGCAAAGGGATCAGCGCCCAGGTCGGGAACAAGGTCTGGATCCATCTGGGGGAGATGCCCCTGCTGGCCGAGGGGATCGCCGCGACGCGCGATAATCGCTTCCTCGCCTCTTTTTTCTCGATAGATTTCGTCGACATCGCGGCTATCATATTTTCCCTCCTGGCCCTGCTCTTCAGCTTCGATGCCCTGACTCGGGAAAAGGAGAACGGGACGCTCCGGCTGCAGATGGCCAACTCCCTGAGCCGATCGAAACTCCTGGCCGGCAAGGTCGTCGGCATCCTGATGACGCTGCTTCCCATCCTCGTCTTCTGCTTTCTCCTCGGCAGCGTCGTTATTCTGCTCTCCGGAGATCTGTCGTTTACGAACAGCGAGTGGGGCCGGCTCGCGGCGCTGGCCTTCGCCTCGCTCATCTATCTGGCCGTCTTCATTTTCATCGGTCTTCTCGTATCCTCCAGGACCAAGTCCTCGGTCACGAGCCTCGTTCTCTGCCTTTTCCTTTGGGTCTTGCTCGTTTTCATTGTTCCCAACCTGTCCTCGTATTTCGCGGAGAGCTTCGTTGGGATCCAGTCGCGGGATAATCTCGACCGGGTCCTGAACGATTTCGACAGATCGACTCTTGAACGCATAGCGGTGGTCGAGAAGAACCTGCCGCGGCCGGATTGGCAGATGAGTTGGTATATGAGCTCCGCGGAGGACGGCTACCGCGAGCTGTACGGCCTGTCGGCTTCGTACTTCGAATGGGAGCGCCAGAGAGCTTCGGCCGTGGAGCCCATGCGAATCGACAACGCGGACAAGAAGTGGGGGCCGCAGAGGGCGTACCTTGACAGTCTGGACCGGCAAGCCCGGGCGGCCGACTTCATGGCAATGATCTCTCCCGCCGGAATCTTCAGAATCATCGCCTCCGCTTCGTGCGGAACGGATCGGGCGACCCACCAAAAGCGGATGGACGAGGTCCGGCGATATCGCGAGACATTCGTCCGCTATTTGCAGGGCAAAAACATTTTTGCCTCGACCGCTTATATCACCCCGACGCCGCCTTCGGCCTTTCGGACGGCCGATGCGCTCGTTACAGCCAGGACCGGCGGAAAATTCAAGAGCGTGAAAGAGTACGATGACTGGGCTTCAAATCAAAAGGATTTTCGCGCTCGGTGGGCCGTCCTGGGAACCGTGAAGCTTCCGAATGACCGGCCGGACGGTTTCCCCTACTTGACCGTGGATGATATGCCCCGATTCACCGGGCGCGCCGTAACCGTATTCGGCGCTTTGGAAGGCTCGATCCTGCGTCTCGGATTGATTCTCTTCGAGAGTCTAATCCTCTTTGCCTTGGCCTATATCGCCTTCATCAAATATGACGTGAGGTGAGAGGTGTTTAAGACCATCCTCAAACGCGAGATCCTCCATAACCTTTACAGCCTGCGGTTCATCCTGTCGCTCGTCCTGATCCTGGCCGTTTTCATCGCCCACTCCCTGTCCTTCGTCCGAAGCCACCCTTCCGCCCTGAATAGCTACCGCGAATCCCGTGGCTTGGCCGTGAAGACGATGCAAAAGGACGCTTCCGGCAGCGCAACTCGCCTTGCCGTCACTCAGCGTAACTACGACTTGCGCCCCCGCGACAACGCCTTCATCGCCGACGCCAAGGAGAAATTCCTCCCAAACAGCTTGGTGTTCAGCGCCTGGAACGTCTTCGGTTTCCAGAATAAAAGCGGCAGTTCCAATCCCTTCCTGCCGAGCTACGACGAGCTCAATTGGATGTTCATCGCCGCTCTGATCATCAGTTTCGTGACATTCCTCTTCACCTTCGACGCCGTTTCCGGGGAGAAAGAATCAAGAACGCTGGCCCAAGCTCTGTCCAATTCCGTATCCCGAGGGACCTTGCTCTTCGGGAAATATCTGAGCGCCAACCTTTCGGTCATGTTGATCCTCGTTCCGGGGGTCCTCATCAGCCTCCTCATCGTCCTTTCGACCGGCGCGGCTTCATGGAACGGAAGTCTGGCCGGAGAAGCCGCCGCTTATCTCGCCGCCGCCGGATTGCTGACCGCGGTGATGGCCGCCTTCGGCCTGCTTTGCTCGGTTCTGGCGCGGAATTCCAACGTCAGCCTCCTCCTGGCTCTGTCGGCTTGGATCCTCTTCGCCGTGGTCATCCCCAATTCGAGCGGATTTCTGGCGAAGAATCTCTTTCCCATCGAGAAAGCCGAAACCGTCATGAAACGGTCCAATAAAGCGAGGGAAGATCTGAGCCGGGCCGCCCCTCCAGGCAGCTGGATGATGAACTCCGGCAATCCCTTTCTTCCCCAGCATGAGCTTCGGGCCAACCTCCAGCGCAAGCTGCTGGCGGCGGAAAAGCAAATCCGGGATGCCTATTATCTGAACATGTTCCGCCAATTCGAGCAGACCCGCCGTCTGATCGCGATCTCGCCCGTGGCCGCGTTCGAGTATCTGATCGAAGCGTCTGTCGGGGGAGGTTATCAACGCTTCCGTAAAGTATGGGACGATCTGCACATCTTCCAGATCCAATTCCAGGACTTCTTCACCGCCCTCGACGCCAAGGACCCGAAGAGCCCGCATTGGTTCAATCCGAGCGAGGACGTTTCGACGACCAGGCTGCCCGTGCCCTTCGAAACCGTCCCCCAATTCACGGAGAGGTCGATGTCTTTTGCCGACAGGTTCAAGCCCGCTTTCAAATATTTGATCACCCTGATCCTCATGGGGTGCGTCGTATACTTCACGAGCTTCATCCTCTTTGTCCGCTACGACGTGCGTTGACCGGTTGGGGTCGCGTCTACAATTTACACTTTTTTTCGGTCGAATGTAGACGCGACCCCAAATAGTCGCGACCCAAAATAGTCGGAATAGCCGGCATCATCCAAAAATTTCTTCCGCCAGTTCTCTCATCCCGATTTTCTTGTCCGAGGAATAGGGGATGATCTTGTGGTTTCCGACGATGTCTTGGATTTGTTTCAGCCGGGCTTTGGTTTTGGATTTATTGATTTTGTCGATTTTGTTGGCGATGATGACGATGTTTTTGCGGGTTTCTTCCAAGACCCGGAGCATTTCGAGGTCGTTGTCCGTCGGGCCGACCTCGGCGTCGATGATGAACACGACCTGTTTCTGCCGATAAGGCGATTGAAACAGGTACCATTCGATCAACCTGTGAAGCCGCCTCCTCTTTTCCAGCGAGTGTTTGGAAAACCCGTAGCCCGGAAAATCGAGCAGATAAAAACGGCCGTTGATCAGAAAAACGTTGATTTCCTGGGTCCGCCCGGGAAAAGAGCTGGTCCTGGCCAGGGCTTTCCGGTTGGTCAGGGAATTGATGACGCTGGATTTTCCCACATTGGAACGGCCGATGAAGGCGATTTGGGGAGTCCCGTCCTCCAAAATCCTGTCGGGTCCCACGACTCCCTTGATGAACTCCGCGGTCAATTTTTTCATGGAGACATCATACCAGAAATATTAACGCGCTGCCGGGGTCGCGTCTACAATTTTCATTTTTTTTCGGCATAATGTAGATGCGACCCCAGTCCGTGTATAATTACGACCATGGCTAACGTTTTCGACGTTCTCCGCCGCCGGCTTGGCCGGAAGAAGCGGAACGAGGGCCTGCCTCTGCTCGTCTTCAAGGAGTTCGAAGGCAGCGTCAACCTCATCGAGGACTACGACCATATCGCCCGCAACTTCCTGGGGAAGATCCGCGAGGTCGTCCCGCTTCCCAAGCTCATTCTCCTCGTCCACGATGCGGACATGGGGCGGTTTACGCTGGCCGCTTTTGCGAACGCCGCCGAGGAGGAAGTCCGCTCCATTTCGTTCCCCCGCAACTCGCGGTTGGTCAGGTGGCTCAAGGTCAATGAAACGTATCTGGAGATCTCCCGGCGATCCGGCGTTCTCGAGTACTTAACGAGCCGGGAGACCGAGATTCTCGACGCGCTCGGAGTCGAGATGTGCTTTCCCCTGATCTCGATGAACCGGCTGATCGGGATACTGCTCGTCGGGAAGAAGCCCGGCGGAAAGCCGTTCACGAAGCTCGAGATCTCCTTCATCTCATCCCTCCTGCCCCAGGCCGGCATCGCCCTCGAGAACGCGCTTCTTTTCCGGGAGCAGCGCCAGCGCCTGCGCCGCATGTCCCGGGCGGACAAACTGGCGACCGTCGGCGAGCTGGCGGCGGGGGCGGCCCACGAGATCCGCAATCCCCTGACGGCCATTCGCTCGTCATTGCAATATTTGGAATCCAAGGGCCCGGACGAGACTTCCCGCAAGCTCCTGGCCTCCGCCCTCCAGGAGACGGAGCGCATCGATGGGATCGTTTCGGCGCTCCTCGCTTTCGCCCGGCCGTCGGAGATCTCCAAGGAGCGGCACGACCTCCGCGAGACGATCGAGGAGAGCTTGGAACTCGTCTCCTTCCAGGCGAGGACACAAAAGGTAGCCGTGTCAAAGGCCGTTCCGCCGGCGCCTCTTCTCATCCGGGCGGACCGGGCCCAGCTCAAGCAGCTCTTTCTCAATGTCTTTCTCAACGCCATCCAGGCCATGCCGGCCGGCGGAACGATGAACGTCGAAGTGCGGATCAAGGACGAACGGAAGGCGTTCGTCACCGTGACCGATACCGGCGAGGGCATCCCGGAGGAGAAACTCGACCGGATCTTCGATCCTTTCTTCACGACGAAGAAGGGAGGCACGGGCCTCGGGCTGTCGATCTGCTATAATATCGTCAAATCGCACCAGGGCGATATCGAAGTGAAAAGCAAGGCCGGCCAGGGGACGACGATACTGATAACGCTACCTCTCTATTGAAGCGGATCGATGAGGTTTCCATGAAATTTAAGGTTCTCGTCCTCGACGACGAAAAAAGCATCCGCGACATCTTCACCCTTCTCCTCGAGGAGACCGGGTACCGTGCGGCGAGCGCGGCGAGCGGGGCCGAGGGGCTCGATCGCGCGGCGGCCTTTCGGCCGGACGTTCTCCTTCTGGACATGAACCTGCCGGATATGTCCGGGTTGGATGTCCTGGGCCACATGAACGCGCGCCTGCCCAAATGCCGGATCATCATCATCACCGCCTTCGGCACGATCAAGAACGCCGTCGAGGCGACGAAGCTGGGCGCCTATGCTTACCTGGAAAAGCCCGTGGACAACGAGGAGCTTCTCCTCATGATCTCCCGCGCCCTCGAGGTCCGAAAGCTGGAGACCGAGGTCGAGGACCTGAAGACCGAGCTGACGGCCCGCTACAGCTTTGCCAACATCATCGGGACGAGCGGTCGGATGAATTCGGTCTTCCAGATGATGCATAAAGTCGCCCGCGTGGACGGCACGGTCCTGATCACGGGCGAGAGCGGCACGGGCAAAGAGTTGGTCGCGCGGGCCGTCCACTTCGCCGGCCCGCGGAAGGACGGCCCCTTCGTCGTGGTGAATTGCGGGGCGATTCCGCGGGACCTGATCGAATCAGAGTTCTTCGGACACATCAAGGGAGCGTTCACGGACGCCAAGACGGAGACCACCGGGAAGTTCGAGCTCGCCCATCGAGGCACGATCTTCCTCGATGAAATCGGCGACCTGTCCCAGGAGGCCCAAGTCAAGCTCCTGCGCGCCCTGGGAGAGAGGGAGATCGTCAAGGTGGGCGGGACGAAGACCATCCCGGTGGATGTCCGGGTGATCGCGGCGACCAACAAAAAGCTGGAGGAGGAGATCAAAAAGGGGAATTTCCGGGAGGACCTCTATTTCCGCCTGGCCGTTCTCTCTCTTCACCTTCCACCGCTGCGGGAGAGGACGGAGGACATTCCACTTCTCTGCGAACATTTCCTTAATAAATACGGGGCCGAGCTGAGGAAGGAGATCAAGAGCTGTTCCGACGGGGCTTTGGAATATCTCAGGCGCTATCCCTGGCTGGGGAATGTCCGCGAGCTCGAAAACGTGATCTATGAGGCGATGGTTCTCAGCGATGAGGCTTTCGTAGATGTCCCGAACTTGCCGCCGAGGATTCTCGGCAGGGCGCCGGAACCGGCCGCGGGCCCGGAGGCGGACACACGGACGGCCGGGGATTCGCTCAAACGGGCAGCTCAAGCGGCCGCGGAGGAAGCCGAAAGAGCCTTGATCGAAAAAGCGCTTTTGGAATCAGGCGGCCGCCGGGCCGCGGCGGCCGAAGCGCTGGGCATCAGCCGCAAAACGCTTTTCAATAAAATGAGGACGCTGAAAATCCGGGATTGAGCGGGCGCTCACTTGATCCGATAGAACCACATCAGGGGCAGCCACAGCTGGTGGCCGTAGGGGATACGCTTGTGGTTGACCAGGACCTCGGTCGTGTCCCAATCGTTGACGAGGTTGAAAAGCTCGAAAAGGTCGTCGACCTCGGAGGGCGTGTACACGGCGGAATGGCGGATCCATTCGCCTTCTCCCTCTTCCTTATAGGTCGGATTCCTTTTGGCCAGAGCCACGGCTTTCTGGTAGGCCGGCGTCATTTTATATCCGAAGACGACCGTGATCCGGAAGGATTTGGCTTCGGTGCTGGGGTAGAGGATGTCCTCGAGCTTTTCCTGCATGGCCCGATCGGGTTTCATAGGTTCATTTTACCAATTTCATCGGTCAGGTTCAATGGATTCGAAAGCGCTTTCTGCTGCCGGCTAGCGTATAATCCTGACAAGATATTGAAGGTCAAAGAGACGAGGAGGAGAAATGCGCAAGAATAATCTTTTTTCAGGGTTATCGTTTTTAGCCCTGTTCTCGCTATCCGGTTCATTGTTCGATCTGCGAGCCCAGGACTTGACGGGTCTGATCCAGATCCAACCCGGCCGGGCCCGGGCCGTGACCTCGGCCGATCCGAACCCGGACAGTAATGCCGACCGGATCAAGTACGTCGCGCCGGGAGAGACCATGGTCCTGGCCGACATCAAAGGCCCGGCGGTCATCCGTCATATCTGGCTGACTTTCAGCGAAGCCCGGCCGAACTGGCTCGAAGCGGGCGGGTCCGCCCGGCCCGACGAGATCGTCCTCCGCATGTACTGGGACGGCGACACGGAGCCGGCCGTCGAGGCCCCGCTCAGCGATTTCTTCGGGGCGGGCTTCGGGCTGCGCCGCGAGCTCATTTCCGTTCCCGTCCAAGTCGAGGGCGGCGACGGCTACAATTGCTATTGGCCCATGCCCTTCCATACGCGCGGCCTCATCACCATCACCAATGAAGGCTCGAAAAACGTCCGCAGCTTCTATTATCATATTGATTACACCGAGAACGAGCCGCTCTCGGATCGGCCGCGACTATCTCATCCTGGACGCCCAGGGCGAAGGCCATTATGTCGGAACGGTGCTGTCGGCGCGGTCCCGCAGCCCCCTCTGGTTCGGCGAAGGCGACGCCAAATTTTACGTGGACGGAGAAAAAACACCGACGATCCAGGGCACGGGCACCGAGGATTATTTCCTGATGGCCTGGGGCCTGGACGAGCGCCTCTTTCCCAATTTCGGCTGCACTTATAT
>JAPKZI010000217.1 GCA_026393865.1 Candidatus Aminicenantota bacterium
GACTAAATATTGTTGTAGACGTCATACTTGTCGTTGTGGACCAAGGAGAGGTCGGAGTGACGCGCGGCCAGATCTCCGAACCGCTGTGACTGATAGCCGGTGACAATGACGATCTCTTCTACGCCGCGCTCCCTGAAGTGCCGGATCTGCCTCTCGATGATGGGAATCCCTTCGATCTCGATGAGGGCTTTCGGCAAATCGTTCGTGAAGGGCCGGAGTCTCATACCGGCTCCGGCGGCCATGATGATCGCGTTCACCGCCTATAGAGAATCATAAAGTCCCGCTGAGAGCAAGAGGAAAAAGAGTTGCTTGACTCCGGGCGGAAGCCTAACTTATGATTTTTCCCAGGCGCCGCGCTCGAAGCTCGGACGGCTTGTCATAGCCGCTGAAAGCCGCTCCCTCATCACAAGGCGAACGGGGAGCGCGGCGAGAGGAGATCGACATGAAAAGGACCGCCTGGTTTTATTCCGTTTCGGCCGCGGCATTGATCATCGGCGTCGGCGTGCTGCTCTTTGGCGCGGCCGGCGCCCAACAGACAGCGACCCCTCAGCCGGCCAACACGGCCTTGACGGCCATCGCCGGCCCCGATCGGGTGGTCGTCCTGCCGGCGAAGACCTATCTGAACGGATGGGTAGGATACGGCGATCCGCCCCGGCGCGAACGGCGGCGGAACGAGCCGCCCCCTCAGCCCCCGGCAAATCCAGGCCCCGCGCCTGCGATAGGTTGGAGTATGGACTCGGGTCCTGCCGCGGTCACCTTCGCCGATCCAAAGGCCCCGGTGACGACGGCCGCCTTTTCCGCGCCGGGCGCTTATGTCTTGAAACTGACCGCCGACAACGGGAAAGCCCGGGCGTCCTCATACCTGAAGGTCACGGTGGACACCCCGCCGCCCTCGATTCCCTTGAACGCGGTCTATACCACGAACTACAAGATCAACAGTCCGCTTTGGAGCCAACGGGCTAAATCGTTGATCGTCAACTGGATCCCCCATTGCATCGATCAGATCAATCGCGACGATCTGCAGCTGGGCCCCGGAGGGATCGATAATTTCATCGAAGCGGGGAAAAAGCTGGCCGGACAGCCCCACGGAAATCACAAAGGTTACGTGTTCTCCAACGCCTGGGTCCACCAAACGGTCGAGGCGATGTCGATCGCTCTCATGATCGATCCCCAGGGGGACCAGGACATCATCAAAGCCCAGGCGAAAATGAGGGCGACCTTAGAAGAATGGATCCCCAAGATTCTGGCCGCCCAGGAACCCGACGGGTATCTCCAGACGGCCTTCACCCTGCCGCGGATCGACGCAAAGGGCGCTGTCAACCCGGGTCCGTTCAAACATTGGGAAAGACGGGGCGATCATGAGGGATATGTCGCCGGATACTTCCTGGAATCGGCCGTAAACCACTACCTGATGTCGGGTAAGAAGGATGCCCGTCTATACAACGCGGCCAAGAAGCTCGCCGATTGCTGGGTGAAGAACATCGGCCCCGCGCCCAAGAAGGAATGGTTCGACGGCCATCAGGAAATGGAGCAAGCCCTGGTCCGATTCGGCCGTTTCGTGAACGACATGGAAGGAGGGGGCAAAGGCGACCCGTACATCCAGCTGGCCAAGTTCCTTCTCGACAGCCGCAAGAACGGCAGCGAGTACGACCAGAGCCACCTGCCGGTCGTCCAGCAGTATGAAGCCGTCGGACACGCCGTGCGGGCCGTTTACAGCTATTCCGGTATGGCCGACGTCGCCGTCGAAACCCGCGACGCCGACTACCACAGCGCGGTCCGGTCGCTCTGGGATAACATCGTCAATAAGAAATATTACGTCACCGGCGGGGTCGGCAGCGGCGAGTCCTCCGAGGGATTCGGGCCGAACTACTCTCTGCGCAATAACGCCTATTGCGAGTCCTGCTCCAGCTGCGGCCTGATCTTCCTTCAGTACAAAATGAACATGGCCTATCATGAAGCCAAGTTCGCCGATCTCTACGAGGAGACGCTCTACAACGCCCTTCTCGGTTCGACGGATCTGGAGGGCAGGAACTTCTTCTACGATAATCCCCTGGATTCCCGCACTCCTCGCTCCCCCTGGCATACCTGCCCCTGCTGCGTCGGCAACATTCCCAGGACTCTGCTGATGCTCCCGACTTGGATGTATGCCAAGAGCGTCGACAACCTCTATGTCAACCTCTTCATCGGAAGCACCGCGACCGTCGAGGGCGTGGCCGGAACCGACGTCCAGGTCGTCCAGGTCACGGATTATCCCTGGAGCGGCGCGGTGTCCATCACCATCAATCCAAAAGCCCAGCGCAATTTTAAGGTGAGAATCCGGGTGCCGGACCGAAGCGTCAGCGCTTTATACGCGAGCACGCCGGAGGCTGACGGCATCACCTCGATTTCAGTGAACGGAGCGGAGGTGAAGCCGTTGATCGACAAGGGCTATGCCGTGATCTCCCGGACCTGGAAAGCCGGGGACAGGATCGACCTGGATCTACCTCTGAAAGCCCAGCGCGTCAGAGGCATCGAGACCATAGCCGCGACCCGAGGCCGCGTCGCCCTGCGCTTTGGCCCTCTGGTCTACAACATCGAGCAGGTCGATCAGGATATCACTCAAGTTCTCGGCGCGGACACCCCATTGACCGCCGAGTGGAACAAGGATCTGTTGGGCGGAGTTATGGTCATTCGCGGCGTTTTTGCCAGCGGCTCAAAGCTGATGGCTATCCCCAACTACGTCCGGAATAATCGAGGTCCTATCCCTGATCCGTCGACGCTCAAACCCCCCGCCGGCGGAGGGCGGTCCGCTCCTCGTCCTCCTACGTCAATCGTGTGGATCAGGGAGAAATAATTCTGGAAAGAGCCTCAAATGAATTTCAACCGGTCACCGGACTATCACTTGAGGGTGAACCCTTTTTCCCGGAATAAGGTGAGGCAGGCCGAGGCCACATCGGGGTCGTACAGAATGCCTTTGTTTTTTTCGATCTCCTCCAGAGCCGCCTCGATTCCCAGGGAGGGACGATAGGGCCGATGGGAGGCCATGGCCTCCACGATGTCGGACACCGCCAGGATTCGAGCTTCGAGGAGAATCTCATCGTCCTTCAGCTGATTAGGATACCCGGACCCGTTTATCCGTTCGTGATGCTGAAGAATCATCTTGGCGATGGGCCAGGCAAAATCGATGTTCTCGAGAATGTCGTGGCCGACTTGGGAATGGGTTTGGATTAACTTGTACTCGATCTCGGTTAAGCGGGTCGGCTTGCTTAAAATTTCGGCGGGGATGGACACCTTCCCGATGTCGTGAATCACCCCGGCGATGCGCAGACCTTCCACCCGGTCCGCAGCAAGTCCCATTTCCTGGCCGATGGCTCGGGCCAGATCCGCTACCCGTCTTTGATGCCCGGCGGTGTAGGGGTCTCGCTTTTCGGTCGTCGCGGATAAGACCTGGATGATTCCGCCGAGAGCATTGCGCAGACCGCCGAGGGTTTCCCGGAGTTTATCCTCGGTCTTTTTGCGTTCGGTGATGTCGATGAGAAAATTCAATGTCGCGGGTTTGCCTTCCCAGGCAACCAAGACCGCTTCGATCTCCACCCACTTGATACTCCCGTCTTTAACAATCAACCTGAATGCATCTCTGGGTTGAGACGCATCGCCCTTGAGGCGCCTCAAATAACGCTCGCCCACCATGTTCCGGTCATCCAGATGAACGAACTCGAGAAAAGGCGAGGAACGCAGTTCTTGCTCCGAATAGCCGGTTATCTCAGTCGCCATGCGATTGACGAACTTCAGCCTGCCGTCTTGGGCGATGAGGATGGATTCGGCCGCGTTTTCCACGACAGTCCGATATTTCTCTTCGCTCTCCCGCAGCGCCTCCTCCGCCCGCTTGCGCTCGGTGATGTCAATCGCTATTCCCCGGACACCGATCGGAACTCCGTCTTCAAGAATGGCGTTCGCGTGCATCAATACCGGGAATTTTCCTCCGTCTTTTCGTATCGCTTGAAACTCGCGGACGGCCGTTTCTGAACCGCCCAGGATCTCCATTAATCTCCCTTTAATGCTTTCGCGCTCTTCCGGGGCAACCAACGTAACGATGTTGATTCCGGACTGAATATCCTCGAGAGAATAGCCAAACGACTTGAAACCGTTTTGATTCGCAAATGTGATATTCCCCTTAATATCTGTTTCAAACACGATTTGCGGGAGCAGCTCGGAAAGTTGCCGGAACCGTCTCTCACTCTCAACCAACAAATTCTCTGCCTGCTTGCGATCGGTGATATCCTCCGCGATGCCGACGTGCCTAATCACCTTTCTGTTCTGGTCAAATACCGGATAGGTGCGCGTCCGCACCCATCGGACCGAGCCGTCGGGGCGGATCATGCGGTACTCTTCGTCGAACATCCGACCCTCATCGTATAGAGCGCTGTGAGAAACCGAGATCCGCTCCTTGTCTTCGGGGTGGACGTTCTCCATGAACGACATCCCGTTCCGGTACACCTCCTCGGTGGTCCGTCCCCAGATCGTTTCGTACGCCGGGCTGATGTAAAGGATGCGGCGGGTCAGGCCGTCCCTGATCCAGTACACCTCGTGGATGTTCTCCACCAACTGGCGGAACCGTTCCTCGCTCGCCCGCAGCTCCTCTTCCGCTTGTTTGCGCTTCCGCCGCTCGACGGCCGGGCCCAAACGCTCCAGCTTATCTTTCATGACATAGTCGTTCGCGCCGGCTTTCATGGCCGCAACGGCGCTGTCTTCCACGATCTGAACCTTGAGTTTCGGCGGCATCGGTTTATCCCCCGGCTTCACGTTCATAGGATCGGCAACTCGTTCATCAGTATCCAGAGGCCTCAAGGCTTAAATTCAAAGTTTTTTTCCCGGAACAATGTCAGGCAGGTCGAGACCACATCGGGATCATATAGAATGCCTTTGTTTTTTGCGATCTCCTCCAGAGCCGCCGCGATTCCCAGGGCGGGACGGTAGGGCCGATGGGAAGCCATGGCCTCCACGACATCGGATACCGCCAGGATTCGAGCTTCGAGGAGAGTGTTCTCCCCTATCAGCCCCTGGGGATACCCGGACCCGTTCATTCGTTCGTGATGCTGAAGAACCATCTCGGCGAGAGGCCAGGAAAAATCGATGTTCTGGAGAATGTCGTAACCGACTTGGACATGCGATTTGATCATCCCGTATTCGATCTCCGTCAGGCGGGACGGCTTGCTCAAAAATTCGGCGGGGATGGACACCTTTCCGATGTCGTGAATCACCCCGGCGATGCGCAGACCTTCCACCCGGTCCGCAGCGAGTCCCATTTCCTGACCGATGGCCCGGGCCAGATCCGCCACCCGTTTTTGATGCCCGGCGGTGTAGGGGTCTCGCTTCTCGGTCGTCGCGGATAAGACCTGGATAATTCCGCCGAGAGCATTGCGCAGGCTGCTGAGGGTTTTCCCAAGTTTTTCCTCGGTCTTTTTTTGTCTGGTGATATCTTGATAGATCGTCTGAAACTGCTTTTGGCCGTTCCATGAAATTTCTTTTCTGAAGACCCGAAGGCGCCGGATTTGGCCCGTTTTCCTGATGATGCTTATTTCATATTCAGAGGCATAATCCTCTCCGTTCATTCTTTTCTTTCTTCTCGATTGAAATTCGGCATAGCTTGCGGCGGTGTAGCGCTTTTTCGCCGGAGTCGATCTCAATTCCTCGATGTCGTCATAGCCGTAGATGTCCAGAATCGCCCGGTTGGCATAGAGGACTTTTCCATCGACGCTCACAATCCGAATCCCCAGCGGCGATTCGTCCAAGGACCGGCGGAAGTTCTTATCGGCTTGATGTAGGGCCTCCTCTGCCCGCTTGCGATCGCGCCGCTCGACGGCATCGCGCAACGCCCGTTCGACGGCCTGACCCAAACGCGCCAGCCGGTCTTTCATGACATAGTCGTTCGCGCCGGCTTTCATGGCCGCGACGGCCTTCTCTTCTCCGATGGTGCCGGAGACGATGATAACCGGAATGTCTAATCCGCGCTCCCGCATAATTTCCAGCGCTCTCAGCCCGTCGATCTCCGGTAGGTTGTAGTCAAGCAGCATGATGTCCCAGCCCTGGTCGAACTGGGCTAGGAAATCCGGCTCCGTTTCGACCCGCTTCCACTCCGGTTCGTAGCCGGCGCGACGCAACTCGTGGAGCGCCAGCTCCGCGTCGGCGGCGCAATCTTCCAGGATCAGAACCTTGAGTTTCGTCGGCATCGGTTTCTCCCTCCCGCCTCTCTTTCAGAGTATCGGCGGTTGGTTCAACAGCATCCGGCAACAACCCACCTTTCCGTGCCGTCGCGGACGAAGTGGATGCGGTTGGCGAAGTGATGTTTTTTCAGCATATGCAGCGTCAACTCAATGTCGTTGGGATCGTCTTCAATCAGCAGGACTTCCACGGCGGCCGGGGCCCCGGGCATTGCCCGGGGGTCCACTTCCGCCGTACTCGCCCGTGGATACAAGCCACGGGCGAGTGGCGAGCCGAATGCTCGTCCCTTGACGTTTTCTGCCGTCATGGGCTTTCTCCTTTCAGAGTGAAATTGAAGGTCGCGCCTTTGTCCAGCACGGCTTCCGCCCATACGCGTCCGCCGTGGCGGTGGACGATCCGCTGGACAATGGCCAGTCCAAGGCCCGTGCCTTCGTAGTCCTCGGACCGGTGCAACCGCTGGAAGACGCCGAAAAGCTTGCCGACATAGCGCATATCGAAACCGACGCCGTTGTCTCGGACGAAGAACACGTTCTCCCCGTCCTTGCGGATGCAACCGACTTCGATGACCGCCGGATCGCGCTTGCGGGTGAACTTCAGCGCGTTGGAGAGCAGATTGACGAACACCTGCTTCAGCAACGCGCGATCGCCCTGGCAGACCGGCAAATCGCCGACCGTAATCTTCACGTTGCGCCCTTCCTGCTCGCTGCGCAGCAGATTAAGCGCTTCGCGCACGAGCGCAGCCGGATTGACTTGGCTTTTGATCATCGCCTGCCGGCTGAACCGCGAGAACGCGAGCAGATCGTCCACAAGTCGGCCCATTTGAAGCGTGTTCGAGCGGACGAGGTTGAGGTAGCGTTGGACTTCCGGAGGCAGGTGGGGCGCGTGTTCATCGAGCAGGATGCGCGTGAAGCCGACCACCGCCCGCAACGGCGCGTGCAGGTCGTGGGACACCGTGTAGGTGAACGCCTCCAGTTCCTTGTTGGCCGCTTCCAACTCTTTCCGGTAATTGCTTATCAGGTCGTTGTAGGCCTTGACCTTTAGCAGGGACCGGACCCGGGCTAAAAGCTCCATCTTATCAACAGGCGATGAAATAAAATCATCACAACCGGCTTCAATTCCCTTTACCCGATCTTCCGTATCCCGCAATACGGTAACCAAGATTATCGGAAGCAGTCGATGTGTATTATCTTGCCTGACCCTGCGGGTAACTTCAAAACCATCAATGCCGGGCATCAGTACGTCCAGCAGAATCAGATCGATTTGATTGCCAGAAAGTTTCCCCAGCGCTTCTTCGCCGTTTGCCGCCTTGACAATTTCATAACCCTGCGGAACAAGATATGCCTCGAGAAGATCAATGTTTTGGGGCTCGTCATCAACAACTAAGATTACTGGTTTGTCCTTCATCCTCAAT
>JAPKZI010000156.1 GCA_026393865.1 Candidatus Aminicenantota bacterium
TCAGATCGCGGGCGGCCTTTGTCCGGATGGCCCGAAATCCGTTCTGGCTATCGGTCAGCCGGCATTTCCAGCGGGAATTGATGGCGATCAGAATGATATCCGAACCGATCATCCGCAGCAATTTCTGGATATCCCCGTGCAGCTCATCACTTCCGCCTCGACCGCGCGAGCCCACGACCATGTCGGCCCGGCCGTTTTTGATGGGGGCGACCATCTTGGGGATGTCCTGAGGATCGTGCGAACCATCGGCATCGATAAAAACCAAGATGTCGGAATCGATCTTGTCGATGGCCGTGCGAATGCCGTCACCCTTCCCCTTTCCGTTGTCCAGAAGGACCTTGGCCCCTTCGGCCGCGGCGATTTCCCTGGTGCGATCTTTGGAGTGTCCGTCGACGACATAGATGTCATCGACGAACGGTTTGGTCGATCGAATCACGTCGGCGATGCCGCCTTCTTCGTTTCTGGTCAGGATGACCCCGCAGACCGACATTCGGGGGGGGGCGTTTTCGTTCATGAAAGCATTTTATCAGAGAGATATCCGGATTTCAATCAAAGTCCTCGGTCCGAACGCTCCCCCATATTGTCCGATAGGCATGACTGTGCTAAAATGCGTTTCGATGAAAATGGTGTCATGAGAAGGCTTTTTATCCGCTTATTTCTCGTTTTCGCGGCGACGGCGGTGACGCTCGGCGCCGTCGAAGTCTTGGTCAGGGTCTTCTGGAACAAGCTCAGCGGTCCGGCCGTCATCCCCCTGACCCTGAAAACCCATCGGTTTTCGGCCAATCCGGTGACGGGCTATGAACTGGTGCCCGGAAGCGTCGCCTTCGAGGACAACGCCTGGTACAGGATCAATCGGGACGGCATTCGGGACGGAGATTATCCCCGGACAAAGCCCAACGGGACCTATCGCATCGCCGTCCTGGGGGATTCCTGCACGTTCGGCCTGGGATTGGAACTGGGGGATACGTGGCCCAAACAGCTGGAACGAGAACTGCAAAGTACCAACCCTCATCTGGAAGTGATCAACTTCGGGGTGATGGGCTACAACACCCCCCAGGAAGCGGAAAGAATCCAGGATAAGGTCCTGGGGTATTCGCCGGATTTGATCATTATCGGCTACAGCTTGAATGATATCGGCGTCTTGAGCCGGGAGCGGACGGTCTTGAGCACGTATAAAGGCTACAGTTCCTTTTTAACCACCGGCATCGGTTTTGTGGATAAGCTTCTGCCCCATTTTAAAACTTACCTGCTGATGAAAAATCGTCTCTTTTTAAAAAAGACCAATGCCGACACGCGCCCCCAATATTCCAAGGACGGCCTGAAGTTTCTGAAAAAGGGTTACGACCGGTATTTCTTCGATGCCTACCAGGAAGCGGAGAATTGGAACATCTTGAACGCGGCCTTCGCTAAAATCCGTTCCCTGACCCAGCCTCAAATACCGGTGTTGTTCGTCATTCACCCTGAATTGCAGGAAATGGACCACTATCTGTTCACGGAAATTCATGAGATCGTGAAAAAGCTCTGCCTGGATTATGGTTTCTTAGTCTTGGACCCGCTGGCCGAAATGCTTTCGTATAAAGCCCGGGACCTCAGGATCAGCGCGGCCAATGTCCACCCCAATTCCCTGGGAAACAAGATCTTCGCCCAGGCGATCGCCCGCTATCTACAGACCGCCTCCCTGGTGAAATAACCTTCATGCCTAATAGGAAGACATCATCTGTTCGAGGATCGATAAACGGTCCGGACGCCAGCGCGGAGGGGACGATTCCGACCGGAAAATCACCCCTGGTATCCTCTTGCGGGGTGATTGACCCTTCCGCGGGGCGAGTTTAGGATACCCATATGGCCAAGGCAGCGGCATGGGAATGGGGCTGCGAACATGAGGATCGGGCCCTTTTCGGAGAGTGCTTATGATAAAAAACATTTTGCCATTGGTCCTTCTTGTCGCCATTTCCATGATCGCCACGGATGGAGTCATTTTCGCTCCGTCCGGGGAGCAGGTCGCTCCTGCCGCCGTCGAGACCATCCAGATCTCAGACAGCCAGGGCGGCAGCTCCCGCTATCCCGCTGTCGCTGAGAACAGGGATGGCGATCGGCTGATCATCTTCCGGGGGCCCGACGATACCTATTGGTATAGCTACAGCCAGATCGCCGGGGTTTGGAGCGCGCCTGCGAGCATCCCCGGCCAGCCCGGTCTGAAGAACTTTCTGATGGCGGATATCGAAGCGGACAGCGCCGGCCGTTTCCATTGCGTCTGGGAACAGC
>JAPKZI010000046.1 GCA_026393865.1 Candidatus Aminicenantota bacterium
TGTTGAGGAGAGGGATGACGATGAGAACGGCGGCGAGGATGGCGTGGGTGGCGAAGGACAACGGAAAAACCCAGGCTTTCACGGCCAGATTCTTTTGTGTCCGGATGAATGAATCCTGAAACATGGCGGCCTCCTTGGGCGCCGCGCCGGTCGAGCGGCTGCGTATGCCGGACGCGACCCGGGCGGCGAAAGAGTCCCAATATGTTGCCTCGTCCACGGCGACGGATTGCCCTTTCGAAAGGGCGTCGATCCGGGCCAGGGATTTCAATTCCTCCCGGCAGGCCGGGCAGTCCTTGAGATGTTCCTCGATCTGTTTTTTTTCGCGATCCTGGAGCTCCCCGTCGTGGTAGGCGCCGAGGAGCGGGAGGGCCTTGTCGTGGTTCATGCGGGCCTCCTTGCGAAACGGCCGGCCAAGGCCGCTTTTAGTTTCTCCCGGGCCCGGCTCAAGCGGGACATGACCGTGCCTTCGGAGATCTGAAGCGTTTCGGCGATGTCCCGATAGCTTTGGTCTTCCTGGACCCGGAGAACGAGGACGGCTTTTTGATCGGGGGGAAGAGCCTCGAGGGCTTCCAAGAACCGCTGTTCGTCCTCTTTTTCCTGGAGCTCATTGAGAGGCGATGCCGCGATGGCCGGGTCCCTGTCGCCCAGAGGCTCTTCCCGTTTTCCGGCTTTGATATGGTTCAGGCAGACGTTGACGGCGATCCTGCGAATCCAGCCGTAGAAGCTCAGCCCATCCTTGAAGGCAGCGAGGGCGAAGTACGCTTTGATGAATGTTTCCTGGGCGGCGTCGTCCGCCTCCTGGTGGCTGCCCGTCATCCGACGGCAGAGATAATAGATGGGGTGTTGAAACATCATTACCAGCCGCTCATACGCGTCCGCGTCTCCCTTTTTGGCCAGGGCGATCAGCCGTTGTTCCTCCGCGGGCTCCAGCTGCCTCATCTGAGCTCCCTTATCTCATACAACCGGGAATCCGTTTTATTCCGCTCGAGATCCCTCGGTCCTCATTATTAGGTGCAATTTGTATGCCAAGATGCCCGGGTTTTTTCCCCCATGACAAATTCATGATTTGCCTGGAAATTCTCGTTGTGTTATAAAATGTTTCGCGTGGTCGCGCCCGCCCGTGTAAAGATTTTTTTCATCCTGAGCGCTATCCGCCCGAACAAAGGAGGGTTTCATGGCCGAAACCATCAGTCGCCTTTTCCTGAACACCATCCGGAATTATCCTAAACCGGACATCCTTCTCCACAAGGACCAGGGGAAATACGTTCCGACCTCCTCTGAAGAATTCGGCCGCCGGGTCAGAGCCCTGGCCTTGGGGCTCAGGAATTTGGGCTGTCGGCCCGGCGATAAGGTCATCATCCTGGCCGAGAACGGTCCTTCATGGATCATCTCGGATATGGCCAACCTCTGTTTGGGCGCGGTGACCGTCCCGATCTACCCGACGCTAGTCCCGGAACAGATCCGGTATATCATCGACGATTCGGACGCGTCCGTCGTTCTTTGCTCTTCGCCGGCGCTCTGGCGGAAGATCGAAGCCATAAAAGCGGACCTCAAGAAGGTCGCTCATTTCGTCTCCTTCCAGCCCGACCCGCCCGCGGGCGCGATCGGGCTCGCCGATCTCATGGACAAGGGCCGCCGGCTCGATGGGGAAGATCCGGCCTTGTTCGAAAAGACCGCCCTTGCCGTGAAAGCGGAGGACCTGGCCTCCATCATTTACACGTCCGGAACGACCGGCGTCCCGAAAGGCGTGATGCTGACGCACGGCAACTTCGTCAGCAACGTCGAGACGCTGGTGGCGTTGGTCAAATTCGGCCATCCGGATTACGTCCTCTCCTTCCTTCCCCTGTCGCATGTCCTGGAGCGGATGGTGACGTTCGCCTTTCTGTCGAAAGGCTGTTCGATCGCCTATGCCGACAGCGTGGAGACCGTGGCCCAGAACCTCCTCGAAATCAGACCCCAGATCATGGTCAGCGTCCCTCGCCTCTTCGAAAAGCTGTACGCCAAGGTCATGGACAATGTCCTCCTCGGATCGGCGCTCAAAAAGAAAATCTTTTTCTGGGCGGTCCGGGTCGGGATGGAGCACAGCCGCCGCTCTCTCGGCCGTCAGAAGATCTCCGGGCCCCTCCGATTCAAAAGAGAGCTGGCCCATAAGCTGGTCTTTTCCAAGGTCCTGGACAAGACGGGCGGCCGCGTCCGCTTCTTCGTCTCCGGCGGCGCGCCCTTGAGCAAGGATATCGCTGAATTCTTCCACGCCATCGGCCTGGTCGTTCTCGAAGGCTACGGACTGACCGAAACCTCACCGGTCATCGCCGTGAATACCTTCGAGGACTTGAAATTCGGCACCGTCGGCAAGCCCGTCCCGGGCCTCCAGGTCAAGATCGCCGGGGATGGAGAGATCCTGGTCAAGGGCCCAAACGTCATGAAGGGGTATTACAAAAAGGCGGACGAGACGCGCGAGGTCTTCGACGCGGACGGCTGGTTCCATACCGGTGACGTCGGACGACTGGACGAGGCCGGATTTCTGGCCATCACCGACCGGAAGAAGGATCTGATCATCACCGCCGGCGGGAAGAACATCGCTCCCCAGCCGATCGAGAACATGCTGAAAAGAAACCCCTATATCGCCAACATCGTCGTGATCGGGGCCCGGCGGAAATTCGTCTCGGCGATCATCGTCCCGAACCTGGACAAGCTCGAGGAATACGCCAAGCTGAAATCGATCACTTATGCCGGGGCCAAAGAGCTCATCGCCAGAGAGGAGATCAAAGCCTTTCTCTTGGAGGAGATCGACCGGAGCACTCCGAACCTGGCGCCTTATGAGAAGATCAAGAAGATCATCCTCTTAGAGAAGGATTTCGATATCGAGAGGGAGGAACTCACTCCGACGCTCAAGGTCAAACGGAACAAGGTCGAGGAGAAGTACAAGAACCTCATCGATACGCTTTATAATGAATAGGGAGAAATCCGGACGATTAAGCCCGGGGCTAGGTCCATGAGGAGAGCGAAGATGGCAATGAAAAAGCGCGGGATCATGACCGTCTGTCTCTTCGTCGTCCTGATGTCCGGGGCCTCTCTCATCAAGGTCAAGGTGATCACCGAGGATGCGAACTTGAAGGAGTCGCCGGAGATCGGGGCCAAAACGCTGGCCAAACTTCCTCTCAACACGATCCTCCAAGCCGACGAGAAGCAGGGCGAATGGTATAAGGTCTCTCTGGAATGGGATGGCCGCCGCGTCGCCGGCTACATCCACGAGATGCTCGTCTCCGTCATCGTCGAGAACGAGGCCGTCCCGCCGGTGAAAGACGTCCCGGCGAAAACGGTCGAAACGAAGGAAGGGGCGGCGAAAGCCGAGCCCGTGAAAGAGCCGCCCCAGGGCTTCGACAAGTCCCAGGCCGAGATCCTCGCGGATCTCGAGATCCAGCTCGAAAAATGCCGGATTCTCATCCGCGAAGAACAGAAATTCGACGAGGCCCTGAGTCTCCTCTCGCCGCTCGCGGCCCGTTCGCTCCGGGTCGCCAGACGCGAGAAACAGGTGGAGATGACGTCGGAGATCTTCTTGTTGAAGGGGCTGGCCCAGGCCGGCCGGGGAGATGAAGAGGCCGCGCGCGAGGAATTCCGGAACATGTTCGAGGTCGACGTCCAGATCGCCAAGACGCTGACGAAGAACATCTACGACGCCAAGATCGTGACGCTCCTGAAGCAGGCGGAGATGAGATATCTCGGCGTCATCCTTGAATATTCGATCGAAATCTCCTCCGTTCCGCCGGGAGCGAAGGTCCGCATCGACGGCCGGGACCTCGGCCTTGCGCCCGTCACTTACAAAACGCAATCCTCCAAAGCGCTCGTCGAGGTCGAGAAAGAGGGATATAAAGCGGTCCGGGAAGAGCTGGTCCTTGACCGGAAGGACATCAAGAAGGAATATCGGCTGGAAGCCGGCGTGCTCAAGCTGGCGATCCGGTCCGAACCCAGCGGCGCCAGGATTTTTTATGACGGCCAGGACGTGGGCCAGGTCACGAACGCCGAATTGGCCGAGGTTCTTCCGGGAGAACACCTCATCAGGCTCGTCAAGGACTATTACGCGGATTGGGAAATGCGGGTGATCATCAAGAGCGGAATCCCTCCGGATCCCATAGCCGGCCGATTGGTGGGCATCAGCTACGCGCCGTCGAAGACATGGGGAGATCCGGAGAGCTCCGTGTTCGTCAAGCCGGCGGCCATCGCCGTGGATAAGGATCGACGGGTCCTCGTTGTCGACGAAAGCCCGACCAAGATCAAGATCCTCTCCCCCGCGGGCGAATTCTCCGGCGGCGGCGGCGCCGGGGGCCTCGATTTGAAAGACCTCGTCCGGCCGGCGGGCGTGGCCGCGGACGCCCAGGGCCGGATCTTCATCACCGACGCCGAGTCGCACTGCGTCTGGGTGCTGAACCGTTCGTCGGCCGTCGAACTCCGCTGGGGGGATTTCGG
>JAPKZI010000110.1 GCA_026393865.1 Candidatus Aminicenantota bacterium
AGCGACAGAGCGGCGATGCCCGGGAACAGCTCGCCTTCGGGCCGGAAAAAACGGCCCAGGATCCGGCCGTAGAGCACATTGATCCGCGGCACAGACAAGAAGCTGGTCAGATTGGCGAAAAAATCGATATTGCGGGAAAAGGCCATTTCGGCATGCGACCTCGCGTAGAGCATAAAAAGGGGCCCCAGGGCCGAGGCCGATAAGACCGCGAACAAAGCCAGGCGGGAGAGCCAGCGGAGATCCTTGTATTTTTTTCGGGTGATGGTCAGGATGAGGATCCAGGCCCCGGCGAAAAAGGTCAGGTAGAGGGCATAATAGCCGTTGGACATCGATTGGAAGACGAAGAAAAAGGTAAAAAAGAGGATGTCCTTGAGCCGGCCGTCCTCGAAGAATTTATGCAGGTATAGAAAGGCGAAAGGGATCCCCCAGGCGCTCAGGATCTGGATGTGGAACATATGGGCCAGCATGAACGGCGAAAAGGCATAGATAAGCCCGGCCACGATCCCGGCCGGGCCATTCTTGGTCAGATGGCGGGCCAGGCAAAACATGCCGAAGCCCGAGAGAATGAAGCCCAGCAGGAAGATGAGGTTATAAGCGAGGATGGGATTGCCGGTGACAAGCAGGACCGGCAGGGCCATCAGAGACTGGGGAAGCAGATGCTCGGAATAGAGGACCGTCCGGGTCTGCGGGTAAAAAATATTGCCGTTGAAAAAGCCCTTGAAATTCAGGTGGGCGATCTTATCGACGTTCTGGCCGATCACCCAGGTGTTAAAGAGGGGGTCGCCCAGGGCGTCGATGTCGTTTCCGCGCAGGGACGAATCGATATGGAGGACGAGCGGATAGGTGAAAAGCAGAGCCGCCAAAACGAAAAAAAGGAAAACCGCTCCGTTTTTTTTGAAATCGGTCATTGGACGAACCGATAGTAGTACCACAAAATCGACCTTTGGACCAGCCGCGAATTCAAAGGGGCAGGCGCCGGGTCGTCAGGGTCCGGTCGGGGTAGAAATTGATCCGGAACGAATTCGATTTCCGCGGGATCATCATGCAGGAGTCGTTGAGTTTGACGCCGATGGCCGCCGCGTCTACACGCGAAAAAAGAAAGCGCTGCTCTTCGAGCGGCCAGCCTTTGTAGCCGGGGCTGAACCGCTTGCTCGGCCAGAGATCCCGATCCAGCGCTTCATCGACGATCCGTTGTTCGACCTGCCGGAACGTTTGGACGATCGCCTCGGTGCCGAACGCGTCCAGGACGAGCCCTTGGAGCGGATCGCCGTCCCGGAACGCCCGCTCGACCTCGGTCTCGAGCGCCGGACCGATGGTCACCACGCCGAGCGCCACTTGGACCGCTTTGTCAAAAACGGGGTGTCCGTTCGTCTCGTCGCGGTCGATGATCGTGTACGCCGCCTGAGGCCGGAGGAGGACCGGCATCATCCCTTCGGTCTGGTGGAGAAGCTCCCTCAACGAAGGCGCCGCCGTCCGCAGCCCTCCGCGGCTTCCGACGCGGACGCAGATTTTCTCCTGGTTCCAGCGGAACGTGAAATCCTTGAGGATGCCCTGGGCCTTCATGCCGTCCTATTCCCATAAGACATAAAGGGACCGCCCGGTCTTAAAGCCGCCGATGTCTCCATCCCGTTCAGCCGATTGGCAGTCCCGGCAGGACATCGGTCCCGCCGTCCCGGGCGTCGTTCCGCATGATCGCTTGAAGCTCCTTTTGAAGAGCGGATTCGACCAGATTCGGGGAGGTCTCGCCCAGGATCCGCTCGAGACGGTCGTGGGCCCGCTCGGCCATGGATGTCCGGCCCTGTCCGACCCAGGCCTCGTACGTGTCCCGGTCGGCCAACGCCGGGAACATGTGTTCGACCCTGTACCATTTCCGGGTGTGGGGCAAGGTCAGGAACTGGCTCTCCGGCCCCAGGCCTTCGAACAGGCGCAGGGCGAGCGGTTCGTCCCGCTGGGCGATCCCTCCGATCAGCCGGTAGGCCATGCCGCAGATCTCGTTGTCGATCAAAAGCTTTTCCAGGCTCTGGGTGCTCTCGAAATCCATCATCCCCGCGCCCGAAACGACATTGATGCCGGCCAGGGCGGCCAGGACGGCGCCCATGCCGGTTTCCAACCCGGCCTGGGAATCATTGATCTTGGCGTCGCTGAGGCCCATATAAGCGTGGGTCGGCAGCTTGAGATATTTGCCGATCTGGGCGTAAGCCATGTCGATCATCATCGTCTCGATCGCGCCCATGGGGGTCGTGCCTTTCCGCATATCGAAACCTGCCGGGGATCCCCCGAAGATCACCGGCGCCCCTCGGCGGGCCAGCTGGCAGATGACGAGACCGGCCAGATTCTCGGCGACGTGCTGGACGAGGGTGCCGGCCAGGGTCACGAGCGACGTCGCGCCGGTCAGCCCCATCGAGATGAGCTCCGAGGGGATGCCGGCCCTGGCGCAGTCGATGAGGCTCTGGGCGGTCAAGTGGCTCCATTTCAAAGGGGGAGAGGGGCAGGCGTCAAAGATGGCCAAGGGCTTTCGCCGGAGCTCCTCGGCCCCGCCGCAGACGGCGGCCAGCATCTCGAACATCGGGCGAAATCCGGCCGTCCGGAAAAGGCCGGTCACGATGGGCTTCGAGCAGAACTGGAGGCCGATGAAGAGCCGGTAGCTGTCGGCGATGATCTCCGGGACATCCGAGGCGATCAGGGCCGTGCTTTGAAAATGGAAATTCTCGCAACTCTCCGTCAGGCGGGCCAGCCGGACGAGATCGGCGGTCAGGGGCGGCCGCTCCTGCTGGGTGGCGTGGTCGAGAATCTTAACCGCGGCCGAACCCGGATCGAAGTGGACCTCGTCGTGCCCGACGACATATTCCTTCTCGCCGGCCCGGTCATAGAGCCTGACCGTCAAGGGGGTCGCCTCGAGGGAATCCTCGATGAGCTTCCGATTGATGAGGACTTTGAGGCTCGTCTCGTCCGTCGGCATGCCGGCTTCTTTGAACAGGGCCCGGGCCTCGGCGTTCTCGACGAAAACGCCGTGTCGTCCGAGGAGGAGGAAGGCCTCATCGATGATCTTTTCAACGAAGGGACGGCTGAGCAGTTCGGCCTTGGGCCGCAGGGTGCGGATCATGCGAGCCTCCGTTTCGGCCCGAGCTCGACGGCCAGCTTGACGGCGGCCAGAGCGTTCTCGCCGTAGCCGTCGGCGCCGATATCCGCCGCCCATTTCCGGGACACCGGGGCTCCTCCGACCAGCACTTTGAACCGTCCGCGCAGTCCTCTTTCCTTGAGCAACTCGATCAGACGGCGCTGGTTGAGCATCGTCGTGGTCAGCAGGGCCGACAAGCAGATGAGGTCCGCCCCCATCCCCTCGGCCGCCTCGATGAACCTCGCCAGCTTGACGTCGGCCCCGAGATCGAGCACGTCGAAGCCGTTGGCCGAGAGCATCGATGCGACCAGGTTCTTGCCGATGTCGTGGATGTCGCCTTCGATCGTGCCGATGACGACCTTCCCCCGCCGGAACGCCTCCGTGAGGGCGGCGGCGAAGGCGGGCTTAAGGACCGCCATGGCCGCCTTCATGCATTCGGCGCCGCTGATGAGCTCGGGCAGGAAGTACTCGCCGCTTTCCCAGAGCTCTCCGACCTTCTGGATCCCGGGGATGAAGCCTCTCTCGATGACTTCATGCAGGTCGAGCGCGTCGGCCAGGGCTTTAGCGGCCAAAGCTTCGGCCGCGGCCCTGTCGCCTTCAACGACGGCCGCGGTCATCGCGGCCAAAAGACGGTCTGTGGACTCCATGGCGTCTCCTTATTCGCGGGAACCTCGTTCCGCGCATTATTTCCAGATTTTAAATTCCAAGGCTTTGATGAAGAGCTCCTGAAAGTCGGCGTCCTTGGCCAGGCTCACGTGGCGGACCTTCCCCGCCAGTTTCTCGCAGCGGGGCCGCTCCGGGAGCGACAAGAGCAAGGCTCGGGCGCCGGCGAGCGAGGAATTGCCGACAAAACGGATCCGGCGCCGATCGAAGCGCGGGAGCAGGCCCAGCTTGACGCTGTTGGGGACGTTGAGATAGTTACCGAACGCGCCGGCCACGTAGATCCCGTCCAGGTCGGCCGTGGTCATCGAGTTCTCGTCGAGCAGCATCCGGATGCCCGTCTTCACGGCCGCCGCGGCGAGCTGAACCTCCCGGACGTCTTTTTGGCTCAAAGCCAGCCCGTTCGTCAGCGCGATCGTTTTAGAAGGGGATAGGATATGGCCTTGGGGGCTGAGGAGCCCGCCGTCCAAAGCGCCGGCGATGATGTCGATGAGACCCGTGCCGCAGACGCCCTTGGCCGGTTGACCGGCGACCGTTTCCAGGCTCAACCCGTCCTTTCGATAGCGGGCCTTGTAGACGGCGCCGGGCAGGGCCAGCATTCCGCAGCTGATCGTCATCCCCTCAAAAGCGGGACCGGCGGCCGTCGAGGTCGTCGTGAAACGGCGGCCTTTCTTGACGACGAGCTCGCCGTTCGTCCCCAGATCAATGAACAGGAAATTCCCGTCCTGATGCTCCAGGTCGATGGCGGCCAGGCCGGCGGCGATATCGCCGCCGACGAAGCTCCGGATGTTGGGGGCAAGATAAACGCGGCCCCCGGGATGAATGGCCAGGCCCGTTTCGTCCGCGGGCAGGGCGGGAAGGACGGAAAAAAGGGCGGCGTAAGGCGATACGGCGAGGGTCGCGACCGGCAATCCCAGGAAGAGGTGGCCCATGGCCGTATTCCCGGCTACGACGGCTTCATACACATTCTCCGGAGCCACCTGGTTCGCTTCGAGCAACCCCCCGATCAGATCGTTGAGGCCGCCGACGACGGCGGCGCGCAGGTCCTCGAGCTTGGCCGGATCGGCGAAGGCCGCCGTGATCCTGGACACGACATCGGCCCCGAATTTCACCTGGGGGTTGAGACCGGCGGCCGAATCGACGATCGTCCCCGCGTTAAGATCGATGAGCTCGACGACGACGGTCGTCGTACCGAGGTCGACGGCGATCCCGAAGTTCCGGTCGGTCGTATCGGCCGGCTCGAGGGCTATCCAGTCCCTGTCCTGATACAGAACCGCCGTCACCTCGGACCCCTCCGCGGCGACGGACGCCGTCCGGGTCAGATCTTTCAACGTCTTTACCGAAGCGGGCAGGCGGGATCCCGAGAACAGCCCGGCGATCGAATCCAGAAAGGCGCGCGGAGAGGCCGGATCGGGTACGGGCCGGGTCAGGCGGAGCTTGCGGACGGCGGGATCCAAGGAAACGGTCCGGCCGGCGCCGCGGCTGAGGACAGGCATCTTGGGCAATCGCGATCCGGCGGGAACGCGGACGACGAGGTCGCCTTCGACCCGGCAGCGGCAGGCCAGCCGATGATTCGGAGGCAGGTTCCGTCGCGCCCGCAAAGCCCGCTCGTCTTCGTTCGGCTCGGGAAGGTCGCCCCGGACGATCTCGACGAAACATTTGCCGCATAGGCCCCGGCCGCCGCAATAGAGGCTGAGGCTGATCCCGGCTTCTTCAAGGACGTCCGACAGCCCGCGTCCGAAGGGGGCCTTTAGGACACGGCCTTCGGGCAGAATTTTCAGCGTTCGGTTCATGTCCGGTCTCCTTCGGCCCGCGATTTTCGACGCCTGGCGGTCCAGAAAAAATAAGCCGGCAGACCGGCGCAGATCACCGCCGCGCCGGCCAGAGACTGGACCGGGCGGGAAAAGAACACGGCGATGAAAACGGTCAGGTTGATCAGGACGTACAAGGCCGGCAGGACCGGGTACCCCCAGGCCTTGAACGGCCGTTCGCGGCCGGGCGCCTTTCGGCGGAGGATGAACACGGCGAACCCGGTGGCGGTGAAAAAGAGGAGCAGGGCGAAAGCCACGTACTCGATCAAGCTCTGATAAGTCCCCGAGAAGCAGAGAACGACCGACCAGACCATCTGGGCAAGGATGGCGTTGGCCGGAACGCGATATCGGGGATGGACATAGGCCAGGCTTTTGAAGAACAGTCCATCCCTGGCCATGGCGAACGAGACGCGCGGTGAGAAGAGGATGTTCGCGCTCAAGCAGCCTAGGACGGCCGCCGCGATGAACGCGGAAAAGAGCCGGGCGCCGCCAGGCCCGAAAAGCCCGGCCGCGGCCGATTCACCGATGCGGACGACTCCACGCATGCGCTCCACCGGAAGAGCCATACTATAAACGATATTGGCCAGCAAATATAGCGCCGTGACTGCGGCCGTGCCGAGGACGAGCGCCCGGGGGATCGTTCGAGCTGGATTCCGAACTTCCTCCGCCGTGCAATTCACGGAGTACCAGCCGTCGTAAGTCCAGAGGACGGCCAGAAAGGCCGCCCCGAACATCGATAGAGAGGGGAGGGGCCCGTGGGGCATAAACGGGGTCAAATTCTGGAGTCCCGGTTTCCGGCCGATGGCGAAGGCGAGTCCGGCGAACGCCGCCAGGGCGATCAGACGGAGCGCCGTGAACACGTTCTGGAAACGGACTCCGCTCTGAATCCCAAGATAATTAAGGACCGAAAGGACGATGATCGAAAGGATGGCGGCGACATGCCCCGCACTCAGATGAAGCTGAAGCGGACCGAAAGACAGGCGGACCAGATCCTCCATGGGAGAAAGAAAGGGGAAAAACGACCCGAGATTCTCGGCAAAGCCCATGGCCAGGGCGGCGATCCCCCCGCCGCCGATGATCCAGAAAAATGTCCAGCCGTAAAGGAACGAAATATGATGGCCATAGGCTTCTCTGAGATAGACATAAGGGCCTCCCGCCCCTGGGAAGAGCGTTCCGAGTTCGGCATAGATCAAAGCGCCAATGATCGTTAGAATCCCGCCTACGGCCCAGACAAGCCAGATCAGACCGGGCGCCGGAAGATCGTCGGCGATGATCCCCGTCGTCAGGAAAATACCTGAACCGAAGACGGACCCGATGACGAGAAAAACCGCATCGGCCAAGCCGAGCCGCCGCGCGAGTTCCGTCATTCCGGCACGGAAATATCTTCGTTATAATGTATCATGTTGATTATATTGCTTTTATATATATTTTATTTTTAAAAATCGAATTTTATTATAAGCGAACGCCGGGTAGACATCAACAAGCGAAACCATTGAAGACTACTGGGAGTCCCAGGTCGCCTGATTTACCCCATTTTATTGACGCAGGCCCAGCCATTGACGTCCAAAATTTTTAGAAACGAGGAGGCCTTTCATTTCCAGGATCCGAGAAAATATTTTCTTGCTGCCATATTTCTCTGCGCCCGATTCACGGCAGCTCTCGGATTTTTAACTTCCGATTTATTTATTATCCCTATATATCCGATAATATTAATCTATTTTAAATGGAGGACGACAGCAATATGTATCCAAAGCTTACGTTGGCCTATGAAACTTTTTTTATCACGCTGCTCGCATATATCAATAATTACAATTGTTGTCTCGAGTCTTTATAGCCGATTATAAAGAGTTTATCATAGAAGCTTTTAACTGATTGATAATACAATATATAGTGTATGTGTCGGCCGGCCGACACAACCCCTAAAAAAAACTTGAATTTACCTGGGATTTTAAGTATCGTAGCCATCTCAGTGAAAAATACGAATCATTCGGACGGAGCCTCGTTTTGATCATCTCTGTGACCAATCAAAAAGGCGGGGTAGGGAAGACCACTACGGCCGTAAATATTTCCGCGGCGCTCGCGCTGAACGGACGGCGGGTGCTGCTCGTTGATTCCGATTCCCAGGCTCACAGCACGAAATCGTGCGTCAGAGACTCGGAGCATAACGATCGATCCTTGTATGACGTTTTGATGCATCCGGAATACAAGATCCAAAGCGCGATCATGAAATCCACGGTCCCCGGTTTGGATGTGGCCATTTCAAGGATGTCGATGGCCAAGCTCGAAGCCTCGCTCCTCGGCCAGATCGACGGCCATTTCCGGTTGAAAGATGTCCTCGAGCCGGTTCGCGACCGTTACGACTTCATTTTGATTGACACGCCGCCCACCCTGGGTCTTATCACCTTGAACGCGCTGGTCGCGTCTTCGCATCTTTTAATCCCGATTCAATCCTCTTATCTTTGTCTCGAAGGAACCGATGACCTGCTGGAGACTATAGAGAAGGTGAGGCGCGTGGCCAATCCGGGTCTTCAGATCCTGGGCGTGTTGATCACTCTTCATGATACCCGAACGAACATCGCCAAAGACGTCGTGGAGAGAATCCAACGGGTCTTTGGAGATAAGGTTTTTCACACCCATATATCGAAAAGCGTTAAGATCGAGGAAAGCCCGGCTTATAAAGAATCTATTTTCACCTATGCGGCCAGCTCGACCGGCGCTCTCCAATATCGTAAAGTGGCCGAGGAGATTTTAGAACGTGCAAAAAACTAAGCGATCAGGACTTCCGGACACTATCGGAATGCGGCACGATACGCACTTCGTCGAATTCATATCGAAAAAGGTGACGGCCCCGCTCGTCCGCATGATCCCGCTGGACCGCATCGAACCCAACCCCCGGCAGGCCCGGAGCGAACTCGGCAATATCGACGAGCTCGTGAATTCGATCAAATCCAAGGGTGTTCTGGAGCCGATCATCGTCCGGCCGAGAGGCGAGAAATACGAGATCATCGCCGGAGAACGCCGCTTCGTCGCCTCCAAAAACGCGGGTCAAAAAGAGATCCCATGCATTGAGATGAACGTCACGGACAACGAAGCCATGGAGATCTCGCTCATTGAAAACCTGCAGAGGAAGGACCTCGACGTTTTCGAAGAAGCCGACGGGCTTAAAGCCCTTATGGACACCTACGGTTATAGCCATGCTCAGATCTCCGAAAAAATCGGTAAGGCTCGTTCGACGATCACCGAGATCATCAACATCAGCAAGATCCCGTTTCTCGTCCGGAAACTGTGCGCAAATGCCTTGATCGATAAGAACCGGAGCCTCCTAATCGAGATCTCCAAGCTCCAGGACGAGTCTGAAATGAAAGGCTTAATCGACAAGATCCAGGAGCGCGGGCTCAAACGCGAAGACACCCGGGACCTCACCAAACTATTCAAAGGGAAAGAGCAGGGAAAGAAGAAGCCTAAGTCTTACATTTTCAATTATAGCCCCAAAGAGGACCGCTCTTATAGCGTCCGCATCGAATTCAAGAAAGAATCGGTCAGCCGCCAGGAGATCATCCGGGTCCTTGAAGATCTTATAGATAAATTAAAAGCTCGCCAATAAGCTAAAAAGCGACCTCCAGAGAAAATCTCTTTTCGAATCACCTGTATTGTTTTTTTCGTATGTTTAGCATCCCATAAATCTTATATAATTCGACGAATTATTTGCGCCATTCATTGAACACGAGAATGGCAAAACGGGCTTTCAAATCAGGGGATCTAAGTCTTTGCCGGCCCGTCAGGGCGCTAGAACATATTAGTTTACATAATATTACTTATGCGACCCATTATACTGCATATTTATAATATATTTATTATCAATTAGATACAAAGGATTGCGGATTGTTGATAAGTTCCGAGACTACAAATTGTGCAATTGTGGATATCGCCGTCTACAGGTTGGGATTACTTATTGGCCAGGAGGGCCTTGACCTTCGCTTCCTCTCCGCCTAAAGTCATAAATTTATCGAAGAATTCCTTGGCTTTAGGCCTAGAAAGTATTCCGGCAAGCCTCCGCTGGGAAAAAACTTCCTGTGGATATCGAAGCAAGAATTCAAGACGGCCGGCCGCGGATACCGATCACCCCGTCTTGGCCAGGTTGACCTTGCTCCAGAACGTGTGCTTCTCCGGCAGGCGTTCGATGCGTCTCGCGCCTGCGGTGATGTCCGTGGACCGGCCGACATCTTCTTCGTTGGAAATATTCGACTGCGCGCCTCTGGCTCTGGCCAGGGCCTTGCGTTGTTCTTCGGTCGGACCGCCCCATTCGAAGCC
>JAPKZI010000239.1 GCA_026393865.1 Candidatus Aminicenantota bacterium
GTCCTTATAATATTTCTTCTGCTTCTCGTCGTTGCCTTTGACCTTGACGTCGACCAGGTCGCCGACGTCGATCATGGAGCGGCAGGCTTTCCAGGCCGCTTCGAAATTGTTCGGATCGGCCTCGGCCGCGGCCAGGTATTCCTCGAGAGCCTTCTCGTCGTTGAGCTGGGCATAGAACTCGTCCCCTTTTTTCAGGCGCTCATCGGCCGTCTGGGCGGCCGCGAACGTCGCCGCGCCGAAGAGCAGGGCAAAGAGTCCCAAGAGGCAGATAAATCTCTTCTTCATTTTTCCCTCCACGAATTCGGATTGTTCCGTTGTATTCATTTTCCGCGGAATTGTCAAGGGCGCCCAGAAAAGGGGGACGACGCATCTTGTCCCCCTTTTCCTTGTCAGAGGAAATGGTCTGGCTCGACGCGAAAAAGAGGGACAGGATGCGTCGTCCCCCTTTCTTCCTTTCTTCGACCGTGAGCTATCGCTCAATTCTCCTTATCAAAGAAGCGGTCGGTTTCCTCGTCGAAATCGATCATCAACCGCTCGACGCGACGCCGCTCACTCTCCATCCCCTCGGCGTTCAGCCCCTGAGGAATCTCGATGGGCCGGCCGTACACGGCCACGATCCTGGAAAAAGGGGTGAAAATCAGAAAACGGTCCCAGCTGTGCAAGATCTTCTTTTTCGAGGTCGAAAAGGAGAACGGGACCAGGGCGGCGCCTGTTTCCGCGGCCAGCTTGATGCCGCCCATTTTGAGCTTGCGGTCGGGCCCCCGCGGTCCGTCGGGGACGATGATAACCTCTCCCCCGCCCTGAAGCTCCTTTTTCATATCCAGCCAGGCGTTCTTCATGAAGTGCGTCCCCGAACCCCGCAACAGTTTGTACCCCCATCCGTCCATGATCCTGGCCGCGATCTCCCCGTCCCTGGACGGGCTGACCAGGGGCATGATGTTCCGCTTGCGGAAAAAATAGGGCACAATGAAGATCTTGCCGTGCCATATCAGATGGACGACCGGCCGGCCCGTGTCCCGGAGCGCCCGGTACTCGCTCTCCCCGACAATGGTCAGACGGCAGGACTTGGTCCACAGCCAGAGAATGGGCTTGCCGAGGGCGTCGATGATCAGCCCGCGGAGGCGTTCTTTGAAGGTCATCGGCCGAATCATAGCCGAAAACCGAATCATAGCCGAAAACAGGGTGGCCGTAAACTAAGAGGGTACACATACCCTGTTTCGAGTCGACGTTTCAAACGACCACGATAGATTTCCTTCTAGTTCAGGATAAATCTCGGCTCCGATTTGGTATGTGTACCCGATCTAATTATGTCGTTCTGTTGTAAGGGTACACATACCCAACTGCGATCGGATATGCCAAGCGCCAAGATAGTTATATTCTGATACCACGATCGTTTTCGTAGCCGCCCGAGGTATGTGTACCCGATTTATTTTTAATTTTTTCCAGCGCGAGACCCACGGCGAAGCCCGCTAGGCTGAGAGCCAGGCCATAGGGAACAGAGAAAGGCCAGACGGGCAATCCCAGGGACAGGATGTTCATCGCGCCGAGGAAGCTCAGGATCGAATATCCGCCGCCGAGACAAAGGCTCAATAGGCCGGCCAGCGGTCTGCGCCGTTTTGAAAAGATCATGGCCAGGCCGGGGACGAACAATCCCTCTCGGAGGACAGCCCGAGGGTCTTCAGGATGCTCTGAAATCGGGTGGCGACCAGAAAGGCCGACAAACCCACCACGAGGGTCGCCAGGCGGCCGGCGGCGACGGGGCCGAGGCGGGACCCAGGAAAGAGCTGGAGATGGATATCCCGGGTCAAAGACAGCGCGCCTGTATTGATCGCCGTGTCCATGGTCGAGAGGATAGCGGCCAGAACGGCTACGAAAAGGAGGCCGCCGAACCAGAGGCCGACCTTCGAAGCGATGATTTCCGAAACGAGCGGATGGGAAAGCGGCTGGCCCGAGAATATCAGGATCGAGGCCATCCCGACGAAGGTCACGAACGCATAGAGAAGGAACAGCATCCCGGCCGCGCCGAACAAGCCTGTTCTGGCCTCCCGGACCCCGCGCGCGGCCTGGATCCGTTGCAGGGCGATGGGTGAGATGGTCCAGGCCAGGATAAAAGAAAAGGCGATCAGGGCGTTCTCTTTGAAATTATGAAAAAGGTCGAAATAGCCGGCCTTTCCGCTCCGGCCGGCGAGCTCGACGATATCGGCCCCCGACCAGCGGCCGCCCAGCCAGATGACCAAGCCGGTCACTCCCGCGACCAACAAAAAAAATTGAACGATATCGGTGAAAACCACCGAACGGAGACCCCCCGTCGTCGAATAAAGGAGAACGACGGCCGTGGCCAAGCCCAGACCGGCGAGATAGGATAAGCCGAGGAACATTTTTAAGAACTGCCCCAAGGCCACCATCTGGGAGGCGGCGAGCAGGACCATGTACCAAATGATCAGACCGGAAGCGAGGTGGCGTACGAGCCGGCCGTAGCGAAGCTCGACGAGATCGGGGATGGTCATGATCGGCAAGCGCTGCAGCGGCCGGGCTAGAAAAAGGACGAGGATGAGAACCGTGACAACGGCCGGCACTCCCATGATCCAGAAAGCGCTGAGGCCCGATCGCATCGCCTCGTCGGTCGAAACGAGGATGGACGTCGCCCCGAACCACGAGGCGGTCAGGGAGATAAAGATCAGACCGGCGGACAGGTTGCGGGAGGCGAGGAAAAAATCCTCGAGATTCTTCATCCTCCGGGAAAAGGCCAGCCCGGCCAGGAGGACGAGGGCGAAATAGGCGGCCAGGCAAAGAAAGAACTCCGGTCTCATGCGGAGAGCATTATAACAAATTAAGGAAGATGCATTAATATTTCGAAGAAAGGCCGTTCGACTATATGGAAAAAGTGATGTGTCCCCGTCTTTTCAATATGTTATAATCCGGCTGACATGAAACGGATCGGATTCTGTCTGGCATTCCTGGCGGTCGCGACCTTCGGCCTTCTTGCTCAGATGTCGCCCCAGGACATCGTCGCCCGGCTCGAGAAAGAATTGCGGTCCCTGGGCAGCTTTCAGGCCGATTTCAGCCAAACGTCCTATTCGACCACGGTCTCCGCCCCCCTCCATCAGACGGGCAAGATCTATTTCAAAAAGCCCGACCTTATGCGATGGGAATACGGCCCCCCCGAACCCTCGACCTACGTTTACAAGGAAGGTTTTTACCTCTCTTATTTCCCCGAGGACAAGCAGCTCTGGAAGCAGAAGATCTCCCCTGAGGAAGCTGAGACGGGGATCCTGGGCATCCTCGGCGGGAAGGCGCGCCTGGCCGAAAAATATGTCATCGAATCCAGCCCCTTCCCCGGCGGGGAGAAGGGCTCCGCCCAATTAAAGCTCACCCCCCGGGAGGAGGGCAATAACGAGTATATCCTGCTCGACATCGATCAGAAGAGCTGGATGCTCCGGCGGGCCGTCCTTTTCGACTGGGCCGGCAACAAGATCGAGTACGGCTTCAGCCGGATCAAAACGAACGCCAACCTGGCCAACAACCTCTTCGAGATCAAGGTCCCTCCGGACTGCGAGATCATCGAGGACGGGGGACCCCGGAAAAAATAAACTTTTCCGGCCCTCGTCCGTATAAAGTCCGTGAGGACCACGAGTCCTCGATGTATGAAGACCAAGAACTTATCCGCCGAACCCTCCGTGGCGATCGAGGAGCCTTCGAGATGATCGTCCACCGCTATCAGCAGCCCGTCCTCAACTATATCGGACGCATGGTCCGTGAACGGGAGATGGCCCTCGATTTCAGCCAGGAGATCTTCCTCAAGGTCTACGCCTCCCTCCGCTCGTACCGGCCCCAGTTCAAGTTCAGCACCTGGCTGTTCAAGATCGCCTCGAACTTCATGATCGACCACTGGCGGAAAAAGAAGATCCCGACCTTGTCCATCGACGCGCAGCCGGAAGGAGAAGAGGATTGTCCGCCGATCCAGCTTCCGGATCAAAATCCGTCCGTCGTCCGCCAGTATGAGCTCAAGGAGCTGCGGACGAAAATCGACACCGCCATCGACAAGCTGCCGCTCTCCCTCCGGGAGCTGTTCGTCTGGCGGCATGTCAACGGATTCAGCTACGAGGAGATGGCCGAAATCAAAGGCCTGCCCCTGGGAACGGTCAAGAATCGCGTCTTCCAGGGTAAAGAACTGTTGAAAAAACTTCTCGAGGAGCCGTCATGACCTGCCTGAACCTGGAAAAGCTCTATGCCTATCTGGAAGGGGATCTGGCCGGCCGGGACAAGAAGGCCGTCGAGGACCATGTGGCGTCCTGTTCGGCCTGCCGCGAAGCGCTCGAAGAGCGACGGTATCTGCTTCAAGCGGCGGAAACGCTTCCCGCGTTCGAGGTCCCCGGCGACTTCGCCCGATCCGTCATGGACAGGATCGCGCCGGAGCGGGCCAAGGCAAAGACCTCCGTCTGGCTGAAAGCCGCGGCGGCGGGAGCGGCGACTTTCGCCGCCGCCCTCGTCGCGACAACGCTCATCACCGGCCACACCCTGTCGCAGCTCGTTCTCGGGCTGAACAGGTTCCTCTGGAGCAACCTCCAGGGCCTCGCCTCCGTCCTGACCAAGGGCGCTAAATACGTCATCCTCACCTTCAAGACCCTCCTCCATATCGCCGGAGAGGTCCTGCAGATCCTGAAGACATTGACGTCCTTCATCGGCCCTGAAACCCAGATCGTTTTCATCGGCGCGACGGTCGTTCTCGTTCTCGGCGGCGGCTTCCTCTGGAGCCGCAGATTTTCCGTGGAGAGAAACCATGAAGAATTATAAAAGCCTGCTTCTCATGGGAGCCATATTGGTATTCGTTCTTCTGCCTCTCGTCGGGGCCCAGAAGATCGGCGACCAGATCGGCTATCGCGATACGATCGTCGTCTCCCAAGGAGAAACGCGCGATAACGTCGTTACCTTCGGAAGCGACGTCGTCATCGAAGGAACCGTCCGTAAAAGCGTCTTCGCCGTGGGCGGGACCGTCACCATCAGCGGCGAGGTCGGTGATTCCGTCGTCTGCATCGGCTCCCGGATCACTTTGAAATCCACGGCCGTCATCAAGCGCGACCTGGTCATCCTCTTCGCGGCCCCGCCCGAGAAGGAACCCGGCTTCCGCGTGGACGGCGATACGGTCTTTTTCAAGGGATCGGACATCTCGGCGAAGTTCCTCGACAAAGGGTTTATCGGGTTCTTCTCCTTCGCCTTTCTGCCGATCATGTTGATCTTCAAATTGGTCAACATGTTCGTCTGGTTCCTGCTGGCGATTGTCATCGCCTCCCTCTTCCCCAAGCAGATGACCTTCGCCGCGTCCTACGTTCGGACCCACTTTTGGTCCACCCTCGGCACCGGGCTCGTGGCCTATGTCCTCTTCGTCTTTGCCGTCATCGTCGCGGCCATCCTCTGTATCATCCTGATCGGCATACCGATTCTGTTGGCCTTGGCCATGGCCGGCCTGGCCATCAAGATCTTCGGAAAGGTCGCTCTCTTCTATTTCTTCGGCGAAAGCCTGGCCCGGTCGTTCCGCCGGCCGGCCGTCTCGCCGCTGGGCGGGGCGCTGCTCGGGCTGCTTCTCGTCAGCCTGGTCGGTTTCATCCCGATCCTCGGATTCCTCTTCTCCTCCGTCATCAGCATCATCGGCTGGGGCACGGTCCTCCGGACGAAATTCGGGACAAGGGAGAATTGGTTCCGGAGAGCGGCACCGGTGACGACGGTCCCCCCTCCTCCCCCGACGCTATAATCAAATGGGGACATATACCTAATTTTCTAAAATTAGGTACGTGTCCCCGTTTTACATGTCCCCTGGTACGTGTCCCCGTTTTTTTACTTCAGCCCTTCTTTGATCCGCTCCGGCGTCATCGGGAGTCGCAGCAACCGGGCACCCGTCGCGTCGAAAATCGCGTTGGCGATCACGGCACCCATGGTGATGATCGGCGGCTCGCCTCCGCCGGCGATGGGAACCTCCGGCGAATTGACAAGGACCGTCTCGATCTTCGGCAGCCAGGAAAAGCGGGGCAATTCATAGGTGTCGAAATTCAGGTCGAGAACCTGGCGACCCTTGAAGTGGACTTCCTCGGTCAGGGCGTAGCCCAGGCCCATCATGATGCAGCCCTCGATCTGAAGGGTAGCCCCGTCGGGATTAACGGCCACGCCCATATCCTGGGCGCAGACGACCCGTTTGACCTCGACGCGCCCCGTCGAACGGTCGACCCCGACCTCGGCCATCGTCGTCAGGTAGGTCCCATTATAATCGGCGCAGGCGACGCCGACCCCGCGCCGGCTCGGCGCCTTGGCCGGCGTCCAGCCGAACTTGTCGGCCGCGGCCCGGAGGATGCGCTTCATCCGCTCGTCGCTCAGGTTGGCCAGGCGGAACTCGACGGGATCGACGCCCGCCTGGGCGGCCATGATGTCGATGTGGCATTCCCGGGCGAAGGTGTTCGTGTTGCTGGCCGGCGCGCGCCAGGGGCCGACCTCGAACGGATGGCCGCCGCCTTGGCCTCCCCCGCCGCCGCCTCCCCATTCGCCGCGAACGACCGTCCGGTGATGGGGAATATTGTAGAACTGTTGAGAACTGCGCTCGCCGGCCCACAGGACTTCATAGTCCCAGAAGACGACCCGGCCCTCACTTGAGACCCCGGACTTGATGTTGACGATGGCCGCCGGCCGGAACGAGTCATAGAAGAACTCGTCGGCCCGGGTCCAGGCGACCTGGACGGGGTGGCCCGTGATCCGGGCCAAGCGGGCGGCTTGGACCGCCTGCGGGCTGGCCGTCTTCCCCCCGAACCCGCCGCCGACGAAGGGCATGATCACGTGGACGTTCTGGGCCGGGATTTTGAGCGCCTGAGCGACGCTGTCCTTGGCCCGAAACGGACCCTGCGTCGAGGACCAGACCGTCGCTTTGTCGCCGTCGATCTTGACCGCCGCCGTGTGTGTTTCCATCGCCGCGTGCGAGACATAGGCGTTCAGGTACTGTTTCTCGACGGTAAAAGCGGCCAGCTTGGCTCCTTCCTCGATATTTCCTCCCTGGGCCGCGGCCCGGCCCGCCGGAGCCGCTTTGATGAGATGGTCATAGATGTTCTTGTCGTCGAGG
>JAPKZI010000095.1 GCA_026393865.1 Candidatus Aminicenantota bacterium
CGCATCGTCGCCTTCACGGACAAGGCGAAGATCGTGGAATGGATCTCGCAAGCCCAGCGGTCCCAGACGGAGATCACGGCCATCCATACGGATCAAAGGACTCCGGCGAGCCTCCGGCTCGAGGCTTTTGAAGCCTGGCATGACTGCCGGTTTTCCGGCGAGAACCTGGACACCCGGTTTAAAACGTCGGACAGTCTCTTCATCTCGTTCCAAGTCGGGTACGCCACCTATAATTTCGAGACGGTCGTCTATCGCATCTCTTCCGACGGAACCCGCCTCGAATGCCTTTTCCCGAGAATCGTTTTTTATTCGGAAAAACGATCCTTAAAACGGACGGCCTCCGACGGCCGGCTCGAGGCGGAGGTCACCCTGCCCGAACCGTTCGGGGCGGCCATCCGCGGCGCGATCACCGACATCAGCGAGGGCGGGGTGAGCTTCGTCGCCGATGCCGCGCATGTCGCTCTGCTGATCGGAACCCCGCTCGAATCGATCAGGATCTTTCATGAATCGAAGCTTGTCCGCGAGGTCCGGGGCGAAGTGCGGAACATCCAGAAAATCGACGGGAACGGCCAGGACCAGTTGAGGTACGGCGTCCAGTTCGGCATCGGCCGGCTGACGGTCTTCGCTCCGGAGATGGCCAAGATGAGCGCTCCCGGAGAACATCCCAGGACACACCCCACGGATAAGTTCGGGACCGGGCTGAAACCGTATGCGGACCTGAGCGAGATGGCCAAGGAGCCCCCTCAAGTCATCCGTCTGGAAAACCGGAAAGGCGAGGAGATCGTCGGCCTTCTGAACACCTCCTTGCCCTTGGACCAGAATCCCGTTCCGGTCGTGATCGTGCCTTCGGCGTTCGGCAAGACCAAGGAGACGCTGTTCGCCCTGGCCCAGACGATCGTCGAGAATTTTTATGTCCGGGGCAAGCCCATCGCCGTGATCCGCTTCGACGGGATCCGCTGCAAAGGGGAGAGCCATAAGGATCCGGACGCCTCTGAGCCTCCCTATGAAATGGTCCATGCCAGCCTCAGCCAGGGGGCCGAGGATATCCTGGCCGTGCTCGATTGGCTCCAGCTCAACCCGATGCTCAAAGCCAGCGCGGTCATCCTCATCAGCTTTTCCTTGTCCGCTTTGGAGGCCCGGATCGTCCTGAGGGACGAGATCTACCGGGAGCGGATCAACTATTGGATCACCTGTATGGGCACGATGGAGTTCCGGGAGCTGATGAACCGGGTCAACTGCGGTTTGGACCTTCTGGAACAGCACCAGCTCGGGGTCGATCTCGGCGTCATCCCCATTCTGGGCAATCTGATCAGCATGGGACCCTACGCCGCCGATGTCGTGGCGAACCGCGTCGCGACGCTGGACCAGGCCCGGGAGGACATGCGCCACCTCGACCTCCCGATCACCTGGATCTACGGCGAGCACGATCATTGGGTCAAAGCCGAGTTTGTCCGGGACATCATGAGCGTCCACGCCGAAGCCTCCCGCGAAGTGATCTCTCTGCCGATCGGACACAACGCCAGGACCTCGGAAGAAGCGCTTCATCTGTTCGCCACGGTAACGTCTCTGATCCACCGTTTTCTCTATAAAGACACGATCAAGCCGGCCCTCCCGGACAAGGAGAACATGGACGTCATGCGCCGGGCCGAAAAGGACAGGCTCCCTTTGCGGAAGATCAAGAATCGCCAGGAGTATTGGCAGCGCTATCTCGTTGGAGAGAGAAATCTGGTGGGGTTCGATGTCATGGCCCTGTCGGACGATTATCAAGATCTCATGCGGGACCAGATCGAAGCCCTGGACCTCCGGTCGGGGGACCGATTGCTCGACCTCGGCGGCGGCACTGGGAACTTGATCGAAAATCTCCTTGCCCGGAAGCGTCCGCTGCCGGCCCACATGACTATCGCCGACCTCATTCCCCAGGCCATGAAACAGGCCCACCAGAAGCTCGTTTCGCGTTTCGCCGATCTCAATGGATCGGGGACGCTCGACCTGGTCTGTCTCGACGTCGAGATGAGCCGTTATCTTCCCGTCCGGCGGTTCCTCGCCGGCGAGATCGGGCGCTTCACGGCCCTTTCCGAGCGCATTGAGAACCTTCCGCTCCAAAGCGGCGAACGCATCGATGAGGCGTACTCGCCCCGCCTCCACCGGATCCTCAGGGGCGATGAGATCGCGCCGGACGTCGACCGCTGGCTGAAGGGGCGGTTCGACCTTCCCGAATACAGGATCATCGTCGATTTCAATCGAGCCGTCCGCTATCTCCAGGGCTCGATCGCCGCGACGCCGACCTTCCGCAGTCTCGTCTTCAACGGCAGCCTCGAAGGGACGCATCATCTGCCGTTCAAGGACGAAAGCTACGACAAGATCGTCATGAGTCTGGTCCTGTCCTACATCTTCAACCCCGTGGAGACGCTCCTCGATCTCAAACGGATCATCGCGCCCGGGGGCCGCCTGGTCCTGTCGAGCATGCGTCCGGACACCGACGCTTCGGGACTGTTCACCAAGCTCGTGGACAAGATCGAGGCCGCGCCTCCGGAGGCTTTTCCGTCGGAACGGTCCAAATCGGTCATTCTCAATTCGATCCGATCGTTCCTGAACGACGCCCAGGCCCTCGTCGAACTCGAAGAGGCAGGGACGTTCGATTTCTTCGAGCCCGAAAAGCTCGACGGCCTTTTAGAAGAGGCGGGCTGGGAATGCCTGTTGATCCGTCCCTCTTTCGGCGATCCGCCTCAGGGGTACGTGGCCGTGGCCAAAGTGAGGGTCGGCCATGGATGAGTCCCAGGTCCGTTTCGAAGAACGGCTCAGCTGGGAGTATGACCTTAAGGGCCGGACGCGGCTGATCCTCATCCTGAGCGGGATCCTCTACCCGAGCTTTTTGATTCTGGACGCGATTTACGCCATCCCCTTTTTCAATCTGTTCCTGGTCATCCGGCTGGCGGTCCTTGTCGCCCATCTCGTCCTCCTGCTCCTGCTCAACCACATCCGCACGTACCGCGGATTCACCAACATCTGCATCGCCCTGACCGTTTTCGACGTGGGTGGGATCGCGGTCATGATCCAAATCCTGGGCGGCTTCCAGTCCGAATACGTCCAGGGGCTCTACCTCATCATCATGGGCATGGCCATCGTCGTTCCTCTCGCCTTCCGCGACACCATCATCCTCTACGTTTTGATATGGGTCAGTTATGCCGTCCCCGGCTTCCTCAACATGTTCATCGGAACAAGCCAAGGACGCGGTGTCGTCACCAATCTCTTTTTCCTGAGCGCGATGGACATCATCGGGAGCTTCGGCTCTTATGTCCTGGACAATTATCGGCGCCGCGAACTGCGCAGCCGTATCGAGCTCGAAACGACCACGGCCAAGCTGCAGGAATCGAACATCAAGCTGAAGAGCCTGGACGAGCTCAAAACGCAGTTCTTCGCCAACGTCAATCACGAGCTGCGGACGCCGCTGACCCTCATGCTGGCTCCCTTGGGCCCGATGATCGACGGCAACATGGGCCGAGTCTCCGGGAAGAACAGAGACACCCTCGCCATGATCCGCCACAACGGCTTGAAGCTCCTGAAGCTCATCAACAATCTCCTCGACCTGACCAAGCTCGAAGAGGGGAAGATGCGGCTCAAGATCAACTCCCTGGAGTTCGTCGAGTACGTCAACTCACTGCTCGGCTCGGTCCGGCCCCTGGCCGACCGCAAGAGCATCAAGCTCTATTTCCAGCATCCTCCGCACGACGTGCCCCTGACCATCGATCCCGAGAATTTCGAGAAGGTCGTCCTCAACCTGCTGTCCAATGCGCTGAAGTTCACGCCGGCAGGCGGCCGGATCACGCTCTACATCGAGGAGCATGAAACGAACGTCACGCTCATCGTCGAGGACACCGGCATCGGCATTCCCGAGAACATGCGCGAGGCCGTCTTCGACCGCTTTTCCCAGGTCGACGGTTCCCTGTCCCGGGCCCACGAAGGGACGGGCATCGGCCTCTCTCTGGCCAGTGAGATCGTCAAGCTCCACGGCGGCCGCATTCGCGTCGAAAGCGAGCTGGGGAAGGGCTCGCGATTCTTTGTCGAGATTTTGAAAGGCGAGGATCACTACGGCGAGGACGTTCTTGACCGGCGCGTGGCCGATCTCCCGGTCTCTTTCAAGAAACGGGCCACAGACGCCGAGCCGCCCCGGATCCAGGACATCGTTTCGGATTTCCGCAAGCTCCAGCTCACGGACCTCGAACGGGAAGAGATCGGTCCGGAGACCATGACCCGCGACCGGGCTCACGACTATCGGCTGCTGGTCATCGACGATAATCCCGAAATCCTCAAACTGATGAAGCTCCTGCTCGAGGACGATTATGACCTGGACTTCGCTCCGTCGGGGGAGGAAGGCCTCGGCTTGATGCGCGCGAACATGCCCGATCTCGCGATCAGCGACGTCATGATGCCCGGCATGGACGGCCACGCTTTCTGCCGGAAGGTCAAGGAGGATCCCGGGCTGAAGCACATTCCGGTGATCCTGGTCACGGCCCGGTCGGGCGCCGAGATGCTCGTCGAGGGCATCGAGGCCGGCGCCGACGATTACATCTCCAAGCCGTTCGATTCGAACGAGCTCAAAGCCCGGATCCGGTCGCTCCTGCGAATGCGCAAAGCGGAGGCGGACCTGGCCCTGGTCAACCAGAACCTCAAGGTGCGGACCCAGGACCTCATGGAGCGGCAGCGGGCGCTCTTCCTGGCGATGGTCAAATCCCTCGTCTCGGCCCTCGAGGCCAAGGACAAATACACCCGCGATCACTCGACCCGGGTGACGGACATCACTCTGGGCATCGCCAAGAAGATGGGGCTCGAGGAGCGGGAGCTTCGCGACCTGGAGCTGGCCGCGGTGCTCCACGATGTCGGGAAGATCGCCCTTCCGGAGAGGATCCTGAATAAGAAGGCCAGGCTGACCGACGAGGAGATGAACCAGATCCGGAATCATCCGGTTATCGGCGAGACCATCCTCATGCCCGTGGTCGAGCTGCGGCAGATCACGAAGCTGGTCCGTCATCACCACGAGCGCTACGACGGCAGCGGCTATCCGGACAAGCTGAAGGGCCAGGAGATTCCGGTCGGGGCCCGGATCATGGCCGTCGCCGACACGTATGACGCGATCACTTCGGACCGGCCTTACCGGAACGCGGAGAGCCACACTTTCGCGGTCAAGGAGATCACCCGCTGCTCCGGAACGCAGTTCGATCCCGAGGTGATCGAACACTTCCTGGACGTGGCCAAGGACCTCTTCGCCCTCGACAGGTCCGCCTCTGTCGCCAGACCCTCCTGATCAGGCCGGCCGATCCGGTCCGCCGAGGGGTGTCTCCGGTTCCCACGCTTTGACCCGCGCCCCTTTTAGGTCGGGCTTCGAAAATTTATTACATTTGACATTGATTATTCATTTACATAGAATTTCTAAAGATGCCGGCTTATCCATTGCTGTCTAAAAAAAGGAAGCCCGTTTCCCTTTAGGAAGGAGGTCTCGGATGAACATCGGACTCGATATCGGTTATAACGCGGTCAAGGCCGTCACGGACGGCCGGAAGATCATCTTTCCCTCGGTCATCGGCACTCCCGAATATTCCCTGATCGACCTCCGCGAGAACGACAAAGCGATCAGCATGGTCTATCCCTCCAGCGCCCTGGTCGGCGAGGAGGCCATCACCCACAGCCGGTTCACCCAGCGCCGAGAGGACCGCTCCTGGATCGAGAGCGACGAGTATTACACCCTCTTCCTGGCCGCCCTGACAGAGCTCGAGGCCGGAACGTGGACGAGCCTGCGCCTCGTGACGGGCCTGCCCATCGCCTTCTATTCCGACCGCAACAAGCTCCGGGACCGCCTCATGGGCGAGCATAAGGCCCAGCGGAAGGGGAAACCCGTCCAGACCTTCGTCGTGTCCGAGTGCAAGGTCATCCCCCAGCCGTTCGGCACGCTGCTGGCCTTGACGCTGGACGATTTCGGCAAGGTCTCCGACGCGGAGCTGGCCAAAGGGACGGTCGGGGTTATCGATATCGGCGGCAAATCGACGAATATCTTCGCCGTCGACCGCCTGGCTGAGATCAGCCGGAAGACGGCCAGCGTCAACATCGGCGGCTGGGACATCATCCGGGTCATCAAGGCCCAGATCCTGGAGCGCTTCCCGGAACTCGACCTGCGCGACCACCAGGTCGTGGACGCGGTCACGGCCCGGAAGCTCAAGTATTTCGGCGAGACCATCAACCTCAGCACCGCGATCGAGGAAGTCGTGGCCCCGATGGCCGATCAGGTCATCGCCCAGGTCACGCAGCTGTGGGACCGGGGCGCCAGCCTGGACGTTATCCTGATGACGGGCGGCGGCGCGCTTTTGCTCGGAGACCGGCTGAAACAGGTCTTCCGGCATGCCAAGGTCGTCGCCGATCCGATCTTCGCCAACGCCGTCGGCTACTGGAAGTTCGCCCAGCGGTCGGGAAACGCGATGTGACCTTCCCTCCGCGGCCTTCCGTCGGCGCGCCGGCATCTTCCCATCATTTTTTTTCATCGTTCGATTCCGGTTCGGCGCGGCGGCCGGGGCCCCGGGCTTTACCCGGGGGTCCACTTCCGCCGTACTCGCCCGTGGAAATAAGACACGGGCGAGTGGCGAGCCGAAGGCTCGTCCCTTGACGGATGACCGGGCTGATGTGATTTCATCGAAAGCGAGGATCTTCATGAGACAGAAATCGGAGCGCGGGAGGGGTTTGGTCCTGGTTCTTCTCTTGAGCGCGGTCGCCCTCTTCGCGACGGCGGGCCGGGCGGCCGAAGAACCGCAACGAACGGGACCGGCCATCGGGTTCAAGCTCAGCGGCGGGATCGGATTCACCCTCAACGGCGGAGGGGACTTGGAGACCTATCGCAAGGGCATGATCGACCTGCAAAACGACGTCGGCACGCTCGATTATTTCACCGGGAACAGCAACTGGAAAAAGATGGGGACCATCCCAAATTTCGAGTTCGACCTGATCTTCCATCTCAACGAACGCTTCGGCATCGGGATCGGGACCGGCTATCTCCAAGCCTCCAGCCGGGGGGATTACGGTTTCACTTATGACCAGACCGGCTCCGAATCCTGGGGGACCTTTACCCAGGCCGGAGTGGCCAAGAACACGGAAGATTTCAAGATCAGCGCCATCCCGATCCGGCTCAGCCTGTACCTGACCTTCCCCTCGGGTCGGTGGACTCTCTATGGCTACGCGGGAGCGGGATTTTATCTGGGCAAGTTCAGCCATAAATACGCCTATGATTTTACGTACAACTACGCGGACTCCTCGACGATCTACCTGGATGAAAAGCAGGAAATCACCAGCTCCGAGGTCTGGGACGAGAGCGCCAAGAAGAACAGTCTCGGATTCCACGGAGGGTTGGGCCTGGAATATCGGATCGGGTCGGGTCTGTCCCTCGGCCTGGAACTGTTCGGACGGTTCGTGAATTTTTCGGGCTGGGAGGGCGACGTGAAAATGACCTCCTCGTCGCGGGAGAGAGACTGGCGCGAAGACCTCGGCTGGTATTACGACCAATCCTTGTCGGATTCCAGCTCCTCGTCGGGGAAGCTTTGGTATTACGAGAGCCAGGACGCGGACCTGGGCAAATACTATCCCCAGATGAACATGTGGGGCACGCCCTCCGGCAGTACGTACCGGAACGTCAGGGAGGCGGCCATCAATCTCAACGCCTTCGGCGTCGCGGTGACGATCAAGGTCTATTTCAACCTGTAAGGACAACCGACGTCGCGTCACCCGGGAGTCAACGGCGGCCGGGGCCCCGGGCTTTGCCCGGGGGTCAACTTCCGCCGTACTCGCCCGTGGATACAAGCTACGGGCGAGTGGCGAGCCGAAGGCTCGTCCCTTGACAGGCAGGCTTCGCGGACCTCATCTGTTCGCAGGCGATGAGCGCGGCGCCTCGCGCCGCGGTCATCCTTGGATCGGGGGCGACGGTCAGCGTCCGGCCGAGGGCTTCGGCGAGGAACTTGTCCATTCCGGGGATGAGGGCGGCGCCTCCGGTGAAGACGGCCGGCGGCTGAAGTCTCATCCCGGCCAGCGAGGCGATGCGCTTGGCGATCGACAGGAAAACGCCGGCGGCGATGTCCTCTGTCCCCGCTCCCGAGGCGAGAAGCGAAACGATCTCGCTTTCGGCGAACACGGCGCACATGCTGTTGATGACCGCCGGCCGGCGGCTGAAGGAGGCCAGATGACCCATTTCCGGCAGCGAGACGTTGAGGCGGCGCGCCGTCATCTCCAGATATTGGCCCGTCCCTGCGGCGCAGCGGTCGTTCATGGCGAAATCCCGGACGCCGCGGCCGTCCAGGAAGATGACCTTGCTGTCCTGTCCGCCGATGTCGACGATGGACCGGACCTCCGGGACGAGGCTCTGCACGCCGCGAGCCTGGCAGGTGATCTCCGTGACCGTGGTGTCGGCGCGCGTGATCAATTGTCGGCCGTATCCCGTCCCTACGATCCGGCCGATGTCTTTCGGGGCTAAGCCGGCCTTGGCCGCGGTCTCTTCGAACAACTCTTCGGCCAGCCGGGCTTGGTCGGGGATCTGGTCGGCGTGCCCGGCCGCGATCAACCGTCCTTCGCCGGCGTCCATCAGGACCACTTTCATGGCCCGGGAGCCGGCGTCGATGCCGCCGCCGATCATAGCCGTCCTTCGTCCGCGGCGGCCCGGGACCGGACCGTTTCGAGGAGGGCTTCGATCCGAACGGCCAGCCGGGCCGAGTCGGACGGCGAGTAATCTGTCTCGATCTTCAGGTACGGCAGGCCCAACTCGTCCTCGACGAAGCGCCGGACGCGGAACGACTCCACGTCGTATGTCAGACAGGCGTGCCAGACGAGCTCGATGACGGCCTGGGGGCGGAAGCGGCGGTTCAAGTCACCCAGGGAGTCGAGCCGGCGTTCGTTGACCGTCATGACCGAACAGGGGAGATGGTAGTATTTCTCGGCGATGGCCCGGACGGGATCCTCCGCGCCGGGATCGATATCTTCGAGGATGGGTTTGAGGCCGGTGCAATTTTCCTGGGCGACCACGACCGCCCCCGCCGCCTCGATGAGCTCGATGACCCGCTCCGCGCCGTGGACCATGGGCACGCCGGTCATGAGCACGCGGACCGGGACCGGTTCATCGAGGCGGTCCCGGGGAGAGCCGGGCGCAGCGGCGCCATCCTCGAACATCCGGATCGCGCGCTCATACTGCTCGAGGTCGGAGGCGATGCCGGAGATGAGGGACTTGAGGTCGAGGAGCCGGCGGCCGGTGAGCGGCGGCCGGTCGAGGGCCATGAGGTCGGCCAGGCGCCGCCGCAGGCCGCGTTCGCGGTTCATCAGCCGGACGGCCGCCCGTGTGCATGGCCCGAGTCTCGCCCATGATCTCGTACATTTTTTTCTTACCGTCGCAGGTCGTCTCGGCGACGATGAGGTCGGCCCATTCCAGGAACGGATTGGAGCGCTGGAGGTGATAGCCGAAAGTGGATTTGATTAGAGGACAGAGATTGGCGGGCAGAGTCTGTTCGGCGTCTGGGATCGTCTCGAGCGCTCCCCCGCAAAGGCAGACTGGGACGGCCCCGGCGGCGAGGATGATCTCCCGC
>JAPKZI010000183.1 GCA_026393865.1 Candidatus Aminicenantota bacterium
GATCGGAAAGGGCACATCGACAAGATTCCCGAGTTGATGGGAGCCGCCGGAATCGTTCCCGATCGGGTAATCGTGAACGGATGCACGTTTCAGATGATGCGGGTCTCCGAGGTGACGAAACCGCTGGGCTGGAAGACCATCGTCAATATGAATCCCATCATGATCGACGGGACAGGCATGTGCGGGGTCTGCCGGCTGTCGGTCGGAGGAAAAACGAAGTTCGCTTGCGTCGACGGTCCCGACTTCGACGGCCATGAGATCGATTGGGCGGAATTCCTGGCTCGGCGCAAAGGTTATGGTCCCGAGGAGGTCGATCCGCTCCGCCAGAGCAGCTGCCGGTCCCGTTTTTAGGACGACCGCTCCGGACCGACAGAGGAGGTTGCCGACAGTGGCTGAAGAAAAACCGGAAAAGAAAAAGCTGGATCTGCGGCAGCGGCCCATGCCGAAGCAGAACCATTGGGAACGGATTAAGAACTTCGACGAAGTGGCCTTGGGATATCCCCTCGCCGCGGCCGTCGAAGAAGCCTCGCGTTGCATCAAGTGCAAAAAGCCTCTCTGCAATCAAGGCTGCCCGGTGGGGATCGACATCCCCGGCTTCATCAAGAACATTGTCGAGGGCGACTATGCCTCCGGGATACGAAAAATCAAGGAAACGAACGCCCTTCCGGCCATCTGCGGCCGCGTCTGCCCGCAGGAAGAACAGTGCGAAAAGATGTGCATCCTGGGGAACAAGGGCGCTCCCGTATCGATCGGACGCCTCGAGCGATTCCTGGCCGACCGGGAGGCCGCCGAGGGAAAGATCGAGGTCCCGGACATGGCCCCCAAGACCGGCAGGAAGGTGGCCGTGATCGGGGCCGGGCCCGCCGGAATCACCGTGGCCAACGACCTCATTATTCTCGGGCACGAGGTGACCATCTTTGAAGCCCTTCACGAATGCGGCGGCGTCCTCATCTACGGGATCCCGGAGTTCAGGCTCCCCAAGGCGATCGTAAACCGCGAAGTGGAATACGTCCGTAGCCTCGGGTTAAAGATCTATAAGGACTTTGTCGTCGGGAAGACCAGGACCGTCGACAAGCTCCTCGAGGAATTCGACGCCGTCTTCGTCGGATCCGGCGCCGGACTCCCCTGGTTCATGGAGATCCCCGGCGAGAACCTCAATGGGGTCTACTCGGCCAACGAATACCTCACCCGGGTGAACCTGATGAAAGGATTCCGCTTTCCGGAATACGATACTCCGGTGAAGCGGCCGTCCCGCGTGGCCGTGGTCGGCGGGGGAAACGTGGCCATGGATTCCGCCAGGACGGCCGTCCGGCTGGGGGCCGACGAGGTCCATCTCGTCTACCGGAGAAGCAAGACTGAACTTCCCGCCCGCGCCGAGGAAGTGGAGAACGCCGAGGAGGAAGGGGTCATCTTCGACCTTCTGACGCTGCCCGTCCGCCTCATCGGCGATGAACACGGCTGGATCAGAGAGATCGAATGCCTGCGGATGGAGCTCGGAGAACCCGACTCCTCCGGGCGGCGCAAGCCGGTTCCCATCCCCGAGTCCAATTATCGCACCCCCTTCGACGCGATCGTTATGGCCATCGGCAACGGCCCCAACCCGCTGATCCAGATGACGACGCCCGGCTTGGACATCAATAAAAAAGGAGGGTTGGCGACCGATCCGGCGACGGGCCGGACGTCCAGGCCGAATATCTGGGCCGGCGGGGACATCGTCAGGGGGGCGGCGACGGTGATCAGCGCTATGGGGGATGGACGGATCGCCGCGGCCTCGATCCATCGCTATCTCATGAACAAGGAAGGCGAAGAGGCCTCGCCATGACCATCGTCCAGAGATCGCATCAGGAGCCCGCATGAAATTATCCGAGATCAAAGAGCTTCTTCAATGTGAAGTTCTCGCCGGAGAGGACGATCTGTCTGTGGACATCCTGCAGGTCGTGGCCTCGGACGGCATGAGCGAGATCCTGGCCTTCGCCAAGTCCCGAGAATTGATGATCACGGGCCTCACCAATATCCAGTCCATCCGCACCGCGGATGTCGCTGGCGTCAGCGCCGTCATCTATTGCCGGGGCAAGCGCCCCGACAAGAAAGTGATCGATTTCGCCAAGCAAAAAAAGATCCCGGTCCTCGTCACTTCGATGGTCATGTTCGACATCTGCGGGATCCTATTCAATCGGGGTCTTAAAGGCGTCTCATGACGGCCATGGAATTGCTGCGGGAACGCTATGAGATCCAAGGGAAGAATTTCGACAAGGCCGGCGAAGTCGCCGGCGAGATCAAGGTCGTCCTCCGGGATCTCGGCATCGACGCGGCCCATCTCCGGCGCCTCGTGATCGTGGCCTTCGAGGCGGAGATGAACGTGGTCATGTACGCCCAGAGGGGGACGATGACGTTGATCGTCACGGATGAAGACATCAATCTGGAAACCACGGACGAGGGTCCGGGCATCCCGGACATCGAACTGGCCTTGCAGGAAGGATACTCGACGGCCTCCGACGAGATGCGCGAGATGGGCTTCGGCTTCGGAATGGGCCTGCCGAACATGAAGAAGAACTCCGACGAATTCCGCATCGAATCGAACACGGGGAAGGGAACATCGGTCTTTTCAAAGATCCGGCTCCCGGCGCATGAGTGAACTTAAACACGGATTCAGGATCAACACGAAGACGTGTCAGGGACGGATGCACTGCATGCGGGCCTGTCCCACCCGCGCCATCCGCGTCAAGAACGGCAAGGCGGGCTTGATCTCGGAACTCTGCATCGATTGCGGGCTGTGCCTGACCGTCTGTCCCACGGAGGCCATCGCCGCGACCACGATCACCTTCGCCGAGCTAGACCGGTTCAAGTTCAAGGTCGCCGTGGTTTCCCCCGCCCTGTTCGCCCAGTTCGGTATGAGAGATACGCCGGAGAGCGTGGGTCGGGCGCTCCTCGAGCTCGGTTTCGACGCCGTCTGGGAATACTCCGTGGACATCGAGCTGATCGACCGGGCCATCGCGGCCTGCGTCAAAAAATGGCCCGGGCCGTTCCCCCTGATCTCCAATTCGTGTCCGGTCGTCGTCCGGCTCGTCCAGGTCGCCTATCCCTCGATGGTCGAACAACTGATCCCCGTCGACGCCCCGCGGGAAATCGCCGCCCGGGAATTGAAGCGAAGATATTCCCAGGAGCTGGGGATCGCGGCCGAGGACATCGCCGCCATCTACATCACTCCCTGTCTGGCCAAGACCATTTCCATTCTCCAGCCCGCTGAAGAAGATATTCTTTTTCGGGCGAAATGTTCCATTGGGGAGCCCCGGAAGGCGAGTTCCCCAGCCTCTCGCGCGAGCATTATCTCCCCCTCACGGGTCTGACGGACATCATCAAGGTTTTCGACGATATCGAGAAAGGCAAGCTCCGCAATATCGAGTTTCTAGAATGCCATGCCTGTCAGGGAGGGTGCGTCGGCGGAAACCTGACCGTCGAGAATCTCTATGTCGCCCGGAGCAAGAATCTGCGTTTGATCGCCAACAGGCCGAGTTCCGTTTCCAAATTCGAGGAGGAAGTCCGACGGCGCTACGCCATCGAGGATTTTTCACTGCGGCGGTCCTTGAAGCCCCGCAAGATCGAGGGAGAGAGCGGAGATCTTCGGGGACGGGTCTTGAGGAGAAAGAAGGCGGAGGAGCTGTTGAAGGCCCTGCCAAGGCTGAATTGCGGGCTGTGCGGCGCCCCGACGTGCAAGAGCCACGCGGAGGATGTCGCCGCGTCGCGGGCGGAGATCGGTGAGTGCGTCTTTCTCTCCCCGGACCGGATCGTCCATCTCAGGACACTCTATCTAGATCATCAAAACTCGAAATAGATCCATGATCGAAACGACCTCGAAACGAAGAATCGCAAGGAGGGCGGGATGACGGCGAAATCTGTGACGGACATTCCGGATCAAACCCGCGAGCGGCGGAAAGAAGTGATCCCCCTGCTCCAAAAGGCGCAGGGAGCCCAGGGGTATCTTTCTCCCGAAGCCATCCAAACAATCTCCCGGACGCTGAAGGTTTCGGAGAACGAGATCTATGGAGTAGCCACGTTTTACACCCAGTTCCGGTTCCGGCCGCCCGGGAAATACAACATCAAGGTCTGCTTAGGAACGGCTTGTCACGTGGGCGGCGGCCAAAACTTCATGGAGGTTATGAAAACAGACAAGAACCTCAACCACGGCGAGACCTCGCCGGACGGGAAGTTCAGCCTGGAGCGGGTCGCTTGCTTGGGTTGCTGCGCCTTGGCCCCCGTCGTCGTCGTCAACGAGGAGGTCCACGGCCGGATGAACCGGGTCACCTTCACGAAACTCCTGGAATCGATCGAGCCTCCTCCCCCCGAGGAGGCGGCGACGGCCATATCGGAGTCCAAGGGATAGAGAAATAACGGGAGCTGTAATGAGCCAAATTGAACCGAGAATCCAAACCCCACCCTCGGGGGCCGCGGCGGGAACCGTCCCGCCGGCCAAGATCCGCGTCCTTGTCTGCGAAGGGACCGGGTGCGTATCTTCGAAGGCGCCGGAGATCCGGATCGCCCTCGAGAACGCCGTTCACGAGCTCGGCCTGTCGGATCGAGTCGAGGTCGGATTCACGGGTTGTCACGGCTTCTGTCAAAAGGGTCCCATCGTCGTCGTCGAGCCCGAGGGAATCTTCTACTGCCGGGTAAGCCCGAAAGACGCCAAGGACATCGCCGAGTCCCACTTGGTCTCTGGAGAACCGGTCAAGCGGCTGTTTTACCGACACCCGGTCACCAAAGAGGTCGTCCCCTATTACCGGGACATCATGTTCTATAAAAAACAGCAGAGGGTCATTCTCCGCAACTGCGGCAAGATCAATCCGGAAAAGATCGCGGATTACGAAGCCCATGAGGGGTATCAGGCCCTCCGGAAGGCCGTCACGATCATGACCCCGGCCCAGGTCGTCGAGGAGGTCCGCCGTTCCGGATTGCGCGGGCGCGGCGGGGCCGGTTTTGCCGCGGCGATCAAATGGGACGTCTGCCGGAAGCAACCAGGAAAGGTCAAATATGTCATCTGCAACGCCGACGAGGGCGATCCCGGAGCTTTCATGGACCGCAGCCTGCTCGAGGCCGATCCCCATATCGTCCTCGAGGGGCTCAGTCTCCTCGGATTCGCCATCGGAGCCCGAAAGGGCTTCATCTACTGCCGCGCGGAATATCCCTTGGCCGTCAAAAGGGTTCGCATCGCTCTCCAGCAGGCGCGCGATCGGGGATATCTGGGGGAGAGGGTTCTCGGTTCGGATTTCGATTTCGATATCGACATCTTCGAAGGAGCGGGGGCCTTCGTCTGCGGCGAAGAGACGGCCTTGATCGGATCCATCGAGGGCTCCCGGGGCATGCCGCGCAGCCGGCCGCCCTTCCCCGCCGAAAAAGGCCTGTGGGGAAAACCCACCGTTATCAACAACGTCAAAACGCTGGCATCGGTCCCGGTCATCATCAACAAAGGGGCCGACTGGTTCGCTTCCATCGGGACGGATAAAAGCAAGGGAACGGCCGTCTTCGCTCTGACCGGCAAGATCGCCAATTCCGGGCTCATCGAAGTGCCGATGGGGACCCCCTTATCCACGATCATCTATGAGATCGGCGGCGGCATTCCAAACAAGAAGGCTTTTAAGGCCGTCCAGACCGGCGGTCCGTCGGGAGGATGCCTGCCGGGCAGCATGCTTGAACTGCCGATCGATTTCGATTCTCTGACGAGCGCCGGTTCGATGATGGGGTCCGGCGGACTCGTGGTGATGGACAACGACACCTGCATCGTCGACGTCGCCCACTTCTTCCTCTCCTTCACCCAAAGCGAATCGTGCGGCAAGTGCGTTCCCTGCCGGGTCGGCACCCGCCACATGGTCGATCTCTTGGACAAGATCAGGAAGGGCAAGGGAACGGAAGAGGACCTGACCAAGCTGGAGAAGCTGGCCAAAATGGTCAAGCAGGGATCGCTCTGCGGTCTCGGACAGACCGCGCCGAATCCGGTCCTGACCGCCCTGCGGTATTTCCGTTCCGAGTTCGCCGCCCATGTCGTCGACAAGCGATGCCCCGCGGCGGCCTGCCGCGACCTCGTCACGTTCCGTATCATTCCGGAACGGTGCACCGGATGTCAGATGTGCGTTAAGGTCTGTCCGACAAAGGCCATCATCGGCCCGCGCGCCCAGGTCCATAACCTCGATCAGGCGAAGTGCATCAAGTGCCGCGCCTGCTATGAGATCTGCCGCTTCGACGCCGTCGCCGGAGACGCCATCATTATGGTGTCCTGAGGAATTTTCAATTCCGGGACTTTTTCTTTGTTCTTATTTCTGTTTCGCCGCCGGGATCGCGATGTCGATCACGTTGACGTTGCCCAGCGTCGAGAGCGGCTTGTCGAAGTCCGCCTTTTTCCCGACCACCAGGATTTGGACCTTGTCCGGTTTGAGGTACTTCTTGGCCACGCGCAGGACGTCGGCCTTGGTGACCTTCTCCACGCCCGCCTTCTGTTTTTCGGTGAAATCTAGCGGATAGCCGTAATAAGCGTAGGTCAGCATCCGATTGAGAACCTGGGCCTTGCTCTCGAAGTTGAAGACATAGGAATTGAGATAGCCGTCCTTGGCCTTGGCCAGCTCCTCGTCGCTCACTTCCTGCTCCATGATCCGTTTGATCTCTTTGAGCATGATCTCGATGGCGTACACCGTGGACTGCGATTTGGTCTGGGCGCCGCAGCTGAAAGCGCCGGGA
>JAPKZI010000172.1 GCA_026393865.1 Candidatus Aminicenantota bacterium
CGATATACGGCCGTCGATAAGGGCCTCATTCCGACGGGAGAGTTGGCTCCCGTCAAGGGGACGCCGATGGATTTCACGACGGCGACGGCGATCGGATCGCGGATCGCCAAGGTCGAGAGCGGCTACGACCACAATTACGTCTTGAACAAAGCTGATGTGGCTATGGGCCTGGCGGCGCGGTTGGCCGACCCGGTCAGCGGGCGGATCATGGAGATCTACACGACCGAGCCGGGCATCCAGTTCTACAGCGGTAATTTTCTGGACGGCACGATCATCGGCAAGGGCGGGCGGGCCTACAAGAAGCATTTCGGGCTGTGCCTGGAGACCCAGCATTTTCCCGATTCACCCAACCATCCGAATTTTCCCTCGACGATCCTGTTCCCGGGCCGGGTCCTCAAAAGCCTGACCATTCATAAATTCTTCACGAAGTAAGATCATAGACCGGGCTTCAACGCCCGTGTTTGATCTTGACCTTATTTCTTCCTCATGACGGCTTCGATCTCGGCGATCGTCCGGGGCAGTCCCGGGGTCAGGTTCTCGCAGCCGGTCTCGGTGATGACGACCGTGTCCTCAACCCGCACGCCGAGGTTCTCCTTGGCGAATACGGCGTAGATGTCGCAGGCGAAGACCTGACCGACCTTGAGCGGCGCCCGGCCGCCTGCGCTCACATCGTGGACGGCCATCCCCACGTTGTGGCTGATCCCGACCTGCATCGTCCGGATCTTGAAGAGGTCTTTGGCGACGTCGAAACCCTTCTTTGTTAGGATCTCGTTCACCAGAGGCTGGACATCCTGGGCCGAGATCCCGGGCTTGTAGACCTCGCGGCAGGCGGCCTCTACCGCCCAAGCGGCCTCGTAGATTTCCCGCTGGCGGGGGGTGAACTTCCCGTTGGCCGGGTAGGAGGCCGAGATGTCCACCACGTAATAGTTTAAGGCCGGCCCCGCGTCCACGACGATGAAATCGCCGTCGGCGAGGAAGCGGTCGTGCCGATAGTAATGAAGATAGGGATGGTTCTCAGCCGAGCTGATGATGACGTTGTAGGCGATGTCGCGGGCGCCGGCTTTTTTGCAGGCGTATTCGAAGGCCGCGGACATCTCGTATTCCGGGACGCCGACCCGCGTCGCCTTCATCATCGCCAGGTGCGCCTCGACCCCGAGCTTGCCGACCCTGCGCAGGACCTCGATCTCGGCCGGCGACTTGACCGACCGCAGGTCCCAGATCAGCGGGGCGCCGTCCTTGACCGCGGCCTGGGGGAAACGGTCCTTGAGGTTCTTGACGAACTGGAGCTCGCGGGTCAGGCGGCCATCCCAGAGGTTGAAGGTCATGGCGTTCTGGAGGATGCCGAACTTCTCGGCCGAACATTCGCGGCTGAGCTCCTCGGGTTTGAACGAGGTGTAGATCACCGCCCCCGAACCGGCGAGGCGGGACAGGGCGGAGGTGAACTGGTCGATGGGGGAGACCCGCTCGATCCCCGTCACCTCTCTGGCGTTCCGCGCCAGATCGAGGCTGAGGCCTTCATTGCGCGCCGCGCCCTCGGAGATCGTGAAGAAGAGCGTCGTCGCCTTCTGCCGGCCGTCGATGATCAACATCGCGTTGGGAATCTCGACGCCGCTGAAATACATGAAATCGTTGCTCTGGAAGAATTCGTTATAGCCCGTCGCCGGAAGAGCGCCGAGAATGATCGCCGCCCCGTCGGGGATCTGGGCCATCAGCTTCTGGCGGCGGGCGGCGTACTCGGACTTGTCGAAGAGGAGCGGCCCGGCGGCGAAGAGGGCTGAGTCAAGAACGAGAGCTAATGACATGAGAACAATAAGTTTTCTAATCATGCGATCCTCCCTGTTTATTCTTCCATTCATTCGCAAGCGCGCGAAAGGATGCGTCGGCGTGGGCGAAGAATTTTTTATAACCCGCGCAGAAATGGCTGATTCCCGCGTCACGCGGGTCCCGCAGCCTGTCCTTGGGGCAGCCGCCGCGGCAATAGACGAGCCATTCGCAGGCCGCGCAAGGATCGGGCCGGTCCGCTTTCATCCGGCCGAATTCGGTCTGCTTGGCCGAGTTCAACATGTGAACGAGCTTCCCGGTCATGACGTTCCCGAGTTTCCAGCGCTCCTCGACGAAGAAATCGCAGGCGTAGACGTCGCCGTTATGTTCGATGACGAGATAGGTCCCGCACTCGGGGAGGAGATCGCATTCGGGCGGTTCGCGGTCCACGTAGCGATAGAAAACGGAATCGAAAAAGCGGATGAACGTCGTCGGCTCTCCATTCCTGAAGTCGGCCCGCCAGAGGTCGAACGCGACGCTTAGGAATGCGCCGAAGGCCTCGGCCGAGGCGGAGAACGGCGCGGCCCGGCCCGGATCGCCGGCGTCGGTCTCGACGCAGGGGATAAATTGCATATAGTTCAGGCCGAGGTCTTTGTGAAAGCGGTAGATCTCCTCGGGAAAGCGGGCCGAATAGTCGTTGACGACGACCAGGGCGTTGACGGCCACGTCCGCGTCGAGAAGGAGCTTGGCCGCGTCCGCAGTCTTTTGGTGCGTCCCCTGTCCGCCGGAGAGGCGGCGGTAGTGGTCATGGACGTGCCCCGGCCCGTCGAGCGACAGGCCGACCAGAATTCGATATTTCTTGAGGAACTCCGCCCAGGCTCCGTCGAGCAGGAGACCGTTCGTCTGCAGGCCGTTGCCGACGCTCTTGCCTTTTCCGCAGCGGACCTGAAGATCGACGGCCCTTTGGAAGAAGGGAAGCCCCATCAGCGTCGGCTCGCCGCCCTGCCAGCCGATCGAAACGGCGGGGATGGACTGAGCGAAGAGCTGACGCAGGGTCTCTTCGAGCACGGCCTCGCTCATCCGATGGGCCGCGGCGCCGGGGAATAAAGCCTCTTTTTCGCGGTAAAAGCAATAGGCGCAGGCCATGTTGCAGTCCGGGCCGGCGGGCTTGATGAGGACGGAGCTCAGAGGTTTCATCCTAGGGATGCCAGGCTTTTTCATGAGAACGGCCGCTTCGTTCCGGCTGGGGATAAGTCTAGCAATCCTCGGGGCGATTTGCAACGAATCAAAAAACAGCTTGATTTTTAGGTCTGATATGTGATATATTACGGCTGCAATGGCTGGGAATCTTATGTCCAAGGGCGTGATTTTCGATATCAAACGTTTCGCCGTTCACGACGGCCCAGGGATCCGGACGACCGTCTTTTTCAAGGGCTGCCCCTTGCATTGCCTTTGGTGCCATAATCCGGAGGGCATCGCCAAGGGCCCGGAACTTATGGTCCGCTCTTCGCGATGCGCTCGCTGCTATTCGTGCGTGGGCGCCTGTCCGCGCGGGGCCATTTCCCGGAACAGCGGGCCGATCGCCGTCGACCGGGCCAAGTGCGATCTCTGCGGCGAGTGCGTCAATGTTTGCATGTATGAAGCTCTTGAAATGGCCGGCCGCGTTGTCAGCGTCAAGGACGTCGTCCAGGAGATCGAAAGGGATCGCATTTTCTTTGAACAGTCGGGCGGGGGCGTGACGCTTTCCGGCGGCGAGCCCGCCGGCCAGCCCGATTTCTGCCGGGGACTCCTGGCCGAAATGAACCGACGGTCGATCCACGCCGCCCTCGATACGGCGGGACTGGCGACATGGGACGCGCTTTGGAAATGCGCCTCCCGGGCCGACCTCATCCTTTATGACCTGAAGCTCATAGACGGTAAAAAGCACCTGAAATACACCGGCGTTTCGAACGCGCCGGTCCTCGAAAACCTGAAAAAGCTGGCCGCCGCGAAAAAGGACATCGTCGCCCGGATCCCTCTCATGTCCGGCGTCAACGACGATGACGACAACATCCAAGGCACGATCGATTTTCTGCGGCGGCTGGAAACCGTCGAGAAGGTGAGCCTGCTCCGCTATCATCAAGGGGGCCGGGAAAAGTATAAAAACCTCGACCGGGTTTCGTCGTTCCAAATCTACGAACCTCCCTCCGAGAAGCGGATGGAGGAGATCCGGCGGAAATTCACGGATGCCGGATTCCACGTCAAGATCGGAGGATAAGCCATGAACGAACGGGTCAAAAAACTCCGCGAACAGAGCCTGAACGCCGTCCCCTCGATCACCGATGAGCGGGCCAGGTTGATCACGGAATTTTATAAAAGCCCCGAGGCCGGCCGGATGTCATATGCCCTGCAGCACGCCATGGCCTTCAAGCATATCCTGGAGCACAAGGCCGTCTGCATCAACGACGGCGAGCTCATCGTCGGCGAGCGCGGGCCCGCGCCCAAGGCCACGCCGACCTATCCCGAGGTCACCTGCCACAGCGTTCAGGACCTGGAGATCCTCGATTCCCGGCCCAAGACCTGGTTCAAGTCGGAGGCCCGCGTCCGAAAGACATACAAGGACGAGATCATTCCCTTCTGGCGGGGCCGGTCCATGCGCGACCGGATGATGGCCGAATTGCCCCAGGAATGGAAGGACGCCTACGAGGCCGGCATTTTCACCGAGTTCATGGAGCAGCGCGCCCCCGGCCACACCGTCCTCGATGACAAGATCTACAAGAAGGGCATGCTCGACTTCATCGCCGACATCGACGCCGCCGTGGCCAAGCTCGATTTCGTCAACGATCCCGAAGCCTTTGACAAACGCGAGGAGCTGCGGGCGATGCGCGTCGCGGCGGAGGCGCTGATCACCTACGCCCGGCGGCACGCCGAGAAAGCGCGCGAGCTGGCCAAGAAGGAAAAGAATAAACAGCGGAAAAAGGAGCTCGAGCGCATCGCCGAGGTGTGTTCTTGGGTCCCCGCGCACGCTCCGCGCGATTTCCGGGAAGCCCTCCAGAACTACTGGTTCGTCCATCTCGGGGTCATCATCGAATACAACACCTGGGATTCGTTCAATCCCGGCCGGCTCGACCAGCACTTGTGGCCGTTCTACGCGAAAGGCTTGAAGACGGGCGAACTGACCGAAGAGAGCGCCCGGGAGCTTCTTGAGTGCTTCTGGGTTAAGTTCAACAACCAGCCGGCGCCCCCGAAAGTGGGCGTCACGGCCGAAGAAAGCGGGACCTACACCGATTTCGCCTTGATCAACGTCGGCGGCTTGAAGGCCGACGGATCGGACGCCGTCAACGACCTGTCCTTTCTCCTCCTCGACGTCATCGAGGAGATGCGCATCCTCCAGCCGAGCTCCATGGTCCAAATCTCGAGCAAAGGACCGGACGCGTTCCTCTGGCGGGCCCTCAAGATCGTCAAGACCGGGTTCGGCCAGCCGTCGATCTTCAACACGGAGGCGATCGTCAAGGAGATGGTCCGGCAGGGCAAATCCCTCGAGGACGCCCGCGACGGCGGGGCCAGCGGCTGCGTCGAGACGGGCGCCTTCGGCAAGGAGAACTACACGCTGACCGGCTACTTCAATATGCCCAAGGTTCTCGAGATCGCGCTCCACGACGGCCTAGACCCCCGCACCGGAAAACGGATCGGGGTCAGGACGGGCGCTCCGGCCAAGTTCAGGACGTTCGCCGAGCTGTTCGCCGCCTTCCGGACGCAGCTCAAACACTTCGTCGATATCAAAATTATGGGCAACAATATCATCGAACGGCTCTACGCCACCTATCTGCCGTCGCCGTTCCTGTCCATCCTCATCAGCGATTGCGTTGCCAAGGGCAAGGACTACCACGCCGGCGGCGCGCGCTACAACACCAGCTACATCCAGGGCGTCGGCCTGGGCTCGATGACCGACATGCTGACCTCGGTCAAATACAACGTATTCGACAAAAAGACGGTGACGATGAAGACGCTCCTTGCCGCGCTCGACGCGAACTTCAAAAACGACGAGAACCTGCGGCGGCGCCTTCTGAACAAGACGCCGAAGTTCGGCAACGATGACGACTACGCCGACGACGTCATGAAATCCATCTTCGAGGCGTATTTCGAAGCCATCGACGGCCGGCCCAACACCAAGGGCGGCCGCTATCGGATCAACCTCCTGCCGACGACCGTCCACGTCTATTTCGGGAAGGTCACCGGGGCGACGCCGGACGGACGGCCGGCCGGCGAGCCTCTGTCGGAAGGCGTCTCGCCGGTGCAGGGAGCCGACCGCAAAGGTCCTACGGCGGTGCTCAAGTCCGCCGGCAAAATAGACCACGTCCGGACCGGGGGAACGCTCCTCAACCAGAAGTTCACGCCCGCCCTGCTCGCCGACGAGGAAGGCATCCGCAACCTCGGCCACCTCATCCGGTCCTATTTCAAGATGGACGGCCACCACATCCAGTTCAACGTGGTCACGGCCGAGACCTTGCGCGAGGCTCAGAAGCATCCGGACAAAAACAGGGACCTGATCGTGCGGGTCGCCGGCTACAGCGACTACTTCGTGGACTGCGGTACGGAGCTCCAAAACGAGATCATCCGCCGGACTGAGCGAAGCGAAGGATCTCGTCCAATCCCCGATTAGGCGAATGAGCTCCCTCGGAAGACTCGGGACGAAACGCCAAGGCGCGTTTCGGATTAGCCTCGCATCCCGCTTCCAAAATATGGTATCCTCTGCTTTCCGGAGACGAACACCATGACCCATATTTCTCCCGTCCCCATCCCTTATATCACCTTGGGTCTGGCCGTGGTCGCTCTCCTCGTCCTCATGATGCCGTTCCTGGTCAAAAAGATTGAGGAGAATCTCGAACCGTTCTTCCTAATCATGGGGATCGCCGCGGTGACCATCTCCGGCCTCTGGAGCGGGGAACTGATTGTCGAGGCGCTCAAGGCG
>JAPKZI010000051.1 GCA_026393865.1 Candidatus Aminicenantota bacterium
CTGAAGGACCCGGGGGTCCGCTCGTTTATGGATAAATTCAAGGGGCAGGTTATCTCGGTCGAGCCGCTCAGGAGAAAGGGCGAGGGCGAGGAGGACTGATATGAAAGGCTTCGGCGACCTGCAGAAAATGCTCAAATCGGCCCAGGAGATGCAGGAGCGAATGCAGAAGGAATTGTCCCAGCTGCGGATGGACGGCTCGAGCGGCGGGGGCATGGTGACGGTCACCATGGACGGTCAGAAGAACCTTCTCGCGCTCAAGCTGGATCCCGAAGTGGTTAATAAGGACGACGTGGAGATGCTCCGGGACCTGATCATGGCCGCCTTCAACGACGCCGCGGCCAAGGTCGACGGCGTGCTCGCCCAGAAACTGGGCAGCCTGGGGGCGGGAATGAAGATCCCGGGATTCTGAGAATGTTCGAATACGCCCAACCCCTCAACCGCCTCATCGAGGAACTGAGGAAGATCCCCAGCATCGGAGCGAAGACGGCCCAACGGATCGCCTTCCATCTCCTCAGCATCCCCCAGGACGAGGCGGACAGCCTGGCCGAGTCCATCCGCGAGGTCAAAAAGAACCTGTTCTATTGCTCGGTCTGCAACAACATCACCCATATCGATCCCTGCCGCTATTGCACGGATACCGATCGCAGCGATGACGCCATCTGCGTCGTCGAAGAGCCTTATAATATCTCGACGTTCGAGAAAACGGGCGCCTTCCACGGCCGCTACCACGTTCTGCTGGGCACCCTGGCCCCGCTCCGAGGGAAGGGGCCGGACGACCTCAAAATCGAGAAGCTGACCGCCCGTCTGGGCGACGGCCGGATCAAAGAGATCATCATCGCCACCAATCCCACGGCCGAGGGCGAAACGACGGCCCATTTCCTGGTGGGGATCCTGAAGGACTTTCCGATCAAACTGACGCGATTAGCCATGGGCCTGCCTGTCGGGTCCGACATTGATTTCGCCGATCATGTCACCGTCAAAAAGGCCCTGGAGGGGAGAACGGAACTCAAGGAATAATCCATAATTCATACGATGTCTTCCTGATGGGTTTCCCGACTCCGAATAAATTTATTTCGGACACGCTCTGAGGGGCGTATCCAAGGAGTAATCATATGAAAAAGGTTTTCAAAGCCATCGACGGGAACCATGCGGCGACGCACGTCGCCTACGCGTATTCCCAGGTCGCGGCCATTTATCCCATCACTCCCTCCTCGACGATGGGGGAGATGGCCGATGAATGGTCCGCCCACGGCCTGAAGAATATCTTCGGCCAGACGGTGGACGTCATCGAACTGCAGTCCGAGGGAGGAGCGGCGGGCGCCGTGCACGGGGCTCTGTCGGCAGGCGCATTGACGACCACCTTCACGGCCTCGCAGGGCCTGATGCTCATGCTGCCCAACATGCACAAAATCGCCGGCGAGATGCTGCCGACGCTATTCCTGGTCTCGGCCAGATCGCTGGCCTGCCAGTCGCTCTCGATCTTCGGAGACCACTCCGACGTCATGGCCGCCCGGAACACCGGTTTCGGCCTGATGGCCTCCGGCTCGGTCCAAGAGACCATGGACCTGGCCGTCGTGTCGTATCTCGCCACCCTGAGGTCGACCGTCCCTTTTCTGAACTTCTTCGATGGTTTCCGGACCTCGAGCGAGGTCCAGAAGGTCGAGATGATCTCTTATGAGACCCTCGCCCAGCTGTTCGAGCCACGCTACCTGCAAGAGTTCCGCGACCGGGCCCTCAATCCCGAGAAGCCGATGATGAAGGTCGGCGCGCAAAACCCCGACGTCTATTTCCAAGGCCGCGAGACGATCAATAAATACTACGACGCGACGCCCGGAATCGTCCAGGACTATATGGACAAGGTGGCCAAGGTCATCGGCCGTTCTTATAAGCTGTTCGATTATGTCGGCGCGCCTGACGCCGACAAGATCATCGTCATCATGGGCTCGGGCGCCGAGACGGTCGAGGAAACCATCCATTACCTCAACCGCCGCGGGGCCAAGCTCGGCGCGGTGAAGGTCCGCCTCTATCGGCCGTGGTCCGCCGCCGCCCTGAACGCGGTCATCCCCGACACGGTCAAGAAAATCGCCGTCCTCGACCGGACCAAAGAGCCCGGAGCGCCCGGCGAACCTCTCTATCTCGACGTCGCCGTCTCTCTCTCCAGCCGGCCGGTGAAGGTCATCGGCGGCCGATACGGCCTATCGTCCAAGGAGTTCACGCCGACCCAGGTCAAGGCCGTTTATGACCACCTCGACGGCCGGGCGTCCCACGGATTTACGGTCGGCATCGAAGACGACGTGACCGGCCTCTCGCTCAAGCTGGGGTCCGATTTCGACGCCGAGCCCGAGGGCGTCGTCCGCTGCAAGTTCTGGGGCTACGGCTCGGACGGGACGGTCGGGGCCAACAAGAATTCGATCACGATCATCGGCGACAATACCGATATGTACGCCCAGGGCTATTTCCAATACGATTCCAAAAAGTCCGGGGGCGTGACGATCTCCCACCTTCGCTTCGGCAAGAACCCCATCCAGTCCCAGTATTTGCTCACCAAGGCGGATTTCGTCGCCCTTCACAAATCCGCTTACATCGGCCGTTATGACATCCTCGAAGGCATCGTCGAAGGAGGCGTGTTCCTCATCAACTCCAACTGGAAGAAGGAGGACGTCTTCGCCAACCTGACCGAAGACATGCAGCGGACGATCATCGAGAAAAAGATCAAGGTCTACAATATCGACGCCCTCAAGATCGCCCAGGAGCTCGGCCTCGGCGGCCGCATCAACACGCTGATGCAGTCCTGCTTTTTCAAGATCTCGCGGGTCCTGCCCGAGAAGGCGGCCATCGAGCTCATCAAGAAGGCGATCCACAAGAGCTTCATCAAGAAGGGTCAGGACGTCGTCGACATGAACTGGGCGGCCGTGGACCGGGCGGCCGCGGCTCTCGAGGAGGTCCCCATCCCGGCCAAGATCACGAAATCCGCGCCGGCGCCCAAGCTCATCCCGGAGGACGCCGACGACTTCACCAGGAGCGTCATCGACCCGATCATGCACTTCAAGGGAGACCTGATCCCCGTGTCCAAGATGTCCTTCGACGGCCGCATCCCGACCGGGACGGCCCGGCTCGAAAAACGAGGCATCGCCCCCGATGTGCCGGCTTGGATCCCCGAGAACTGCATCCAATGCAACCAGTGCGCGCTCATCTGCCCCCATGCCGCCATCCGGCCCAAGCAGGTCGCGCCCGAGGACCTGAAGGCCGCTCCAAACGGATTCGCGACCCTGAAATCGAACTCCAAGAACGACCGCAACCTCCAGTACAGGCTCCAGGTCTATATCGAGGACTGCGTCGGCTGCGAGAACTGCGTCGAGGTTTGCCCCTCCAAGGTCAAGTCCCTGAAGATGATCCCCATCGAGGAGGCGCGGGCCGCCGGCGAGTTCCAGAAAGAGCAGTTCTTCGAGAAACTGCCCTATGACGTCCTCGACGGCAACAAGCGCGACAGCATCAAGGGCAGCCAGTTTCTCCAGCCGCTCTTCGAGTTCAGCCTGGCCTGCGCCGGCTGCGGCGAAACGCCCTACGTCAAGCTGGCTACCCAGCTCTTCGGCGACCGGATGATCATCGCCAACGCCACGGGCTGCTCGTCGATCTACGGCGGGACGTTCCCGACCATCCCCTACTGCAAGAACGCGAACGGCCAGGGACCGACCTGGGCCAACTCGCTCTTCGAGGACAACGCCGAGTACGGGTTCGGCATGCGGCTGGCCGTCGATTCCACCCGGAAGCAGCTCCTGTTCAACATCGACCGGGTCCTTGAAGCGGGCACGACGCCGGCCCTCATGGACGCCTTGAAGAAGATGAAGGACCAGTGGAAGGCGACGGGCGACGAAACGAAAGCGGTCGCCAGGGCCGTGAAGAACGCCCTGCCCGGAGCCATAGCCAAGGCCAACGGGGCCAAGCCGCTTCTGAAGAAGGTCCAGGAGCTCCAGGACTACTTGGTCGATCGGAGCGTCTGGTGCATCGGCGGCGACGGCTGGGCTTATGATATCGGCTACGGCGGGCTCGACCACGTCATCGCCATGAACCGGAACGTTAATCTGCTCGTCCTCGACACGGAGGTCTACTCGAACACCGGCGGGCAGGCGTCCAAATCCACGCCGACCGGGTCCGTGGCGAAGTTCGCCGCGTCCGGCAAGAAAACGGGCAAGAAGGACCTGGGCAAGATGGCCATGACCTACGGCTACGTCTATGTCGCCTCCGTGGCTATGGGCGCCAACATGAACCAGTGCCTCAAGGCGTTCGCCGAGGCCGAGGCCTACGACGGCCCGTCGCTCATCATCGCTTATTCACCCTGTATCAACCACGGGATCGACATGACCAAGACCCAGGAAGAGGAGAAACTGGCCGTGGACACGGGCTACTGGCTCTTGTACCGTTTCAACCCGATGCTGGCCCGGGAAGGAAAGAATCCTCTCCAGCTCGACTCTAAGGAGCCGAAGCTCGATTACCAGGCCTTCCTGAACAACGAGATCCGTTACCGGACGCTGGCCCAGCAGTATCCCGACATCGCTAAGGTCCTCTTCGTCCAGGCCGCGGATGAGGCCAAGAAGAGGTATCTCGACTACAAGAAGATGTCCGAATAATTCCACCGGTGACACACACCTCGGTGTGTGTCACCGGCTTTTCGGGCCGACGATGACGAGGGCGGACTTTCCCGGGTCGAGGACTTCTTTGAGGTAGGCATTGAACTCGTCCGGCGTAACGGCGGCCAACTCGTTAAAGTATGTTCCAAAATAGTCGTAGCCCAGCCCCAGCGCTTCGAAGCCGCACAGTGTGGACGCCCGTCTGTCCTTTGTTTCGTTGGTCCTCAAAAAATTCGACCGGACGAAGGTCATGGTTTCCCTGAGAACCTCGACGGACACGCCTTTCTCGTAAAGCTCGGCGAGCGTTTTTTTCAAGGCATCGCGGGCGGCCTCCGTCTTGGCCTTGTCGGTCTCGAGGTAGGCCTCCAGGATTCCGCCCTCTTTCAAGACCGTGGCCTGGGCGTTGACGTTGTAGGCCAGTTTCAATTCCGTGCGCAGGGGCCACAGCAACGAGCCGGGCCCTTTCCCCAGGAGATTTTCGAGAAGCGTCGAAAGGGCATAGTTCTTCGGCGAGACCTTGGGAAGCGCGAATCCGAGGGAAACGAGGGCCTGTTTGGTGTCTTTTTCGAGGACGCTTTCACTCGACCCTCCGACAGGTGTCGCGGAAACGTTCGTCGTCGACGCTTCCGCCGGTTTCCCCGCCGGGAAAGTGTCGAATAACCTCTTCAGGATTCCGGCGAGACGCTCTCCCTCAAGGTCCGAGATGGCCAGCAGGGTCATGTTCGCCGGCGCAACAGCGCTTTTATAGAATCCTTCGATATCCCGGCTTTTGATCTTTTTCAACGATTCTTCCGTGCCGTAAACCGTGCCGCCGTAGCCGAGGTGTCCCAGGAAGGTCCGGAGATGGGTCAGGTGTCCGACGTTCAGATTGTCGTCGCTCTCGATCTTCCGCTGATTGTTCATGTAGTCCTTGGCCCGGTCGATCCGCATTCCGGAAAAAAGCGGTTCTTTCAGAATGCGGACGAAAACGTCCAGCGTGTCCTCGAGAAATTCGCTGAGGCATTCGATATGGATGATCGAGTAGTCGCCTTTGGAGGTCATCAGATAGCGCGACGATTTCTCCATGAGCTCCTGGACCTTGCTCATGTCCGGGATTTCGAGCGAGAGGCGCGTAGTCAGGTAGGCCAGGCCTTCTTTACCCGCCGGTTCGGCCTTTTGGCCGCCCCGGATCAGGATCTCGATCACGGTCACGGCCGAAGATCCGTCCTTTTGGGTGATGACCGTCAAGCCGTTCTCGAGAGTTATTTTCTGAAGGGTGCTCTTCTCTTGGGCCGACGGGCCCGGCGGCGAGAGAGCGATCAGCGCTCCCATCAACAAGACCGGAATCGCCTTGGCCGATGTCTTCATTGTCTATTTCTTTTTCGGCACGATCGAGACGAGGACGTATTCGCCCTTGCTTAGATATTTCGCCGCCGCCTTCCGAAGATCGCTCGAAGTGATCTTCTTGATATTGTCCAGATAGTTCCGCGGCGCGGCCTCCCCCTGAAGGAGCATGTACATCGCCAGGGAGGTGGCCAAGGTCAGGCCATTCTCCTGCGCCTTCTGCGTGCCGAACGAGATCTGGTTCTTGGCGCTCCCGAGAAAATCATAGGTGTACATTTTTTCGTCGCCGAGGACGTCGTCCCGGGAGAAATTCTCACTCCGCACCTGCCGGAGGAACTGGAGGGCCTGGGCCTTAGTCGCGGCGAGGCGTCTCGGCTCGAGGGTGATGAAGACCTCGAAGGCGCCGCCATGGGCTAGGGTGATATAGCGCATCGCCACGGTATTGATCAAGTCGCGCTGGCCTTTGAGGGGACGATAGAGCAGGGGACTGATCCCGCCGCCGAGAATCTCGGTCAGGATATCGGAAGCGTATTGATCGGCATTGGTGAAATCGGGGCCGGCCGTTCCGATGACGAGATAGGCTTCTTGGACGTCGAGCGCTTCCTCGATCTCGACGGTTTTGCGGAGGGGCGGGGGAGGAGCGACTTCGACCAGGTTGAAATCGATTTTTGGGACCGTACTAAAAGCGGCCCGCACTTTGCTTTCCATGTCTTTCAGGTCGAAGTCGCCGACGACGGCCAGGGCGCAGTTGCCCGGCACGAAATAGGCCTTATAGAACCGGCCGACCTGATCAGCGGTCAAGGACTTGATGTTCTCGGCTTTGCCGAAGACCGGCCGGCCGTAAGGATGGCCGGCAAAGAGATTCTGGTAGCACAGGGCGGAGGCGTAGCGGAACGGATCGTCCCGGATCTGGCTCAACTCCTCGAGGATGACCTCCTTCTCGGACTCAAGCTCCTTGTCGTCGATCTTGAGGTCGAAGAGGATCTCCTTCTGGTTAGCCAGGCCGAAGTCGGCTGAATCGGACGGGAGCGAGATCTCGAAAACAGCCAGGTCCTGTCCGGTATGGGCGTTGAAATAGGCCCCATGCCGACGGATGTCCCCGGCGATATCGGATCCGGTCCGGGCCTGGGTCCCCCGGAAGAGGATGTAATGTTCCAGAAGATGGACTAAACCGCTCGTCTCGTCGGTCTCGTCCTTAGAGCCGGCGTTGACGGCCGCGACGATATTGACCAGGGGAAGATTGTGCCGCTCATAGAGAAAGACCTTCAGCCCGTTTTCAAGGGTGAACTCTTTCTCGGTTTCCTTATCCTGGGTTGAAGAGGCGAAGCCGCCGGCCAGACAGGCCAAGGCAAAGATCAAGAAGGTTTTTTTGATTCGATCCGCCCTATTTGAAATCGGCCTTGTGAGGAACGACACCGCGGCTATTCTACTCATTCTTTGTTTTTAAAAGCAACTTTTATACCAAATGCGATTCCCCTATTGCCGCCGGAGAGACGGGCCGTCCCTGTAAACTCCTTTTACACAGATCGGGGTCGCGTCTACACTTTCCACTTTTTTCAGGCAAAATGTAGACGCGACCCCATGGTTTGAGCGTTACGTTTTTTTTGAGCCCTCGGGTTTTCTATGGTAAAATGACCTCGAACGAAGGACGAGCGGATGAAAAACGAACGAAAAGCCAAGATCCTGGTCATCGACGACGAGGAGAATATCCGCAAATCGCTGAAGATGATCCTGGAATATGAAGGCTACGCGTTCCTCGAGGCGGGGGACGGCGAAAGCGGCCTTCAAAAGCTCGAGGAGACCTTTGGCGTGGACATCGTCCTGCTCGATATCCGCATGCCGGGGATGGACGGGCTCGAGATCCTCAAGGAGATCAAAGCCAAACCGTATTCGCCCGAGGTCATCATGATCTCCGGTCAGGGGACCATTCAGAACGCGGTCGACGCGACCAAGCTCGGCGCGTTCGAATTCCTGGAAAAGCCGCTTCACCGCGACCGGGTCCTGCTCTCCATCCGGAACGCCCTGAACCAGAACAAACTGCAACGGGAAAACCTGGATCTCAAGAAAAAAGCGGAGAAGCGATACGAGCTGATCGGCAGCCATCCACTGATGAAGAGGCTATGGAAGGAGATCCAGTCGGCGGCCCCGACGAATGCGACGGTCCTCATCTACGGCGAAAGCGGGACCGGGAAGGAGCTCATCGCCCGGGCCATTCATCAAAGCAGCCTGCGGGTCAAGGAAAATTTCGTCCAGGTCAACTGCGCCGCCATTCCCGAAGAGCTGATCGAATCGGAGCTCTTCGGTCACGAGAAAGGCTCGTTCACGGGCGCGACGGAGCGCAAAACGGGCAAGTTCGACCAGGCCGACGGCGGGACGATCTTCCTCGACGAGATCGGCGATATGAGCCTGAAGACGCAATCCAAGGTCCTCCGCGTCCTCGAGGAAGGCGAGGTCCAAAAGGTCGGCTCGAACAAGATCAGCAAGGTCGACGTCCGGGTCATCGCCGCGACGAACAAGGACCTCAAACGGGAGATCGAACGGAACAACTTCCGCGACGACCTCTATTTTCGCCTGAATGTCGTGCCTCTATATTCGCCGGCGCTCCGGGAGAAAAAAGAGGACATCCCTCTTCTCATCGAGTATTTCTGCCGGAACTTCGCCGAGGAGAACAACTTCAAGGTCAAGAAGTTCGGCCAGGACGCTCTCGAAGCGATGAACCGGTATCCCTGGAAAGGGAACGTCCGCGAGCTCAAGAACGTCATCGAGCGCCTGCTGATCATGACCGACAAGGACATGATCGAGAAGAAGGACCTGCCCGAACAGATCCGGGGAGAGCATCACGTCTTCCTTCCCGAGGCCGACAAGGTCAAGACGCTCAAGGATTTCCGGGAGCTGGCCGAGAAGGATTTCATCCTGGCCAAGCTCGAGGAAAACAACTGGAACATCTCCCAGACGGCCCGGGAGATCGACACGCCGCGCTCGAACCTGTATAAGAAATTAGATCAATACGGCATAAAAATAACGGCTGGAGTGGGCGAGGCGGTTGCTCCCGCTTCTCCCGAGGAGGAGTAGGGGAGGAAAGTCCGGACTCCGCAGGGCAGGATGGCCGCTAACGGCGGCTCTGGGCGACCGGGGGAAAGTGCCACAGAAAAGACACCGCCCGCGAGGGCAAGGGTGAAAAGGCGAGGTAAGAGCTCACCGCTCCGATGGTGACATCGGAGGCAGGGCAAACCCCATCCGGAGCAAGGCCAAACGAGCCCCACATGGGATGGCCCGTCCCGGGGCGGGTCGGCCGCTCGTCCCCGCGAGCAATCGCGGGTCCAGACAAATAACCGCCCCTGCCGCAAGAGCGGAAACTTGAAGAGCGGCGATAAACGGGTAAGAGTCCTGCGTCCTTGACAGCGGTCCGCAGCCGGGCATATAGTCGTTTCACGGTGAAAACGATCGGGCTCGTCGGCGGCATGACCTGGCACTCGACCGTCGATTACTATCGGCTGATCAATGAGGACGTCCAGCGCCGCCTGGGCGGTTCCGCGTCCGCCCGCTGCGTCCTGTATTCCGTCGAGTTCGGCGAGTTCGAAGAGCTTCAGGAAGCGGGCGATTGGGACCGTCTGACCGCTCTCATGGTCGACGCCGCGATCCGTGTTGAAACCGCCGGCGCGGATATCCTGCTCATATGCGCCAACACAATGCACCGCGCGTCCGACTCCGTAGCTGCCGCCCTGGCCATCCCCCTGCTTCATATCGCCGACGCCGCGGCCGCGGAAATCCGCCGGAGCAAGGTGAAGACCGTCGGGCTTCTTGGAACGCGCTATACGATGGAGCAGGATTTTTACAGAAAACGTCTTGAAACGAAGCATGGCCTTCGCGTCCTTGTTCCTGACGAAGGCGATCGGAGGCGCATCCATGACATCATCTACACGGAGCTGGGGCGGGGGATCATCAAAGATTCCTCCCGGGCCGAATACGTGGATATCATCGACCGCCTTCGCGGCCGCGGGGCGGAAGGCGTCATTCTCGGCTGCACGGAAATCCCCCTTCTCATCAAACCCGGAGACGCGCCCGTTCCGCTCTACGACACGACGGCGCTTCACGCCAAGGCCGCCGTCGATGCCGCTCTCGACGACTGACACTTTTCTTTCTTGACTTACATCGGCGGGGGGCGATATATTTCTGTTTTCATTATTTTAAGGAGGGTATGACATGCGAAATCGCAAATATCACGTCGTTCTTACGGTGGCGATATTCATCGCCGCCTTTTTTGCGACCGCCTTTGCCCAGTCGTATCGGGCGGACGGCAACAAAGCCAAAAGCTACATCGAATACCTAGCCGCGGATCAGCTCGAAGGCCGCCAAACCTTGACGCCGGGCTATCAAAAAGCAGCCGAATGGGTCGCCTCCCGGTTCAAAGAATGGGGGCTCAAGCCATGCGGGGACGGCGGAACGTCCTATTTTCAAAAAGTCCCGATCAAGAATACGGTGACCGTGAACGTCGGGATTCCATCGCTCAGCATCGGCAATCGTCCGTTCTATTTCGACGACGCCGATTTCACGGTGAACGCTTTTTCGACGGTCAAAACGACGGTCAAGGCCGAAGTCGTCTTCGTCGGCTACGGCCTATCGCTGCCGGCCAAAGGACTGGATGAATATGCCGGCCTGAACGTGCAGGGAAAAATCGTCCTGGCTTTCAAAGGCAATCCAGATTCGTTCGCCCCTCCCAGAGGATTCTTTACGGAGACGGCTGGAGCCACGCCTCCGGCCCTCGGATTGACCTCGGTCGACGTCACCGATTCGGTCAAGATCAAAACGGCCTATGACAAGGGCGCCGCGGCCATCCTGCTCTACAATCCCGACGCCGCCCAGCCGGCCTCCATGATCATGATGGGAGGCCCGGGCGGGCAAGCCCAGGCCGGGAGCGCTCAAATCACCCGGAATTTTCTCGCTTTCGACATCACCGAGAGGATTTTCCGCCTTCTCGTCCTGAAAAGCCCCCAGGAGTCGACGCGTGAATACGCCCAAAAGCTGAACAAGATCCGCTGGGAAATTCGAACCAAAAAATCCAAGTCCAAAGCGACCGGCATAGTCACGGCCCTGAAAGGATATGAAGAGATCAAGAAATACGCCGGCGGGGACGGATTGAACGTGATCGGCAAGATCGAAGGCACCGACCCGGTCCTCAAGAATCAATACATCGTCATCGGCGGCCATCTCGATCATCTCGGGAAACGGGGCTCGGTCGTTTACAATGGCGCGGATGACGACGCCTCGGGCGTCGCCACGGCCATGGAGGCCGCCCGTGTTCTCGGCCAGGGCGGATTCAAGCCGAAACGGACCATCGTCTTCGCCGGCTGGTGCGGCGAGGAGATGGGTCTTTTAGGGTCCAATCATTTCGGCACAAATCCTCCGGCCGGGATCAAGATGGACCAGGTCGTGGCCAACTTCAATTGCGACATGGTCGGCTTGGGCGACAACATCGACGCCCCCGGCGCCTTGAACTTCCCGGAAATTTGGGAGAAGGTGATCAAGCGGAATCAGGACCCCGACGTGATCGCCGTGGTCAAGCCGAGCACGGGCGGTCCCGGCGGCAGCGACCATTCGACCTTCATCACCAAAGGGATCGTCTCCATGGCCCTCATGACGGGCGGCGGAGTCGGGCACCCCGACTACCACGACAGCGGCGACGACTCGGCCAAGATCGACCCCGAGATCATGAGGAAGACGGTCCAGTTCGTCGTCCAGGGGACGATGAACCTGGCCGACGAGACGGCGGTCAATCTGCTGGTCCCGGACCGTCTCTATCTCTACAATTCACTCATGATGCGGATTGTCAACATCAATACGGCTCTCGCCGGCAGCACCTGGCGGATCACGGATTATCCCGATAAAAGCGCCCTGCTGGCGAAGATGTACGAACGCGAGGTCGCGAGGAACGCACAGGTTCAGGCCCAGACGGCTCTGGCGGCCCGCGCCGCCGCCATGATGACGCCGGCCGCTCCGGCCGCCCCTGCGATTCAAACTCCCATCCGGAAAGATCTGACCCAAGGGGTCCGGAGCTCCGTCTTCCTCGGAGACGTCAAGTTCCTGGAGATGGCGGCCAACGCCCTCGGGATCGGCCGGATTGAATTTTCCGGGGACGACGGCGCCTGGATCGTTAGCGGCCGTCTGACCGACGCCGGGAAAGCGGCTGTAAAAACGATGGAAGGCAACAGCATTGTTCTGCATCTCCCCAATCCCTCCAATGACCTTTTGAGCGACATCCTGAACGCGGCGGAAAAGGCGTTTCTGGTAACTGGAACTTACAATCTGACCCCCGCGTTTAAGGATCTGGCGGTTTCCAAGAAGGCGGTCTTCAGCGTCGATGTCGATCTGAACGATATCGAAGGCGCTCTCAACAAGGCCGACCAGGCTAAAAAACTGCTGGGCGCGGCGACAAATCTCATCGTCTTCCTCAAATCGACGGACAAGATCAACGAGCTTGAAGCGAAACGGGCGTTCTATTTCGGGCTCATCAAGAAAGGCTGGAAGGTCGAGGAGATCAGCGCCTTCATCGGGGGGAGTTTGAGGTCTCTTAACCCCACCGCGGGGGCGATGATGTTCAGATAAATCCGCGAATCGTTCGGCTCATCGAACGAACGGCTTGTCCGCTTCAATCCAGAGGCTCGAGACGAGCGAAGCGAAGAAGGAGCGTCAACCGGGCCCCGGAATCGAACTGGACGACGACCCGGCTCTTTTCTCCGTCCGGCATGATCCCCTCGATCAGACCGGCCCCGATCGACGGATGCCGGACGCGCTGGCCGGTCCGGAAGTTCAGCTGAGAATCGAGCCCTAATTCGCTCCTTGACGGATCGGAATAAGACAAACCGACCGCCGATCCCGCTCGCGTCGGATCGGCTCCGCCGAATCCGCCGGTGAGAAACGGGGCGACGATCACTTCCAGGCCGGGCAGATTTTTCAGGAAAGGGGACAGGGCCGCCGGTCTAGTGACTCCGTACCAAGTCCGCGTTTGGGCATAGCTGAGAGCCAAGAAGCGCTCGGCCCTTGTGATCCCGACGAATAGAAGCCGCCGCTCTTCCTCCCGGTCGCGGCCGGCTTCCAGGCTTCGCGAATGGGGGATGAGCCCATCCTCGACCCCAACGATCAGGACGGCGGCGAATTCTAGTCCCTTGGCCGAATGGAGGGTCATGAGCGAAACGGCGCCGGAGCGCTCGTCATAAGCGTCCGCGTCGCTGAAGAGGGCGATCCGCTGAATATATTCGGAAAGGCCGCCGGAAGCGGGGTTTTCCTGGTCGAATTCCATGGCCGAATGGATCAGTTCCTCGACGTTCTCCTTCGCATCCGCGTTCTTTTCTTCGCCCAAGGCGTCTTTGAGACCCGTTCGTTCATATACGGAGCGCATGATTCGGGCGATCGGCTGATAGAGAAGCGAGCGGAGATCCATGATCATTTTCACGAAATCCGCAATGTGGGATGCCGCCGAGGCGGATAGCTGCGGCTGCGCTCCGGGATCCTCCAAAACGCTCCATAGGTTCTGTCCGGAGGAATGAGCCTGCTCGACGAGCCTTCGGACGGTTGTCTCTCCGATCCCCCGGACCGGACGGTTGATGACGCGCGAAAGCGAGACGTCGTCGGCCGGATTGAGCAGAAGACGCAGGTAGGCCAACATGTCCTTGACCTCGCGGCGCTCGAAGAATTCCAGCCCCTTGACGATCTGATAGGGGACATGGGCGCGGATCAGAGATTCCTCGAGGACCCGGCTCATGGCGTTGGTCCGGTAAAAGACAGCGATGCTGCGATAATCGATCGCCTGGTCTTCATGCATCCAGCGGATCCAGGCGGCCGCGCCTCGACCTTCCTCGTGCTCATCAGCGTAGCGATAGAGTCTGGGGAGACGGCCCTCGGGCTTGCGGGCGATCAACCGTTTGTGTTTTCGCCGCCTGTTCTCCCGGATCAGGCTGTCGGCCAGGCTGAGGATCTGAGGGGTGGACCTGAAATTTTCCTCCAGCTTGATGACCGGGGCGTTCGGATAATCCTTTTCGAACGCCAGAATATTTTCAATATCGGCTCCGCGCCAACCATAGATCGACTGGTCGGGGTCTCCGGTGACGAAGAGATTCTGGCGGTCGCGGGACAATTCCCGGGCGATCCGGTACTGGCATGAATTGGTGTCCTGATATTCGTCGACGAGGATATACCGATAGCGGCGACCCAGCCGGGTCCGAATCTCGGCATCGTCCTTGAGCATCGCGGCCGTCCTGAGCAGAAGGTCGTCGAAATCCAACGCTCCGGCTGAATCGAGCCGTTTTTGATAGTCCTGGTAAATGCCGGCGACGAAATCGGCCGGAAGCTCCGTAGCGAAGTCCGGCGAAACTTGGGAGGGAGAAAGCCCATGGTTTTTGCAAAAACCGATGTGTTTAAGGATCCGTGCCGGGGGATAGCGCTGAGGGTCCAGTTCGCGCGCCTTAAGGATGTCCCGGAGGACGGACTTTTGATCGTCCTGGTCATAAATGCTGAATGCCGCGGGCAAACCGGCCCGGCCGGCGAATTCCCGCAGCAGACGGGCACAGAGACTGTGGAAAGTGCAAATGGTCGATCCGCCAGGAATGTGCATGCCTTGAAGACGGTTGCGCATTTCTTCCGCGGCTTTGTTGGTGAAGGTCAGACCCAGGATGCCGGCCGCTGGAACGCCCTGCGCGATCAGGTATGCGATCCGGTGGGTTATGACTCTGGTTTTTCCCGAGCCCGGTCCGGCCAGAACGAGCAGGGGGCCGTCCATATGAGAGACGGCCGCCCTCTGGGCGGCTGTCAGTCCGATCAGCGCATCCACGGCGATCCTCGTCTCCTTTGATTAATGAAATGTTGTCGGGCGGAGCGGCCGGCCCGCGCGACCCATGGCCGGATAAATTACTCCGAAATTTCGTCTCTTGCAAATGAATTTCAAAATGATATAGTTTTTTTTATCCGCGATGAGAGAGGAGAGTCAGACATGAGAACCGCCAAGCGATCGATCCTTCGGATCGGTTCGATCCTGATCCTGGCCGCTCTTTCGATTACCGCCGCTTCAGCCCAGACCTCAGCCGACTCCGCGGCCGGCCGCCGTAAAGCATTGAGCGAGCGGCTTGGGAAGGGTCTGGCCGTCGTTCCGGCCCAGACGCCGAGCGCCCGGGGACCTCAAGAGAACAATGATTTTTACTATTTGACCGGGATCATGGAGCCCGAAGCCATCCTGGTCGTGGCGGGCGAAGGGGAGAAAAGAGAAACTCTGTTCAACCGGTCGGGCAAATGGAATGGACCGTCCGGGACGACTCCGGATGTCCTCCCGTCCTCGGACCTTCGGAAGTTTTTCATGAGCCGGGCCGCCCAAAAGAGGATCTATCTGTCGTTTTCCGCGCTCGACGGCGTCCTCCAAACGATCGGCGGCGGCTCGGTCCTGGCCTTCGCCGCGGAGATCGCCAATATCGATCCGATCCTGGCCGAAATGCGGATCGTCAAGTCGGCCGAGGAAATCAAGATCCTGCAAGCGGCAATCGACATCACCGCCGATGCGTATATCGACGCGCTCAAAGCGGCCAAGCCCGGAGCGCGCGAGCTCGACCTCGATGCCGTGCTCCAATACAACTACATCCGCAGCGGCGCCGAAAAATCTTTTCTCCAGGTCGCCTCCGGTCCCAACTCCATCAACGTTCATTTCGGCTCCACGACGCGGGAAATGAAAGCGGGCGAGGTCATTGTTTTCGATATCGGCGCCTGGTTCGAGCGCTACACGTCGGACATCAGCCGGACCGTTCCCGTGAGCGGCCGCTTTACCAAAGAGCAAGCGGAGCTCTACAACGTCGTTCTCGAGGCCCAGAAGGAAGGCATCCGCCTGATGGTCGTGGGGAACGGCATCCAAAAGACTCAGACTGCCGTGGAAGACGCTCTCCTCACTGGTCTGGCCAAGCTCGGCCTGGTCACCGATGCCGCCAGCCCGTGGCAGCGGAGGCTGTTCATCCAGCATGGATTCATTCACGGCATCGGCCTTGACATCCATGATGTTTGGAACTGGTTCTCCCGCGAAATGCGGAACGGATTGGCCTTCAAACCGGGCATGGTCCTGACCATGGAGCCGGGCCTTTATTTTCCCGAGAAGATGCTCGAGACGACGCCGGGCGGTCCGAGAGCCCAGGTCAAGGAGGACGAGTTCAAGGCCTTTGCGGCGAAGGTCGCTCCGATCTTTAAGAAATACGCCGGCATGGGCTGCCGTATCGAGGACGACGTGCTTGTCACCGAAACAGGGAATCAGGTCCTCACCGTTCGGGCTCCCAAGGAGATCATGGATATCGAGAAGATCATGAAAGCAGCGGCCCGCCCCGGCCGATGAGTCGGGGCGCTGCGAACGCGGAGGCTTTGAACCGCGAATTCGAAGCCTTCAAATCGCTCCGCTGAGGAGAGCGGAAACGATCTATTTCTTGTAGAGGATTTTTCCGCCGACGATCGTATAAACGATCTGAGCGCTAAGGATCTCCTCCTCCGGGCAGGTCAGGATGTCCTTGGATAAGACCGTGATATCGGCCAGCTTGCCGGCCGCGAGCGACCCCTTGATGTTCTCCTCGAAGGCGGCATAAGCCCCGTTCAGGGTATAGGAGCGCAGGGCTTCATCGCGGGTCATCTTCTGGTCGGGATAGAACGTCTCGCCGTTCTTCATCTTGCGCGTCACCGAGGCATAGAAAGAGGGGATGGGATCGACATCCTCGACCGGCGCGTCCGTTCCGTTGGAGATGACGGCGCCCGAGGAGATGAGCTTCCGCCAGACATAGGCGCCCTCTTCAGCCCGCTTGGCTCCCAGCTTCATTGGGACCCAGGGCCCATCCGAAGTGCAGTGGATCCCCTGCATGGCGGCGATGACCCCGAGCCCGCCGAAACGGGGAACATCGGCCGAGCTTATGTGCTGGGCATGTTCGACGCGCCAGCGGATGTCTTTTTTGTCGGGATGGGCCTTCATGGCTTCTTCGTAGATATTCAGGGTCTCGCGGTTGGCCCGGTCGCCGATGGCGTGGACGCCGAGCTGGAAACCGTTCTCGATAGCGATCCTGGCCGTTTCCTTGAGGTCCTCGATGGAGTCCGTGTTCAGACCCGAGCTTGTCGCCAGGTCGGCATAGGGTTCTAAAAGCCAGGCGCCGTGGGAGCCGAGGGCGCCATCGATCAAGCGCTTGATGGAACGGACCGTGAGGTGGTCCGCGCCGTATCCGATCAGCCGGTACTCGGCTGCTTTCTCCTGGAGCTGTTTGTTTCCCGTGCTGAGCATGACGTTGAGGCGGAGGCCGAGCGTGCCTGCGTCGATGGCTTTTTTATAGAGCTCGACGGCGCCCCAGCCGACGCCGGCGTCGTGGACGCTCGTCAGCCCTTTGGACAGGCATTCTTGATTGGCCAACTCGATGACCTTCATTTGCTGGGCTTCGATTTCGGCCGGCGTTCGCGTCGTCTGGCCTCTGGACCGACCGCCGCGGATCAAGCCTTGGGCCGTCTCGAGGAAGGCGCCTATGGGACGGCCCTTGGCGTCCTTGATGATCTCGCCCCCGGATGGATTGGGCGTCTTGGCCGTGATGCCGGCCAGAGCCATGGCTTTGGCGTTGGCCAGGCTGGAATGCCCGCTGGCGTGAGTCAACACGACCGGATTGTCCGGGGAAACCTTGCTCAGGGCGTCATGGAGGGGAAGGCCGTTGACATTGGGCTCGGGCCTCTGGGTCCACTTTTCCTGATGCCAGCCGCGGCCGGTGATCCAATCTCCCGGCTTAGCCGTCTTCACCGCCTCGGCCACCATGGCCACGATCTCCTCCCAGCTCTTGACCTTGGTCAAATCGAGCGATAGCTTCGCCTGGCCGATACCCTGGAAGTGGAGGTGGGAATCGATCAGGCCGGGGACGGCCAACTGCCCGCCGAGGTCGATGACTTCCGTGGCGGGGCCGACGTAGCGTCCGATCGTCTTGGCCTTGCCGACCTCGACGATCTTTCCGGCGCGGACGGCCAGGGCTTCAGCTTGGGGAAGAACCGTGTCCATAGTCACGATCTTGCCGTTGGTGACGACGAGGTCCGCCGGTTCGACCTTGGTCGCGCAACCATTCGCCAGACCGAGAAGGAAAACGAGGCCCAAGATAGCCGCGATTTGCGGATGTTTTTTCAGCATGATGGTTGGACCCTCCTTTATGGGTTATCCGAAAACAGGGAGAGAAGATCAAGCCTGAAGACCATGTCTAGAGGAGTGCGGCGACGGCCTGCTTGATGAGATAGAGGACATTGCCGGGGAACAGGCCCAGTTGAAGGACGCCGTAAAGGCAGAGGAAGAGGACCAGATAGAGCGCCGGATTTTCCATCTCGATGCTGACCTCGCGCTCCGGTTCGCGCATGTACATATAAACGATGATGCGCAGGTAATAATAAACCGAAATCAGACTGGCCAGGACGGCGATCAAGACCAGGGGCGTCAAGCCCTGATTCACGGCCGCGACGAAGACATAGAATTTGGCCAGAAAACCTGCCGTCGGCGGGAATCCGGCCAGCGACAGGAGAAAGACGGCGAAAATCGCACCGATCCACGGATACTTAAATCCGACTCCGGCGAAATCCCCGAGCTCGTTATATTCGCGACCTTTACGGCTCAAGGCGATGAGCGAGCCGAAGGCGCCGATGCTCATGAACATGTATATCGTGAGGAAAAACAGCAAACCGGCGCCGTCGCCGGCCAAGACGGCGATCAACATATATCCGGCGTAGGCGATGCTGGAGTAAGCGAACATCCTCTTGATGTTATTCTGGCGCAAGGCGATCAGATTTCCGGCCAGCATCGTCAAGGCGGCCAGGGCCCAGAGGAATCCAAAGAGCTTCCCGGACCGGAAGCCGGCGTTCCAATAGGGGGCTAAGAGCCTGATGAGAACGGCGAATCCGGCCGCTTTCGGCCCGATTGAGAAAAAGGCCGTGACCGGAGTCGGAGCACCTTCGTAAACGTCCGGCGCCCACATGTGGAAGGGGACGATGGCGATCTTGAAGGCGAAGCCGACGAGGACGAGGCCCAGTCCGACCACACCGAGGACCTGATTGTCCGGCCCGGCCTTAAAGAAGTCCACTAGGCCGGGGATATCGAGCGCCTGGGCGGTCCCGAAAAGAATGGCCAGGCCGAAGACGAGGAAAGCGCTGGCGAAACTCCCCATCAGGAAATATTTGACGGCCGACTCCGAGGATTTATCGTCCTTCCGCTTCAACCCGGCCAAGGAGTAGCTCGAGACCGAAAGGACCTCGAGCCCGAGGAAGATGACGATGAAATGGGTCGAGGAGACCATGATCATGAGCCCGGAGAGGGCGAGGAGGAGAAGCCCATAGAATTCGCCGTGATTGGCGTCCTGCAGGGAGATGTATTTCATGCCGATCAGGATGACGAAGGCCACGGCGATCAGGAAGAGAAAGGTGAGGAAGAGGGCTGCATTATCCAGCCGGAGCATCCCGTCGAAATAGGTTAGTCCGCCATTCCAAGCGTTCGCCGAGAGAATCCCGCAGCCGATGAGAGCGAGGAGCGAAAGATAGGCCAGGTAATTCTTGTTTTCTTTTTTAAGGAAGGCCTCGAGGAGAAAGACGATCAAGGCCGCCCCGACGACGACGAGGAGCGGGACGACGGCGCCGAAGCTGTTCATCGGATGTCGGCGCTCCTTTCGGGGATCTTGACCTGGGGCGGAACGGCTTCGGACTTCTGGACAAAGACCTTCGTGGCGGACTTGAGGCCGGCGATGGCCCGGGCGACGGAGGGCTCAATCTTACTTAGGAAAGGTCGAGGATAGAGGCCCATCCAGAACATCAGGACGACGACCGGGACGAGATAAAGAATCTCCCGCTTGTTCATGTCCTTATAGGAGAGAATCTTCTCGTTCGTGATCGGTCCATGCATCACCCGCTCGAACATCCAAAGGAGATAGGCCGCGGCCAGGATGACCGTCGAGACGCTGAGGATGGCGAACGTCTTGTTCGCGGCGAAGATGCCGAAGAAACAGGTGATCTCGCCGACGAAGCCGTTCAGGCCGGGCAGCCCGGCCGAAGACAGAAGGGCGACCAGGAAGAAAGCCGAGAAGACGGGCATCTGCTTGCTCAATCCGCCGAAATCCTTGATCAACCGGGTATGCGACCGTTCATAGAGGATGCCGACGATCAGGAAGAGCATGCCCGTGCTCAGGCCGTGGTTGAGCATCTGATAGATGGCCCCCGTCAGGCCTTCGACGTTGAGCGAGAAGACGGCCAGCATGATCAGCCCCATGTGACTGACGCTCGAATAGGCGACCAGCGATTTGATGTCTTTTTGGATCAAAGCCATCAGGCCGCCGTAGATGATGCCGATGATGGCCAGAATGGACAGAACCGGAAGGAACGTTTCGACCGCGTTCGGGAAAAGGGGGAGGGCGAACCGGATGAAGCCGTAGGCGCCCATTTTAAGGAGGACGGCGGCCAGGATGACCGAGCCCGGCGTAGGCGCTTCGACGTGGGCGTCCGGAAGCCAGGTGTGAAGAGGGAACAGGGGGATCTTGATCGCGAAGGCCAGTCCGAAGGCCAGGAAGAGCCAGGTTTGCAGGGCCGGAGCGAAAGGCATTGCGGCCAGGTCCGCGATGGTCAGCGAGAAGGTTCCCGTGGCCCGATGATAAGCGGCCTGGAGGACGAAGATCGCGACCAGCATGAGCAGGCTGCCGAACATGGTGAACAGGACGAACTTCATGGTGGCATAGACGCGCCGGCGCCCGCCCCAGATGCCGATGAGGAAATACATGGGGATGAGCATGGCCTCCCAGAAAACGTAGAACAAGAAGAGGTTGAGCGAGACGAAGACGCCGATCATGCCGGTTTCGAGGACGAGCATGAAGAACGAGAACTCTTTGACCCGGTCGTTGACGGCTCGCCAGGAAGACAGGAGGGCTAGGGGCGTTAG
>JAPKZI010000043.1 GCA_026393865.1 Candidatus Aminicenantota bacterium
TATTGTGTCTTTCTATTTGTTAAAGGTATCGTTTCATTGACAGAATTTTTGGGCCGGAGTAGCATGAACATCCATGGCTATCCCGAAGAAATCGCGGCTCATCCTGGTCCTGGCCGCGTCGCTCTTCGTCCCCGCCCTCCAGAGTACCGGGAGCGACAATATTTTCCGGACGATTATAAAACCGCCGCAAAGCCTCGGCCACTGCCTTCTCCTCTCCCCGGCGGCTGGGGGCGCCGGGACGGGTGATGACGGCCGTATTTTCGCAGACGATGGCCGTATCCTCGATGAAAACCGAATCGGGAAATCGATCGTCCTCTTCGAGAATCGTGACCACAAGTCCGCAGCATTGCAAAGCGGCAATATAAGCGACATGTTGGGCCAGTGCTTTTTCATAGATGGGAGGGCCCAAGCCGGCCGTGGACAGCCCCTGGGCCAGGTTCCGGCTGGGTTTCCTGACCATGGCATTCTTTAATACTTTCATGTGTCTTCATAATATTCTATAGGAGAACAAGTATTGTGTCTTTTTATTTGTTAAAGGGATCGTTTTATTGACAGAATTTTTGGGCCGGAGTAGCATGAACATCCATGGCCATCCCGAAGAAATCGCGGCTCGTCCTGGTCCTGGCGGCGACTCTCCTGTTTCTCGTTCTGTTCCTGGTCAAGGTCAAAAACGAGATGCACGATTTCCAGGTCAATTACACGGCGGGCCTCCGCCTCGGCCAGGGCGAAACCATCTACCGCCCGTGGAAACCCGATCCAGGATGGGAAAACGACGGGCATTGGCAATTCAAATACTCCCCTTTTTCCGCGCTTGTCTATCTTCCCCTCTCGTTCCTGCCTATGGCCGCGGCCAAAGGCGTGTGGTATGCCCTGATCCTGGTTTCGATCGGGACGCTCATCGGCGTCTCCTTGAAACTCGCGGCCTTCGAAGCGGACCAAGCGGTCCTGGGGGCCTTTCTCTCTTTCCTCATTCTGGCTAAGTTATTCCTCCGGGAGCTTCAACTCGGTCAGATCAACGCCGTAATCACGGCTATCCTAATGGTCATGACCTGGCTGCTGGTCAAGCATGAGGACGCGCCATCCCCCGGCGGGGAGGGGACAGCCGGTCTGCTCTGGGGTCTGGCCGCCGCCCTCAAGCCCTATGCCGTCATCTTTCTCCCTTATTTCATCCTCAAACGAAAGTGGCGGGCGCTCGCCGCGGGGACCACCGTCCTGGCCGCGTCGCTCTTCGTCCCCGCCCTCTTTTACGGCGTTCAAGGCAATTGGACCGTCATCCGGGAATGGGTCACCAGCCTCTCCGAATCCACGTCCGCGCTGATCACGTCTCAGGACAATGTCTCGCTCCTGGCTTGCCTGAATAAATGGACGGAGAACTCGACGTTCGCGGTCATTCTCTTCGGAGCGGCCGTTGCTCTCCTGGCCGTCTTGACCCTGGTCTTCATTCTCCGCGGGAAAAGCGCGCCCAGGCCGGCCGTAATGGAGTGCGCCCTGCTGATCGTCTTCATCCCTCTCCTCTCGCCTCTGGGCTGGGATTATACGTTTCTCTCCGCCTTTCTGGCCGTCGTCCTCATCCTCCGCCATTTCGCCGTTTTTCCCCGGCCCTGGAAGATCCTGCTTACGATCGACCTGGCCGTCATCGCCCTCTCGCTCTACGATCTGCTCGGACGGCGGCTCTACGGGCAATTCATGAGCTGGTCCGTGCCGACGGTCAATTTTCTGATTATCGTCGTCGCCCTTTTTTACCTCCGGATGAAACGGACCGCTTGAGGATGTCGCCTCGTGCGAAATGAACGCAGGCTCATTTTCATATATGTCCTGACGCTGGCCGGCATCCTCATCTGGCTGGCCGCGATCATCATGGCGCCCTGGCTCCGCAGCCGGTCCAGCCGCTTATCCCCTTACCTTTACGCCTGCTTCTCCCCGCTCTGCCATCAGGTCCCGGGGCGTTCGTTCGAGCTTTTCGGCTTCCCCTTGGCCGTCTGCGCCCGCTGTCTGGGGATTTATGTCGGCTTTCTCGGCGGAATGGTTCTCTATCCTATCCGCCGGGATTTCGCCGGCGTCCGCCTCCCCAGAACGGCCTTCCTCCTGGCCCTCTCCGCCCCCATCGTTCTCGACACCGCAGCCAATGTGCTGGGCCTGTGGGCCACGTCCAATCTCGTCCGCTTTTTCCTCGGATTTCTCTGGGGACTGATCCTGCCCTTCTATTTCCTGACCGGATTGGGCGAACTTGCATTAGAGGTTCATAAAAAATAGAATAAGAAACACCGGTGACGGACGCGAGGAGGCCGGTCGCCGAGAGGAGAGACGGATGAACGGTCAAAAACCACGTTTGCTCAGGCCCGCTCTCATCGGCGGCGCGGCCGCCGGGATCCTGTCGGGGATCCCTTTGCTCAACTGCCTGTGTTGCTTGTGGATCATCGTCGGCGCCGCCCTGGCCGCCTCTCTTCTGGCCAAAGACTCCCCTGTGTCCTTGAAATCCAGCGATGGGGCCCTGGTCGGAGCCTTTACCGGCGTCGTCGCGGCCGTGGTGGATTCATTTGTCAGCATTCCCTTTCAAGCCGTGAACTCGGCTTTTACCAAACGGCTCATCGAGCGTCTCGGCGCCTACTTGGACCAAATGCCCGCCCAGTGGAACGATTACCTCACTCAGAGAGACGGGCCCGTTTCCATCGCCTGGTTCTTCGGCGGTCTGCTCATCGCCGCGGTGGTCTTCGCCGCCTTCGGAGCCCTGGGCGGAGTGATCGGCGCGGCCCTCTTCGGCAAAAAAACGACGCCCGCCCCTCAAGGTTCTCCCCCACCTCAAGCCCCGCCTCCCCCACTGCCATGAAACGCTTTAAAACCCAGGTCATCGTCAATCCGGAATCGGCCAAAGGCCAGACCCGTAAACGATGGGCTCAGATCCGCGAGGGTATCCGGCATTTCATCAAGGACTTCAAATTCGAATTTACCGAAAAGCCGCTCCACGCCATCGAGCTCACCCGCGCCGCCATCAAAGACGGCACGGACCTCGTCATCGGCGTCGGCGGCGACGGGACGATGAACGAGATCGCCAACGGCTTTTACGAGGACAAGAGGATCATCAATCCCGCGGCGACCCTGGGAATCGTTCCCTCCGGCTCGGGCTGCGATCTGACCCGCAGCCTCAAGATCCCGAAACGCCTCAAGGACGCGTTGACCGTGATCACCGAGGCGCCCTCGAACGCGATGGACGTCGGCAAGGTGACCTTCCGGACGGCCGCCGGCGGCGTCGAAGAACGGTTCTTCCTCAACGTGGCCGATTTCGGTCTCGGCGGAGAGGTCGTCCGGAAGGTGAACCAGAAGCGGCTCGAGCGGAAGGCCTCGTCCTACGTCCGTTGTCTGGTCTCGACGATGATCCAATACAAAAACAAGCGCATCCGCATCAAGGTGGACGACCGCGACCTGCCGAAAGACGAATACCTCATCGGCGCGGTCGCCAACGGCCGCATCTTCGGAAAAGGGATGAAGATCGCCCCGGATGCAAGGCTCGACGACGGCCTTTTCGATTTCGTCTATGTCCGGAGCATGAAATTCCTCGAGTTCTGCCTGAATGGATGGAAGCTCATGAACGGGACCCATCTCAGCCATCCCAAGATTTCTCTTCTCCGCGGCCGGCGGATCGAAGCCGTTCCCGAGGAGGGCGAAACGGTCCTGCTGGAGTTCGACGGGGAGCAACTCGGAACCCTGCCCGCGACGTTCGAGATGGTCCCTCAGAGCCTGTTGATCAAAGGATATATGTAAAGCGTTCGTCCGTCCCGGAGGTCAAGGCCCCTGCCCCTCGGCGGGCGGGACGAGGCGGATGTCGTTCGTGATCACGAGCCTCCCCTCCTTATCCCGAAAGACAAAGATCTCCGTTTTTTTCGTCTTGGGCGCCTGCCGAAGATAGCGATTGACCCTGGCGATATAGGTCTTCGTCTCGGGAAAGGGGGGCACACCGCCGTGTTTCTGGACGGCTGTCGGACCGGCGTTATAAGCGGCCAGGACCAGATCGGGCTGGTTCGGATATTTGGCCTGGAGGAATTTGATAAACTTCACCCCTCCCTCGATATTGTCGGCCGCGTTGAAGACGTCCCGGACGCCGTAGTCCCGGGCCGTCTCGGGCATGAGCTGCATGAGGCCTTGAGCGCCTTTATCGGACACGGCATATCGATTGTAGTTCGACTCCGCGGCGATGATCGAATGGACGAGGGCCGTGTCCACGCGGTATCGGCTCGCGACCGACTGGATGATCGTGTCGTATTTGGTCGGAAATGGCGAAGCCACCGCGGCCGAAATCAAGACGAGGAAGGCTATTAGCGGGGCCGAAACAAAGCGATGATGTTGAGCGCTCATGATCACCCCTATGATATTCCGTTTCTCCGCATCCATCAATCCCCTTTAGGGGTGATATTAAAGGGTATTTTCGATGACAGCCAGGCTTTCCCTCAGGGCGCGGTCGAGTTCCCCGGGTTTCGTCCCCCCGGCCTGGGCGAAATCGGGGCGGCCGCCTCCCCCGCCGCCGATGAGAGGCGCCAATCGCTTGATGAGATCGGCGGCCGACAGGCGCGAAGTCAGGTCTTTGGTGACGCCGACGACGAGGAAGACCTTCTCCCCCTGGGCCGAGCCGAGAACGATCACGCCGGAGCCGATCTTCTGTTTCAAAGTGTCCGCGAGTCCCCGCGCCTCTTCCGGATCCAGCCCTTCGATCTTCTGAACAAGGACGGAGACGCCTTTGACGGTTTTGATGTCCTCTCCGGGTCTTTCAAACTTTCCTTGAAGAATCTTCTGCCGCAGGTGTTTAAGCTCGTGGTCCTTTTCTTTGAGGCTCTCCTGGAGCTTCTCGATCTGGGCCACGAGGTCCTTTCGCGCTGTCCCCAGGGCCAGACCGGCCTCGTGGAGGAGATCCTCCGAATCCTGGACATAGGTCAGCCCTTCCGCTCCGGTCAGGGCCTCGATCCGGCGCATCCCGGCGGCCACGCTCGTTTCGGCGACGATCTTAAACAGGCCGATCTCGCCGGTCGTCGGGGCGTGAGCTCCGCCGCACAGCTCTTTGCTGAATCCGCCGACGGCCACCAGACGGACTTTCTCTCCATATTTTTCCTCGAAAATGGCCGTCGCTCCTTCCTTCGTGCCCTCCTCGAGCGTGGTCTCCTTTATATGGACGGGGATATCCTCCCGTATTTTCTCATTGACCAGATTTTCGATCCGGCGAAGCTCACCGGACGAAACCGGCTGGAAATGGGTGAAATCGAAGCGCAGGCGTACGGGCGAGACGAGCGAGCCGGACTGTCGGACATGCTCGCCGAGGACCCGGCGCAGCGCGGCATGGAGAAGATGGGTCGCGGTATGGTTGTCGCGGACGGCCCTCCGTCGGCCGGCATCCGTGGCCGCCTCGACGACATCGCCTTCCTTCACGCTTCCGGACAGGACCCGGATCTTATGGCTGATGAGCTCGGGGGCCGGATAGTAGGTGTTTTCCACGATCGCCGAAAAATGGGCGTTCTTCAACAAGCCCGTGTCCCCGACCTGCCCCCCCGCTTCGGCGTAGAACGGGGTGAGGTCGAGGACGGCCTCGCCCTCTTCTCCCTCGCGGATCTCGGAGACGCGGTCACGGCCCTTGATCAAGGCGGCCACTCTCGCCTCGGAAATCCGATCGCGGTCGTATCCGGCGAAGCGCGGCCGGATATTCCGGAGAGTTTCGTAGACCTTCCGTTCCATGGATTGGGAATCGCCTTTCCAGGTCTGCCGGGCCCGTTCCTTCTGCTTTTCAAGCTCCTCCTTGAATCGGACTTCGTCCACGTTCAAATGCTCTTCCTGGGCCAGTTCTTGGGACAGATCGAACGGGAATCCGAATGTGTCGTAGAGCTTGAAGGCCGCCTCTCCGGCCAACGTTTTCAACCCCAGCTGCTTGGCTTCCTGCGCGTAGTGATGGAAATAGCGCAGGCCGGAGATAAGGGTTTGGGCGAATCGTTCTTCCTCGGCCCGGCAGATTTTCGAGATGAAGTCCTGGGAGGCGAGGAGTTCGGGGTAAGCGTCCTTCATGATGTCGCTGACGACGCCGATGAGAGTATAGACAAACGGCTTTTCGATACCGATCAGATTGCCGTGGCGGAAGGCCCGGCGGATGAGCCGGCGGAGGACATATCCCCGGCCGTCATTGGCCGGCATGATCCCGTCGCCGATCAGGAAGGAGATCGCGCGCGTATGGTCGGCGATGACTCGAACGGAAACATCGCCCTCGTCGCGCGTGGGATATTCCCGGCCGGAGAGCTCCGAGATCCGCGAGATCAGAGGGAAAAACAGATCCGTCTCCCAGTTGCTCGTTTTCCCTTGGAGGACGGCGGCCATGCGCTCCAAACCCATGCCCGTGTCGATCGAGGGCTTCGGCAGGGGATGCATGACCCCGGCCGCATCCTGGTCGAATTGCATGAAGACGAGGTTCCATAGCTCGACCAGGCGGTCGCTCCCTGTCTCGATGAGTTCGCGGGGCGATCCCTGTTCGAGAGAAGGATCGAGATCAAAATGGAGCTCGGAGCACGGGCCGCAGGGTCCCGTGTCGCCCATGGCCCAGTAGTTGTCCTTCTTGCCCAGGCGGAAGATCCTCTCCGCGGGCACGCCGGCCTCCCGGTTCCAGAGTCCGAAGGATTCATCGTCCTCTTCGTAGACCGTCACGTAAAGCCGGTCCTTGGGCAACCCGAAGACCTCGGTCATGAGCTCCCAAGCGAAGACGATGGCCTCCGTTTTGAAATAATCGCCGAACGAAAAATTGCCCAGCATTTCGAAGAAGGTGTGGTGTTTTCGCGTCCGGCCGACCTGATCCAGGTCGTTGTGCTTGCCGCTGACCCGCATGCATTTCTGGACCGTGGCGGCCCGCTTGTAGCTCCGTTTCTCGAGGCCGAGGAAAATGTTTTTGAACTGGTTCATGCCGGCGTTCGTGAACAGGATGGTCGGATCGTCCTTGGGGAGCAAGGATGAACTGGGCAGGACCTTGTGGCCTTTCCCGGCGAAATAATCGAGAAAGGTCCGCCGGATGTTTTGAGCGTTCACGGGCGTCCTTTTTTCTTTTCCGCCTGGGGACCGACGGTCCGGCCCATTTTCTTCTCCATCTCTTCCAGGGCGATATCGGAGGCCGATTGGATGCCCTGGACGCGCAGGCGGAAATTGTCCGGGCTCGTCGAGTGCAGGATCCCCTCTTCGAAGGAGATGTAGCCTTCTTTAAATAGATAATAGAGCGACTGGTCGAAGGTCTGCATGCCGTACTGGGATACGCCGGAGGCGATGGTGTCCCGGATGAGAGCGGTTTTGTCCCGGTCCAGGATGCAGTCCCGGATATAGGGAGTCGTGATCATCACTTCGACCGCCGGCACCCGGCCCTTGCCGTCCAGGCGTTGGATGAGCCGCATGGAAATGACGGCGGTCAGGATGCTGGCCAGCTGGATCCGGACCTGGCGCTGTTGGTGCGGCGGGAAAACCGATACGATCCGGTTGACGGTTTCGGGGGCGTCGAGGGTATGGACCGTGCTGATGACGAGGTGGCCGGTCTCGGCCGCCATCAGGGCGGTCTCGATGGTGTCGATATCGCGCATCTCGCCGACGAGAATGATGTCGGGGTCCTCGCGGAGCGCGCTCCGGAGGCCCCGGGGGAAGTCCTGGACGTCCCAGCCGACCTCCCGCTGGCAGATCGTGCTCTTCTTGTCCTTATGAAGGAATTCGATCGGGTCCTCGATGGTGATGATGTGTTTCCGCCGGTAGGTATTGATGTGATCGATGATCGAGGCCAAGGTCGTCGTCTTGCCGCTCCCCGTGGAACCCGTCACCAGGACAAGGCCGCGTTCGAACCCGGCGATCTTCTCGATGACTTCTGGCAGGTGCAGCTCCCGGATGGGCTTGATCTCGAAGGGGATGCTCCGGAGGGCAATCGCGACCGATCCTCTCTGCTGGAAGACGCTCCCGCGGAACCGGCCGTATCCGGACAGGCTGTAGGCGAGGTCCAGATCCAAATCCTGCCTGAATCTCCTCTGTTGGGATTCGGTCATCATCTGATCCGCCAGGGCTTCGGTGTCCTTCGGCGAAAGCGGCGGGAACGGTTCGAGAGGGATGAGGATGCCGTTGACCCGGACCAAAGGCCGGCCGCCCGCTTTCAGATGGATGTCGGACGCGTCCATGGCGATCGCGATCTTCAGGATGTCGTCGATGTTCATGGGCTCCTCCGCCCCTTCAAATCTTGACGTACGTCAGCCAGCGATGGCGATCCTCTTTTTCGGCCTTGATGATCCCGAAGAACTCCTCCTGGAGGCGTTTGGTCACCGGTCCGCAGGCGCCGCTGCCGACGACGATCTTGTCGACCGACCGGATGGGCGTGATCTCGGCGGCCGAGCCCGTGAAAAAGACCTCGTCGGCGACGTACAGCATTTCCCGCGGGAGCGTTTCTTCGATGACTTTGAATCCCGTCTCCCGAGCCAGAATCATCACGGAATCCCGGGTGATTCCCGGAAGGATGGAGGACGACAGAGGCGGCGTGTAGATCGTCCCGTTCATCACCAGAAAGATGTTCTCGCCGCTGCCCTCGCTGATATGGCCGCGGATATTCAGGGCGATGCCCTCGGCGTATCCTTCGAGCTTGGCCTCCATCTTGATCAGTTGGGAATTCATGTAGTTCGCGCCGGTCTTGGCCAGGGCCGGGAAGGAATTCGGGGCCATTCTCAGCCAGGTCGAGACCTTGACGTCCACGCCGCGTTCGAGGGCCTCGTCGCCCAGGTATTTTCCCCATTCCCAAACCAGGATGGCGCACTCGACGGGATTCGGGAAAGGATCCACGCCGAGGGCCCCATATCCCCTGTAGACAAGGGGCCGGACATAACATTCTTTGAGCTTGTTGAGCTCGACGGTCTTGATGATCGCCTGGTTGAACTCCTCCTGGGTGTAAGGGACGGTCATCCGGTAGATCTTGCATGAATTATAGAGACGCTTGGTATGGGCGTCGAGGCGGAAGAGGGCCGTGCCCTTGGAGTTGGCGTAGGCTCGGAAACCCTCGAAGATCGAGCTTCCGTAGTGGACCACGTGCGAAGCGATGGGGATCGTGGCCTCTTTCCAAGGGACGAGACGGCCGTTCATCCAGACGATGCTGTCTTCGCGGAATGGGCTCATTGAAGGCTCCTTTGATTCACGTTCGGAGAGTTGCTATCTTAACTAGAATGGCGGCCGTTCGTCAAACCGATTCGCCGCAATAGGGACAGACCTTGGCCCGAAGAGGCAGGCGCCGTCGGCAGTTCCAACAGGGCGCGGCCGCGGCCCGCTCGCGGGCCCGGATCCGGCCGAGGATATCATCGATCTCGGATCCATGATGTTTCTCCCCCTTGATCTCGCTCAAGGCTCGGATGATCTCGGAAGGCCGTTGGTAGCGGACCTCGAGCTTAGAGGCCAGGCATTTCATGATGATCTCGTCAAGCTCCCGGGGGACTTGGGTGTTCTTCAGCCGGGGCGGGGTGATCTTCCCCTCCTGCGCTCTTTCCAGGATCTTGAACGGGTCGGGATCGAAGATCGGCGGCCGTCCGATGATCATCTCGTAAAGAATACAGCCGATCGAATAGATATCGGAGGCGAACGTGGCCTTGCCCTGGAATTGCTCGGGCGCCATGTAGGGCGGCGAACCGATCCGGGTCGAGGCATAGGGGACGTTTTGGAGCCAGGCCGATGTTCCGAAGTCGGTGATCTTGACCGTGCCGTCCTCCGAAACGATGATGTTCGACGGCCGCAGGTCGCGGTGGATGATTTTGTTCTTGTGGGCATGGTCCACGCCGGCACACAGCTGCTTGGTATAGTCCATCGCCGGGCCGACCTCGAGGATCTTTTCCTTCTGGAGGATCTTCTCCAGGGTCTTGCCCCGGACGTATTCCATGACCATGAAGAACGTCTTGTCTTCCTTTTCGGCGGCGATCATGCGGACGATGTTGGGATGGTTGAGGGCGGCTTGGAGCCGTGGCTCCTTTAAAAGTTTGAAGAGCTCCTGAGACTGTTTATGGGGAACCTTAATGGCGACCTTGATGTCCAGCCAGGTGTCCTTGGCCAGGAAGACCGAACCGAACCCTCCGCTGCCGAGAGAGCGGATGATTTCGTATTTCCCGACCTTTTGTCCTTGAAGGAACATGCTATGAGATCCAGAAATGGGATAAGATGGCCGCCGCCGCGATGGCCGCGGTCTCCGCGCGAAGGATCGCCCGGCCCAGGCTGACGGCCTCAAGGCCCGCCTCGATCATCAGGGATTCCTCCTCCCCGGTCCAGCCCCCCTCAGGTCCGATCAAGGCCGCGGCTTCCGCGGGAGGCCTTTCGGCGACACCGGCGACGACATCGCGCAGAGGGCGCCCATCGTTCTCGCTGAGGAAAAAGGCGAGGCCAGCCCCCCGGCTTCGTAAGAACGCGGCCAGATTCAGGGGGGGATGGATCCGGGGCATTAAACCCCATTTCGATTGCTTGGACGCCTCCCGGGCGATCTTCGTCCAGCGTTCGATCTTTTTCCCGCCGCCTTCTTCGATCCTGGCCACCGATCGGGAGGCGACGATCGGGACGACCGCGAAAAGGCCGAACTCGGCCGCTTTTTGAACGACCAGGTCCATGGCTTTCGATTTGAGAAGGGCTTGACCGAGGATGATCCGCGTCCGGCGTTCCGCCGGACCCGTCCTCGCCAAGAGAACGAGTTCGGTCCGGGCCGTTCCGATGGTCTCGATGCGGGCCTCGTAGCGGTCCCCGTCCTCATCGAAAAACCGAACGATATCGCCGGGTTGGGAACGGACCACGCGAAACAGGTGATGGTGCTCCGGGCCTTCAAGGACCATCCGGCGGCCGTTGATCTTTTTCTTCTCGATGAAAAACAGGTTCGATGTCAATGGCGACTCTCGGGCCCACGAGCCTTCTGTTTCCTCACGGTCTCCCGATCGATGAATTCCAGACTCTCGCCGCGAAGTTCGGCCAGCCGCCGCAAGAGGACCTTCTCGTCCTTGGAGAGGTCCCCGGGCGTCTGGACATGGACTTTGACGAAGAGGTCGCCGAGGCGGCGGCTTTCCAGGTCCTTGAGCCCTCGGCCCTTGAGGCGGATGACCTCTCCCGCCTGCGTCCCCGGCGGGATCCTCACCTTCTCGCCGCCTTCGAAAAGCGGGATCTCCACCGTGACCCCAAGCGAGGCTTGAACGAAAGAGATCGAGATGTCACAGATCAGATGGTTCTCCTCGCGCTCGAAAAAATCGTGTTTCTTGACCTTGATGACGACATACAGATCTCCCTTGCTTGCCCCCCGCTCGCCGGCTTCGCCTTCATTCGAGATCCTGAGCCGGGAGCCGTCCTCGACGCCGGCGGGGACGCGGACTCGAAGCTCGTTCTTTCGGCGGATGTGGCCGGCCCCGCGGCACTCCTCGCACGGCGCGGTGATGATCTCGCCGCTGCCGCCGCAATGAGAACAGGTCCGGGCCATGATGAAAAAGCCCTGTTGATGGCGGACTTGGCCGCGGCCGCCGCAGGCGAGGCAGGCCCCTTTTTTGCTGCCCGGCTTCATGCGCGTGCCTTGGCAGACGGGGCAAGGCTCTTCCCGGTTGAGCGAGATCTCCTTCTCGACGCCGGCCGCCGCTTGCTCGAGCGTGATCTCCATTTCCAAGGCCAGGTCCCGGCCGCGCTGCGGCTGATGGCGCCGCTGGCGCGTTCCGGCCCCGAAGAGGTCGCCGAAGTTGAAGCCGAAAAAATTGCCCAGGATGTCCTCGAAATCCTCGAAGACCGTCGAATTGAAGCCGGAGAACGTCTCGCCCCTCAATCCCTGGTGGCCGAACTGGTCGTACCGGGACCGATTCTGCGGCTCGCCGAGGACGCTGTAAGCTTCGGCTGCTTCTTTGAAGCGTTCCTCTGCCCCTTTATCGCCCGGATTACGATCCGGGTGATGTTTCAACGCCATTTGGCGATAAGCTTTTTTGATCTCCTCGGGCGAGGCGTTTCGGGGAACGCCCAGCACGTCATAATAATCTATTTTATTCATGGACGGCGTCTTTGTCTTTCTTGTCCCGCTGTTTCTTGACGAGGTTGCTCACCTGCTGTTTGCTCAGCCCCGACGACGGCTGGACGGAGATCATTTGCTCCTTCCCCGTCGCCATGTCTCTGGCCGCGACCTTGACCTGGCCGTTCGCGTCGATCTCGAAGGTGACGTCGATCTCGGGCACGCCGGCCGGGGCCGGGAGAATGCCGACAAGTTCGAACTTGGCCAAGGACACGTTCTCCGAGGCCCGCGGCGCGTCCCCCTGGAGGATGTGAATGAGGACCTGGCGCTGGTTGTTGTCGACGGTGGTGAAGGATTTGGTCTTTTTGACCGGGATCGTGGTGTTCTTGCCGATGATCCGTTCAAAGCCGTCGAGTTCGGTCTCGATGCCGAGGGCCAGCGAGGTCACGTCGAGGAGCAGGACGATGTCGTTCAGTTCCCCGAACAGCATCCCGGACTGGATAGCCGCGCCGAGCGCCACGCTTTCTTCCGGATGGACTTTGTCATTGGGCCTCTTGTGGAAGAATTCGGAGACGCGGCGCCGAATGAGCGGCATGCGCGTCTGTCCTCCGACCAAAAGGACGTCGTCGATGGCTTCCGGCTTGAGCCGAACCTCATCGAGCGTCTGCTGGATCAGAGGCAGAGTTTTTTGGGCGAGGTCGCCCGTCAAGCTTTCGAGGAGCGCCTGGGTCATGGTTTTCCGGAGATGGAGGGATTCTTTGGGGAGGGCCAGGATGAAGGGAAGGTTGATCTCGGTCTCGTTGGTGAAGGACAGCTCGCGCTTGGCCCGCTCCGCGGCCTCGCGGACCCTCTGCAGAGCGAATTTGTCCGAGATCAGGTCCATGGCGTGGTCCTTTTTGAACTCATTCAGGAGCCAGTCCACGATCCGCTGATCGAAGTCCGCGCCGCCCAGGTAGGAATCGCCGTTGGTTGCCAGGACATGGAAGACCCCGTTTTGGATCTCGAGAAGGGAGATGTCGAATGTTCCGCCGCCCAGATCGAACACGGCGACCTTGCCGTTCTTTTTCTGGCCGAGGCCGAAGGCCAGACCGGCGGCGGTGGGTTCGTTGATGACCCGCAGGACGTTCAATCCGGCAATGACGGCGGCGTCCCGCGTCGCCTGCCTCTGGTGGTCCCCGAAGTGGGCGGGAACGGTGATAACGGCGTCGTGGACGTCCTCGCCGAAATAGGACTCGGCGCTGGTCTTCAGATAGCCGAGGATCATGGCCGAGACTTCCTGGGGCGTGATCCGTTCCCGGCCGATCTCGATGAGAACGTCGCCGTTGGGCGCTTCGGCCAGCTTATAAGGCAGCCGGGCGGCGGCCTTCTGCACCTCTTCAGATCGGAATTTCCGCCCGATCAGTCGCTTGACGGCGAAGAGGGTCTTCTCGGGATTGGTCAGAGCCTGCCGCACGGCGGTTTCGCCGATGACCGTTTCCCCGGCCGACGTGAAACCGACGACGGAGGGTGTGGTCGACGATCCCTCGAGGTTCGGAATGACCCGGGGCTGGTCTCCGGAGAGATGGGCAATGCAGGAGTAGGTCGTGCCGAGATCGATACCGATGACGGGTCCCATGCTAGTTCTTTTTGGGAACGATGACCTTGACCAGGGCGGGCCGTAAGAGGCGTTCGTTGAGCCGATACCCCTTCTGGAGGATCTCCCCGACCTCGGGCTCGTCCACCGCCTCGGACTCCTCGGTCAGGACGGCTTGATGGACGGCCGGATCGAACCTCTTGTCCGGCCCGTCGAGAGGCGTCACGCCCCGTTTCAAGAGCAGATCGAAGAATTGCTTGCGGATGAGCTCGATGCCCTCATGGAAGCTTTGGCTGTCCGTTTGATCCTCGCGGCTCTTCAAGGCGCGCTCGAAATTGTCGAGGACCGCCAGCAACTCCTTCAGAAGATCGGTCAGGGCGAACTGGTAAAAATCGTTCTTTTCCCGCTCGAGCCGTTTCCGTTGGTTGTCCATCTCGGCCGCGGCGCGAAGGTACTTGTCCTTGAGATCGCCGAACTCTTTCCCGAGATCGTCGTTCTCCTTCCGGAGGTGCTTGATCTCGTGCTCTTTCTTTTTCAGCTTGCCCTTCAGGGCGCGGGCGTCCTCGTGATCGCCTTTTTCGTGTTTTTTATAGTCTTTTTCGGCCGGCCGAACGCCCTCCCCGGGGATCTCCGCCGCCGGTTCGGGGCCTTCCCCGCTCCGTGTCGAAGCCGACGGCTTGTCCGCGGGCGCGGGCGCGTCCGGCTTTGCCCCGTTCGCGCTTGGATCGTTGTTGTCTTTGAAATCCATGGCTGTCATGACCTTTGCTATTGATTTTGACTGATCGTCCGGCTTAATCTCTTGGCGATGCTGTCGACGAGGGGGATGATCTTCTTATACGGGAGACGCTTGGGCCCGATGATGCCGAGTGACCCCAGCACCTGGTTTTGATCTCCGTAATGGGACAGGATGAGCGCGCATTCGGAGATGACAGGCAGGTTGGATTCGTCGCCGATGAGCACTTTGACCCGGTCGAGCGAGATAAAATCGGAGATCAGCTTGGCCAGGTTGGCCTTCTCTTCGAAATTCTGAAAAAGCCGTTTCATCCGCTCCAGGTCGAAAGCGCCGAACTTGTCGATCAGCTTGGCCGCGCCCTGGAGGATGATGGCGGCATCCTGGTCCTCCTGGACGATCGAATCCTTGAGGAGCGCCATCAGCTTGTTGAAAGCCTGTTCGAATTTGTACCTGAATTTGGGCAGCTCGCCGATCAAATAGTCGCGGACGGCGACCAGGGTCTTCCCGTTGAAATTCTGGTTGATGTATTGGGAGGACCGATCGAGATCGGACTGGCTGAACGGGGGATCGGTGGAGACGATCTCGGTCAGGACGAGGTTGAACGCCGTCACCAGGATGATCATGACCTTGTTCTCGGCGATCTTGATGAACCGGACATGGTGAAAATGGATCTTGGAGATCCGCGGGGAGAGGACGAACCCCAGGCTGTCCGACTGGTCGGCCAGGAGCCGCGAGGTCTGCTGTAGGACCGAGTGGAGGTCCCCTTTTTTGATCGAAACGTCGTTCGTCAGCAGGCTCATCTGGTCGAGGGAGAGGGGCGCCTCCTCGAGCAGGTTGTCGACATAGAACCGCAGTCCCCGGTCCGTCGGAACCCGGCCGGCCGAGGCGTGCGGCTGGGAGAGAAAGCCCAGCTCTTCGAGCTTGGACATGATGTTGCGGATGGTGGCGGGCGAATCGGGCAGGCTCCTTTTCTGATGGATAAAACCCGAGCTGATGGGCTTGCCGATCTTGAGGTACTGCTCCACGGTCATTTTCAGGACGATCCGGTCCTTGTCGCGGAGGCCCATGTTTTTCATCGTGATTCCGTAGGATATTATAGCCGGACTCGACGCGGTGTCAATTTATAGGATGCGGAGGCCGGCATAGCCGACAACCTGGAGGTCATCTCCCGTGACGTCGCCGGACGTGGCGTATTTGACGAGCTCGGCCTTGCGGGCTCCGAGCGTCTTGGCGGCGATCAAAGCGGCCGTGACCGGCTGAAACCCGCACATGCTGATATTTTCCGCGGCAACGATATCGAAGAGCCCGCGCGGATCGAGAGCAAGAATCTTCCGGATCGCCAGCGTGTCCTTCCGTTCGGCCTCCGCCCGGCTGAGATAATGGCTCATGTCCGTGCTGGCGACGATCAGAACGTCCTTTTTTTGAGCTCGGATCGCCGCGGCCACGGCCGTGCCGAGATCTTCCAGGTCGGCGAAGGAGGCGAGAGAGGAGATGTTGATCGGGACGATCTTGAATTCCGCCTTGAAGAACTGGATGAACGGCAGCTGGACCTCGAGCGAATGTTCGGCAGAGTGAGCGGCCGGGTCCGCTTTGGCCGATTCCGCAGAGGCCAGGATCGCATCGGCCAGATCGGCCGCGATCCCGATCGTTCCCAAGGGGGTTTCCCATTCTCCTTCGTTCATGAGAGCGAACAAGGACCGGATGGGCCGATGGCTCGGGGCCAGGATGATGAACGTGTCGGGCAGCTCGACCGAGGAAAAGACGGCCCCGGCCACGGGTCCCGAATAGACGAATCCGGCGTGCGGCGAAACGACGGCCAAAGCTTTGACCTTCCGCGCCGCGGGATCGACCATACGCTCGAGCATGCGGCGAAGCTCAACGGGTCGGCTGGGATAGAACTGGCCCGCGACGGCGGCCTTTCTTTTCATCGTCCCCTCCCCGATCTCAGGCGGCGGCGGACCGCTCTTCTTTGAAGGAGAGGCCGTGCGCCTCGAGATCCTCCAATATCGGTTCATAGATTTCCGGATGGATGGGAAGGCAAACCCCCTTCCTCTGGATCTTGCCTTCGAGAACAAGGCGGGTCCCGACGGCGGCCGGCAGGCCGACCGTTCGGGCCATGGACGAATCGCCGCCGGGATCCCCGTAATCGATCAAAGTGGACAGGATCCTATCCGGACGTCCATCGGCGTCGACGGCCTGGAATTCATGTTGGAGAACGATCATATCCCGCTCTCCCGGGCCGTATTGAAGTTTGTTCAACATGAGCGCTTCGAGGACGTCCAGGGCCGAGCCCTGGTCAAAGGGAAGGCGCTCTCCGCTCAAAAGACCCAGCCATTCCAGGCGGTCGATGACCTTGGACCCCGGCTTCAGCCGCAGCCTTTCGACCAGAGCGGCCTTCAGGTCCGGGGTCCCGGATCGTCCGATCAGGCGGGCGACGAACTCCCCGTGCGACATTCCGCGGAGGTCCGTCTCGGTCTGGTCCAACAGGCCGAGGTCGGCGATTTTCTTCAGAGTTTCGCACCAACCCGGGTAGCGCAAGGTCCCCCGGAACATGGTTCGTGTCTCGGGGATCCCATAGAGCTCAATATAAGGCAGCGAGTCGCGGTTCGGGTAGCCCTCGAAATCGCCCAGCCCCCGGATCGTCAGCATCGTGTAATGATCGAACAGGTCTTCGGCGGGAACGCGGATCTCCCGGCCGTCCTGGAGAAAGCGAGCCGCGTTTTTCCCGGCCAAGAGCACCCCCCGGGGGCTCCAAGAGAATTTATACCCGAACGGATTGGTCTTGGCGTCGGGGGCCGGAAGGCCGCCGCAGTACGACGTGAAACCGAGGATCGTCCCGCCCCGGTCCTTGACACTATGGATGATCCGCATGGCCTCCATATGGTCGATGCCCGGATCAAGTCCGACCTCGTTGAGGATGACGATGCCGGCCCGACGGGCGTCGCCGTCCAGCGCCGTCATGGCTTCGCCCGCATACGAGGTCGTGACCATATTTTTTTTCAGGGCGATGCAAAGCCGGGCCACCGCCGGATGAAACGTATAGGGAACGAGACTGACGACGATGTCCGCTCCCGAGATCTCCTTTTTCAATCCGTCCTCGTCCTTAAGATCGAGGGCGATCGCCCGTCCTCGACCCCGAGCTCCGGCCAAGGCCTTGGCTTTGGCGATCTCCACATCCGCGATCGTGACGGCCGTATCAGGCCGGTCGAGGAAATAACGGACCAGCGGCCCCGCTACGAAACCCGCGCCTAGAACCAGGATCTTTTTGATGGCCGTCCTCCCCGCCTTAAGAAGATTTCAAAAAGGCTTTCATGTATTCGTAATCGGGCCTGAACTCGCCCCTGAACAGGATCATCGCTTTCTTGATCGGATCGGGCAACCAGCATCCGTCGGGCGTTCCGCCGTAATCGGCATAAGCGATGGCCGGGATGTACGGTTTCAGACATTGGCTGAAAAAGACCGAGGATTCGAGCGGGATCTCGGCCGGGAGATTGTCCACGGCCATGACCACGGGTCCGCGCCCTTCCAACCCCGGGAGGGCTTCATCCTTGACCGGATCATATACGAAAACCGGATCCTTGGGGTCCGTGGATCGAAGGGTGAATTCGATGCCGCCCAGGATGTCGCAGGAAATATCGCCGATGACGCGGAGGCGAGGCCGGGCCTCTCCGGCGTAAAGATCGCGGATGAATTTCTTAGTGACGAAGCGGGGATATCTCGGGGCCCAGTAGATGCCGTTCACCAGAACCGTGAGATGGGGCAGAAAATCCTCCAAAACCGGCTCGTATTTTTCCGGATGCTGATAATAATCCTGAAGGTCGAAGCCCTCCTCCTTCCGCCGGGGCCGGACCATGTGTTCCTCCCGGAAGACGATCTTATACGCGCGGTGGGCCGAGAACTGGCCGCGGGAAATGAACGAGGCGAACTCCTCCGGTTCGATCTCATCGATCGGCAGCAGGTCGAAAATCTCCTGGGCTCCCTGGGAAACATGGCCGTAGCCGGTGAACCCGCCGATGAAGGGGACCATCTCCGCGGGCAAACCCGAATGCCGGATTTCTTCGCCGATGTAAGCGATCTCTTCCTTGGCCTCGACCAGGCTTTGATAACGAAGCGTCTGACGGAGCTCCATAAAAGGATTGTCGATGCCTTCGATCTGGAGCCGGCGGCCCAGGGCCCAGAGGGTATCGACCATGCCCGCGGCCCCCGCCTGTCTCCCGAAAAACACGAGCCGGCGGCCTTTCTCATCGACGATTCGTTCGTAATCGATGAGCGTGCAGCGGAGGTCGACCAGCTTCTGGAGCATGGGCATGTTGGCCGCCTGGCCCTTGATCGTGTGGGAAAAGAAGAGATAGGCCTTTCCGGCTTCCAAGAGATGGATGGGGATCTCCTTGACGGCCAGGATCACCGCGCAGGGAGAAAGGCTCTCCTGGACCTTGGCTCCGACCAGGCGGAAATCGTCGTCGGCGAAGATCCGGATCGGCGAAGGCTGGACGCAGATCTTCAGTCCGTGAGCCTTCATCAGCTCGCGGACGTGGCTCGGGATGAGAGGGACCCGGCGTTCCCACGGATTCTTGTCCTCGCGCCGGATGCCGATGACATGGTTGATCATGAGTGCGTCTCGCTTCCGAGAATGGAGAGAATTAAAGGAAATTATGTCATATTTGGGCGTAACGGTCAATTCGGAGGGGGAAGGAGAAGAGCGGCCTTTATTTCTCCGCCCGAGACCGCTATAATAATCCGGCATGATCCAATTCTTCAACACTTTGAGCGGGCAGAAAGAGCCGTTCACGCCCCTTGAGCCCGGGCAGGTCAGGCTCTATACGTGCGGGCCGACCGTCTATGACCATGCTCATATCGGCAATTTCCGGGCTTATATCTTCGAAGACCTATTGAAACGCTTTCTCCAGTTCGAAGGATTTCGGGTGACCCACGTGATGAACATCACCGACGTGGACGACAAGACGATCCGCAGGGCGAACGGCCGGGGGATCGCCCTGGACGCGTTCACGGCGGAATATATCCAGGCCTTCTTCGAGGATCTGAAGGTCCTCCGGATCGAGCCGGCGGACCATTATCCGCGGGCCACGGAGCACATCCCGGACATGGTCCGGATCATCCGGGGGCTCCTCGACAAGGGCTTCGCCTATCGGAAGGACGGGGCGGTCTATTTCAGCATCGCCCGCTTCCCCGGCTACGGGAAATTGTCCAAGATCGACCTCGCCGAGCTCCGGACGACCGAGCGCGTCGAATCGGACGAATACGAAAAAGAGAGCCCCCGGGATTTCGCCCTGTGGAAGGCGCCCAAGGAGGACGAGCCGTTCTGGAACTCGGAGATCGGGCCGGGCCGGCCAGGGTGGCACATCGAGTGTTCGGCCATGAGTTCCAAGTACCTCGGTCCGACGTTCGATATCCATTGCGGCGGCGTGGACAACATCTTTCCCCACCACGAGAACGAGATCGCCCAGTCCGAGGCTTACTGGGACCGCCCCTTCGTCCGCTATTGGCTTCATTGCCATCATCTCATCGTCGACGGGGAGAAGATGGCCAAATCGAAGGGAAATTTCTTCACCTTACGGGACCTGGTCGAAAAAAGGCAGGCCGATCCCATGGCCCTTCGCTATCTCCTGCTTTCGACGCACTATCGCAAGGTCCTGAACTTCACCTTTGAAGCCCTGGACCAGGCCCAGGCCGCGCTGCGGCGGATCCGGGACTTCCTCTATGAGCTCGACAGCCGCCCGTTCCCGGCCGGCAAAGGTCCCGAGATCCCCGATATCCTGGCCGAGGCTCGAGCCAAATTCGTCGAAGGATTGGGCGACGATCTCAACATCTCCCTGGCCCTCACGGCCCTTTTTGAGATGATCAAGAGGATCAATGTCCTGATCAAAGAGGACAAGCTCCGCGCGGATGACGCTGCCGAAGCGGCGGCTTTGGTCCATTCTCTGGATCTGGTCTTGGCGGTCCTCCCTCCCCGACGGGAAACGACGATTCCGGACGAGCTGATGCGGAAGATCCAGGCCCGGGAACAGGCGAGAAAGGACAGGAACTTCAAGCTGGCCGACCAACTCCGCCGGGAGCTCGCCGACGCCGGCCTCGTCCTCGAAGACACGAAAGACGGCGTGCGATGGAAGGTCCTCAAATAGACCGGATCAAGCTGGGACGGGAGGGCGAAGAGGCGGCCGGCCGTTTCCTCAAGAAAAAGAGATTCAAAATCGTCGAGCGCGGCTTCCGCATGCTCCGTGGGGAGATCGACATCATCGCCTATGACCGAAAGACGCTCGTCTTCGTCGAAGTCAAGACACGATCGAGAGCCGGCTTCGGCGTTCCCGAGGAATCCGTGACCTCCGCCAAACAGGATCAGCTCCGGAAGATCGCCCAGGGCTATCTCGTCAAGAACCGGCTCGGCGATATCCCCTGCCGGTTCGACGTCGTCTCCGTATCGATCCATGACGACGGCCGTCCGACGATCCGGCATATCGAGAACGCGTTTTAGCCGCCGTCACCGGATCATTTCGACCCGCGAGCGGTCCTTTGAGCACCTGAGCAGCTCCCTGATCGTTCTTTTCAGGACCGGATGGACCGCCTCCGGAGCGATCTCAGCGAGCGGTACGAGGACGAAGTTCCTCTCGGCAAGGCGCGGATGCGGGATGGTCAACTCTTCGGTCCGGATGACCGTGTCCTCCGCCAGAAGGATGTCGAGATCGATGACCCGCGGGCCGTTGGTGACGGACACTTCGCGGCCCATATCTTTCTCGATCCCTTTCAGTGTCTTGAGGAGCTCCCAGGGCGAAAGCCCGCTCTCGACCTCGACGACCTGATTGATGAACCAGGGCTGATCGGAACGACCGACGGGCTCGGTCTCATAGAGGGTCGAGGAATTCCGGATCGCCATCCCCTCTTCGGCGAGCCTGGCGCGCGCCCGGGCCCGATTTCCGGCCCGGTCCCCAAGATTGCTGCCGAGACCCAGATGATAGATCATAGGGATGTCCCTCCCATTCTAGGAGAAGATCGGCCCACGGTCAATTTTCCTCGCCGGACGCTTTCCCGGCTTGACTTTGAAGCGGATCCGCCATAAGAATAATAGGCTCTTGATCGCCTGATTGGAAACCTCGGAGGTCACTTATGCCTGAACTCACCGAAGAAATAGAACGCCGGATCAGCGAACTGTCCAGCCTGATCGGGAACACGCCCCTTCTGGCGATCGAGTTCACCTATCGCGGCGAACGGCGGGTTCTCTACGCCAAGGCCGAGAATTTGAACATGACCGGGAGCATCAAGGACCGGATGGCCTTCCATATCCTTAAGCGGGGTTACGAACGGGGCACGCTTACGCCGGGCGGCCTGATCATCGAAGCGACCAGCGGCAACACGGGCATCGCCTTCTCAGCTATCGGGCGCGCGCTGGGACATCCCGTGACCATCTTCATGCCCAACTGGATGAGCGCCGAGAGGATCAATCTCATCCGCAGTTTGGGCGCCGAAATCAATCTGGTCAGCCCCGAGGAAGGCGGGTTTCTCGGAAGCATCCGCCTTTCGGAAGGCCTGGCCGCCCGGACGGAGAGATCTTTCCTTCCCCGTCAGTTTTCGAACGAGGACAATGTCGAAGCTCATTATCTGACGACGGGACCGGAGATTTGGTGGCAGCTCAATTTCCACGGCCTGCGGCCCGACGCCTTCGTCGCCGGCGTGGGAACGGGCGGAACGATCATGGGGACCGGGCGCTTCCTTCGCCAAAAGAATCCGCGGATCAAGCTCTATCCTCTGGAACCGTCCAACTCCCCGACCATGTCCACCGGATACAAGGTCGGAAAGCACCGCATCCAGGGGATCTCCGACGAATTCATCCCTGCCATCGTCAAGCTGGACCGGTTGGACAAGGTCGTCGCCGTGGACGACGGGGATTCGATCATCATGGCCCGGAAATTGGCCTCCCGGCTCGGGATCGCCGTGGGCATCTCGTCGGGGGCGAACTTCCTGGGAGCCTTGATGATCCAGAACGAGCTCGGCAAGGACGCGGTCGTGGTCACGGTGTTCTCCGACGACAACAAGAAATACCTCAGCACCGACCTTATGAAAGAGGAGCCCGTGAAGCCCGGTTTTCTCGCCCCGGAGGTCGAACTCCGGAGCTATCGGGGCTTCAAACGGACCTGCGAGACGTGCTGCCGGCCGGAGGAATGCGCGATCACGGAAGGCCCCGCAAAGAGATTCTGGACATGGCGGGTCTCGTTCTCGGCGATTTTGATCGCCGCTTCCCTCCTGACCTATGCCGCCCATTATGTCATCTTCCGCGACATGCGGCATATCGTCATTTATCTCATCGGCGACATCGCCTTTTTGTTCATAAACGTCCTCGTCGTCACCCTCGTCATCGAGCAGATCCTGGCCCGCCGGGAAAAACGGGTCTTGTTGAAGAAGCTCAACATGGTCATCGGGACCTTCTTCAGCGACGTGGGCCTGGAGTTGCTCAGAAGGTTCTCGGAGTACGTGGAGAACGGCGGACAGCTCGGCCGCCAGCTCGATTTCAGCGGCCGCTGGCAGAAGAAGGACTTTCTTCGGGCGGAGGAAACGGCCCGGACCTTTTCTTATAAGGTGCACGTGTCTCCGGCGCGCCTCCGCGAGCTGCGCGGCCTCCTCAGCGGCCATCGCTCCTTCCTCCTCCGTCTCCTCGAGAATCCCAACCTCCTCGAGCACGACCGTTTCACCGACCTGCTCTGGGCCGTGTTCCATCTCGTCGAAGAGCTCGAAATGCGCGAGGAGAGCTTCGAGAACCTGCCCGAGACGGATTACATCCATCTAGCCGGCGACGTCAAACGGGCCTACTCCCAGATCGCCGGCGAGTGGCTGGCCTATGCCCTGCACCTCAAGGAGAGCTACCCCTTCCTGTTTTCTCTGGCGGCTCGAATCAATCCCTTCAATCCGAACCCCTCCCCCGTGGTCAGGTGAGGCCGGATCGCGTTTGGCGGGCGGTCGGTTCTCGGCTATAATACGGCTCTAAAATTGAAAGGAATGAGATCTTCATGAAAAAACGACGCCTTCGCCGATCCCTGATCGGCCTCCTCATCCTCTTCCTCCTGTCCGGATCCGTCCTTGCCCAGTCTCCGCTGGCCATGAAGGATGTATTCGAGAAAAATATCCTGGCCGCCGGCGGAAAGGACAAACCGCTCCAGATCAAGAATATCTCGTTCAAGTCCGGCGCGACCCGCTATTTCGCCGCGTCGACCGGAGAGCTGAAGATGACGACGGGCAAAGACCCCGTCGTGACCGAGGTCATCCTGGTCAAAGGCGATAAGGTTCAGAGGAACTCCTTGAACGTTATAAGCGACCTGACGGGCATCCGCAAGGCCGCGCACCAGGTTCTGGCCAAGCTCTACGCGGGCCTCTTCACCCTCCAGAAATTCGAGAAGGAACTCGTTTTCAATGGCTTGAAGTCCTTCGGCCCGGAAAAATTCTACCACCTGACGACGAAAGCCGATCCGCTCAAGGTCGATCTTTTCGTCCGGGCCGATGATTTCCATCTCAAGCGGCTGGTGTTCCAAGGCGCGACCCCGGAGGGCGATAAATACGAGGTCAATTACGACTTCGCTCCGTTCGAGGAGGTCGAGGGCCTAAAAATCCCGCTGTCCTGGTTCAGTTCCCAGGTCGGGACTCGCGGCACGTTAATCGAGATCAGTGAGGTCAAGTTCAACCAGCCTCTCGCCGCGGACTTCTTTGCCAAGCCCGACGTTAACGCCGGCGCCGTGGCGGCCGCTCCGGGCCGGCTCAAGGGGAACGTCCTGGATTTCAACTCCGGGCCCAACGGCCTGACTATCGTGACCAACTGGACGAAGGCCGATATCGAGAAAGCGGGCTTGAAAAGCGGCGATAAGCTGACGCTGACGAGCGACACGCCGCGCCGGACCGGCTTCACCGTCGGCCTCGTCTTCTACGCGGCGGCCAACGAGATGCCCCCGCAAAGCGAGCTGGCCAAAGGGGCGAGGATCCTATCGCCCGCTCCACGGGGCGGCGAAACGTACGTCTTCCAGTTCGTGGCCATGGACATGTCGTCCTTGGCCTCCACCCTCCAACTCTTAGACCCCATCGAGATCGAAAGAAAATAAAGAAGGGAGTACTTATGTCACGCATGAATCGACGGAATTTCGTCACGGCCATGACGTCGGGCCTGTTCGGTCTCGGCGTTTCGAAACATCTCGGAGCGGAGCCGCTTCATCGCGCTTCAGGACCCCAGGAAGCCGCGACGCCGAAAATCAGGAAATACAGGGACCTCGGCAAGACCGGGCTTAAGGTCCCGGACGTCAGCTTCGGCGCGATCTCCCTCTTCGAGCCCAACGTGCTCCGCTACGCCTGCGAATGCGGCGTCACCTATTTCGACACGGCCGAGAGCTATCTGCGGATGAAGGGCGAGACCTACGTCGGACAAGGCCTCAAAGAAGTCCGCGACAAGGTCATCATCACTACCAAGCACGGCCAGAACTTCCGCCAAAAGATCGAGAAGGACGCCTTCATCCAGCGGGTCGAAGCCAGCCTCAAGCGCCTCCAGACCGACCGCATCGACGTGGCTATGATCCACAATGTCGATGATCTGTCGCTCGCCCTCAACAACCAGGAGCTGATGTCCGCCTACGCCCAACTCAAAAAGGACGGCAAGGTCCGCTTCACGGGATTTTCGACCCATAACGCCAAGCAGACGCTGAAACAGGCCCTCGACACGGACTTCGCCCAGATCGTCCTGGTCATGTACAACCATATGGAAGGCAAGGAGATCGAGCCGTTAGTCAAGGCCGTCCGGGAAAAGGGCATCGGGACCGTGGCCATGAAGATCTTTGCCGGAGGCATGCAGGGCAACCTGAAACCGCTGGTCGACCAGCGGACGAGCTATTCTCAGGCCGCCATCCGCTGGGTCTTGAGCAATCCGGATTTCGACACCTGCATCCCGACCATGAGCAGCTATTCCCATGTCGAGGAATACGTGGGCGCGTCCGGACAGCCCCTGGACCGCGCGGCGCTCCAGACGCTCGCCGTGTATCGGGAAGAAGTGAACAGCGTCTATTGCCGGGTGAGCTGCCGGGATTGTCTTTCGGCCTGCCCTCACCAGGTCGCGGTCAACGATGTCCTGCGCTTCGCCATGTACTACGAACATTACGGCATGGAACGGCAGGCCCTCGATTATTACGCGGAGCTCAAGCCGGAGCGCAAGCCGCTGAACTGCGCCGGGTGCCCGGCGCCGTGCCAGAGCGCCTGTCCCTACGGCCTTCAGGTCAGGTCCAAGCTGCTCCGGACGCACGACATTTTATCGGCCTAACTGATTCGAGGGTAAAGGCAACGCCTCTTTTGGGGCAGCCATTCGGTCAGTCGCGTTATCCTTCCAATCCAAATCAATACACTCAATAATACACTTAATCAAGTGTAGTACACTCAGTCGCCCGAATATTGCCAGCGAGCCGCTTTCCCTTTGCCGGAGCATGCAACCAATCCTTTCTCCTTAAGACCGAAGAGGATGGCCCGAATCCAGTCGCGTCCGACGCCGGGACACTCCCTCTCGATGTCCACGAGGCGAAATGCGACGGTATGCTTTTTGATGGCCTGGATGACCAATTCCGATTTTTCTCCTCGCGCAGCGGCTACATTTCCAGATCTCTGCTCGAGCTCGTCATATGCCTTCTTGATGATAAAGAGCAAATAGCCGATGTATGGCCAAGGATTGTGCTTGCCTTCATGCCAGCCTTGGGAGCTCTGAAGAAGGGTCTCATAATATCGCTCCTTGTTCTCCTCGATCAAACGTTCCAAGCTGATGTACCGGCCGACTTCAATGCCCATCTGGTAGCAGGTCAGCAACAGCAGAAGTCGGGACACACGCCCGTTTCCGTCGCGGAATGGATGAATGCACAGAAAATCAAGATTCAACGCGGCTAATGTAATAATTGGAGATATCCGACGATCACGGGACTCATTATTCCAAATGCGCAACATTTCGCGAGTGAATTCTGGCGTCTTCTCGGGAGACACACTGCGAAAACGCACTCGCTGACGGCCATCCGGAAACTTCTCTATTATATCCACCGACTGGTCCTTATATTTACCGGCATCCCATATTTCCCCGCGACTCATCTTGTGTAACCGTAAGATCGTCTCTTCAGAAACCTGCAGTCTAGCCGCTTCGGTGTGAATCAGGTTCAGGGCATCCCGGTAACCGCCGACTTCCTGTTCGTTTCGATCACGCAGAGCCGGTCGGCCGAAAATAACAGTTCCCACGCGCGACTGGTCAATCTCAACGCCCTCAATCCGATTTGATGAGATGGCACTCTCCGCGATGGCGTGATCCCGGAGGACTCTCAGTCTTTGCGGGGCCTGGCGGGTGAACAACTCCTGTTTGCCCTTAGCCTCTCCGATATCGGACAAATACCACGTCACGGACATGGGGATGTTCTCGCCGATTTCTCCCGAATCAATCTGCCTTAACGTCATCATTCGTTCTGCTCCCCGTATTCCGTCTGTCTCTCCCGCCCTACCATCGGATGGACGGCCATCCAAAGGGTTCCGTCCCTAGGTTTGGTTGGTCGCGACGAATCCCAAAAAGAGAAAAGCCTTCCGAATTGCATAATGATCTTCCAGATAAACCCGGAATCTGTGGAAATCCAGATTCCAACCCATTTCTTTGATCGAAAGGTTCAAATTCTGGCTATCAATGAAGGCATGATTGTTTCCGATTTTTTTCACTGAATACCCCCAGTTTTCATTGGATCAATTATAAAACAAAATTGGGGTGGACGTAACTACTACTTGTAAGAAGAAGAATATCAACTGCAGAAAAAAATTGGCTCCCCGGGCAGGACTCGAACCTACAACCTATTGGTTAACAGCCAACCGCTCTACCTATTGAGCTACCGGGGAGCGATCCGGATCAAATTACCATAAACCGACCAGGATTTCAATCTTCGGTCAACCTCGCTTGGCTGCCCGTTTTGACAAAATGGCGCCTCTATGCTATTTGTGTCCTTCCCTCAAGGAAAGGACCGACCATGACTACGCCGCTTGAACGCTGGGTCGACGAACAGGCCCGGCTGTTCCAACCGAAAGAGGTCTACTGGTGCGACGGTTCGGAGGGAGAGGCCCATCGGCTTATCGACAAGGGCATCCGCGAAGAGAAGATCGGGGCCAACCCCATCTTCCGCGAGTTGAACCACCGAAACTGGCCCAAGTCCTATCTCCACCGCAGCCACCCCACCGACGTCGCCCGGACCGAGCATCTGACCTTCGTCTGCCATCCAGAAAGGGAGCAATCCGGCCCGAACAACAATTGGATGGACCCGGCCGAGGCCAAGGCGCGGTTGACGGCGCTGTCCCGGGGGGGGATGCGCGGACGGACGATGTACGTCCTTCCTTACATGATGGGCCATCCCGATTCCCCCTACGCCCGGCCGTGCATTCAGATCACGGACGTGTCCTATGTCGCCGTCAGCATGCGGATCATGACCCGGATGGGCCGGCACACGATCAAGAAGATCGGCAATTCGGAGGCCTTCGTCAAGGGCATCCATTCGGTCGGCGATTTCGACCCGGAACGGCGGTTCATCATGCATTTCCCGCAGGACAGCCTCGTCTGGAGCATCGGCTCCGGCTACGGCGGCAACGCCCTGCTCGGGAAAAAATGCTTTTCCCTCCGCATCGCTTCCTATCTCGGCTTGCGCCAGATGTGGCTCGCCGAACACATGGTCATCATCGGTATCGAGGACATCAAGGGGAACGTGACCTACGTCACGGCGTCGATGCCGTCGGCCTGCGGCAAGACGAACCTGGCCATGATGGAGTCCGCCCTGCCCGAATACAAGGTTTATACCGTCGGCGACGACATCGCCTGGATGAATATCGGACCGGACGGCCGGCTCTGGGCCATCAACCCGGAGGCGGGCTTCTTCGGCGTCGCCCCCGGAACGTCGATGAAGACCAATCCGAACATGATCCGGACGCTGAAGGCCTCGAACTTCTATCCGACCCTTTTCACCAACGTCGGCCTCGACCTCGACGCCAACGAACCCTGGTGGGAAGGCCTGGAAGGGCCGCCGAAGAACATGCTGGACTGGCAGGGCAAGCCGTGGGACCCGGCCAAGGGGACGAAAGCGGCCCATCCGAACTCGCGTTTCACCGTCTCGCTCTATAACTGCCCGACCCTGTCCAAGCAGTTCGACAATCCGCAGGGCGTGCCGATCTCGGCCATCCTGCTCGGCGGCCGCCGCTCGCGGGGCGTTCCGCTCGTGACCGAAGCCTTCGACTGGAGCCACGGCGTCTTCATGGGAGCCCGGATGGGATCGGAGACGACGGCCGCGGCGGCCGGCCAGGTCGGCGTCCTGCGCCGCGATCCGTTCGCCATGCTCCCCTTCTGCGGTTACAACATGGGCGACTATTTCCGTCATTGGATCAATATGGGCGGCTTCATCACCAAGCCCCCGAAGATCTATTCCATCAACTGGTTCCGCACGGACGAGAACGGCAAGTTCCTCTGGCCGGGATTCGGAGATAACATCAGGGTCATCAAATGGATCATCGACCGGGTGAACGGCAAAGCCCGGGCCAAGGAAACGCCCATCGGACTCGTCCCGGATCTCGACGATTTCGATAGGGACGGCCTGAAGACGTCCCGGCGGGACCTGGAGAAGCTCTTAGAGGTTAAGCCCGAGGAATGGCGGGACGAGGTTCGGGATATCAAGTCCTTCCTGGACCAGTTCGGCCGGCACGTGCCCTATGAAATGTGGCAGAACCACGAAACGCTGGCCGCCCGGCTCAAAGCCGGATCCTAAAACCGGTAGTTCGCCTGTTTGACGAGGCGGCGGTAGTCCTTCCCCCACATCTCGACGACTTTGCACATCTCGTAGATCCGCGAGCGCAGGCGGTAACCGATGCGGTCGATCAGGGTGTCATCCCCCTTTTTGTTCATCTCGGTCTTTTTAAACATAGGCTGGCGGGGGTCCTCTTCGTCCGCGGTATCGAGGAAGTTCGAGGTGAAGATCGTCATCTTCTTCTGGTTATAGCGGTGGTTGATGATATAAAAAACCGTCTCTTCGACCCAAGAGGACGACCGTTTCGCCCCGAGCTCGTCCAGAACGAGCACCTTGCTCTCAAAGACGGGTTCCAGTATATCCGATTCCGACAGGACGGAATCCGGGGTGAACGTGCTCTGAATGTCCCGGATGAGGTCGCGGAAATCGTAGAACAGGCAGGGCGCGCTTTTTTGCTGCATCAGCTCCCGAATGATCGCCACGGCCAGGTGCGTCTTGCCGACGCCGGGGGGACCGATGAAGAGGAGGCCAATCTCCTGGACGGGATAGTTATCGACGATCTTCTTGGAGATCTTGAGCGCGTCGCGGTGCGAATCGTCGTGGATCTCGAAATTGCCGAGCCCGCATTTTTCGTAGCGTTTCGGGATGCGCGCCTTCTCGAGCAGGGCCCGGCCCTGGCGCTCGAGGAAACACCGGCAGCGCCGGGCCTCGGAGCGGCCCTCGATGTCCTCGAGGACCCAGCCCGTGTCCTGGCACAGGGAGCAGACAGTTTCCGTCATTAGTTCAAATATCCTCTCAGCTGCCGGAGCGCGCTCGACCGGGACAGCCGATGCATCGCTTTCTGTTCAATCTGCCGGATGCGTTCGCGTGTCAGGTGGAGCCGGTCGCCGATCTCCTGGAGCGTCAGGGGCTGGTCGTCGTCCAGCCCGAAACGCAATTTTAACACAAGAGCTTCCTTCTCATCCAATTCCTCGAGCAGCTCCCGGATCTGGTGCTGGATGGAGCTCTTGATGATCTGGTATTCCACGGAGGGCGAGATCTCGTCGCTGATCTTCTCTTCGATCGCCAGGTCGTCCTCGTTGAACCTGTCGCTCAGCGAGACATCCTTCGCGGCGAGTATTTCCAGGTCCTCCAAATCGATCGCCGAGATGCCCATGGCCTTGGCGATCTCCTCGCGGGTCGGCTCCCGCCCCAGTTCGGCCTTCAGTTGGACCGCTTTCCGTTTCATCTGCAGGATCTGGTCCGACAGCTTCTGGGGGATATGGTAAATGCGCGCCGATTGGGTCAGGGCATGGATGACGGCCTGGCGGATCCACCAGACGGCGTAGGAAATGAACTTGACGTTCCGGTGAGGGTCAAAGCGTTTGGCCGCCTCGATCAGGCCGAGATTGCCTTCGTTGATGAGGTCGAGGAGGCTCATCCCCATCCCTTGATATTTTTTCACGTAGGAGACCGCGAACCGGAGATTGGCCTCGATCAGCTCTTTAATCGCCGTGGGATCGCCCTGGTGGATGCGCAGTCCGAGCGTCTTTTCCTGTTCTTCGGTGTGAACCGGGAACTTGGAGATCTGTTCCAAGTAGAGTCGGAGGTTGCGCGATTCTAAGTAATCCTGGTAGTTCATGTCGCTCGGGTCAAACCTTCCCCACCCCCGGGAATATCCTTCTCGAAGTCCGTCATTCCATTCTTCGGACTGAAAGGGTCCGTCCCTTCCCTCCGTCAGGCTTTGCCGATCTTGACGATCTTCGTCTGGGTCAGCGGGACCAGGCCGCTCCGCCTGTTCTCGAACTCGTCCTCGCGTCCGGAGAAGAATTCCTTTTTGACGAATTCCAGCAGCTCGTTGACCTCCGCCTCGATCCGCTCCATCCTCTTCCGCATGTTGAGGACGACATCGACGCCGGCCAGGTTCACACCCAGATCACGGACGAGGTTGAGGACGAGTTCCAGCTGTTTTAGGTCCTCGTCGGTGTACAGGCGGGTGTTCCCCTCGCTGCGGGACGGCCGGAGCAGGCCTTCCCGTTCATACAGCCGCAACGTCTGGGGATGGATGTTGTAGCGCCGGGAAACGCTGCTGATATGATAGGTGGTCCGAGTGTCCTTTTCCCCCGCGCCCGATGTCCGTTTTTTCATCTCCGTTCCCTCACATCCCCTCCCGGGGGTTTGCGCCGGAAACCTTTTCCAGCTCCTTCATCAGCTCCCGGACTCTCTGGTCGGCGAACGGAGGCGGAACGATGCTCACTTCGACGTACTCGGCGCCCCGGGCCCGGCCGCCCGGCAAGGGCACTCCCATCTCCCGGATCCTGAATTTCTGGCCCGATCTCGTTCCCGGAGGGATCTTGATCGTCGAATGGCCATCGAGCGTGGGGACGTCGATCTTGGCCCCGAGCGTCGCCTCGGGGACCGTGATGGGGAGCTTGATATGAATGTTCGAACCTTCCCGCTTGAACAACGGGTGGGGGGTGACTTCGATGGTGATATAGAGATCGCCCGGGGGACCGCCGTTGGGTCCGGCGTTGCCCTTGTCCGGGATGCGGACCTTGGAGCCGGAATCCATGCCGGCGGGGATGCGGACGTTGATGAGCTCGGTCCGCTGAACCGCGCCGTGTCCCCGGCACTCGGCGCAATCTTCTCCCCGCAGGGAGCCTCTGCCTCCGCAGGTCGGGCACATCGTCGAAGCCTTCAAGAAGCCGCGCTGGATAAAGGCTCGGCCGCTGCCTCCGCAGGCGGAGCAAGCCTTAGCCCGGCCGCTCTGGACCGAGCCCGTCCCGCCGCAGGCGGCGCAGTTGGCCGCTCGGTTCAACTTGATCTTGGTCTGCAACCCGCGGATGGCATCCTCGAAACCGACGGTCATCGTGTAAATGAGATCTTCACCGCGTTCGGGACGGACCTGGGCCGCCTGCCCCGCTCCGGCTCCTCCAAACATGTTCTCGAAGAAGTCGCGGAACGAGGATGTCCCGGAATCGGAGAAATTGAATCCTTCGAACCCGGACGTATACGTCCCCTGCGGACCTCCGCCGGCCGGGGGCCTGTCGCCCGCGAAGCCGAATTGATCATACTGGCTCTTTTTCTTGGGATCGCTGAGGACGGCGTAGGCCTCCTGGATCTCCTTGAACTTGGCCTCGGACGACTTGTCCCCGGGATTGAGGTCGGGATGATACTTGCGGGCCAGCTTGCGATAAGCTTTCTTGATCTCGGCGACCGCCGCTTTCCGCTCGACCCCGAGGACAACATAATAGTCTTTGTTCATGGCCGGTCCTCCCGGCGCGTTCTATAATACACAAGAACCCAAGGTTCTTGTAGCCTCAATTTTTCTTGCCGTCGTCCACGACCTCGGCGTCGATGACCTCGCCTTCGTCGCTCCCGGACTTGTTCCCGCCCGGGCCCTTCGACTCCTGCGGCTCCGCGCCGCTCCCGGGCTGGGCCTGCTCCTGGGAAGCCTGCTGGTACATCATCTCGGTCAACTTGTGCGAAGCCCGGGTGAGGCTTTCCGTGGCTTGCTTGATCCGGTCGAGGTTTTCACTTTCGATGGCCTTCTTGGTGTTCTCGATCTCAGTCCGGACCTTCTCGGCCTCGGCCTCGGGGACCCGCTCCTTGTTTTCGCGAAGGAGTTTTTCCAGGCTATAGACGAGCTGGTCGGCCTGGTTCTTAGCGTCGATCATTTCCCGCCGCTTCTTGTCTTCGGCGGAGTGGGATTCGGCATCCTTGACCATGCGGTCGATCTCCTTTTGGTCGAGCCCGCTGTGGCCGGTGATCGTGATGGCCTGCTGTTTGCCGGTCCCTATGTCCTTGGCCGTGACATGGAGAATGCCGTTGGCGTCGATATCGAAGGTGACCTCGATTTTGGGCACGCCCCGGGGAGCCGGGGGAATGCCGTCGAGATGAAACCGCCCCAAGGTCCGGTTGGCACTGGCCATCTCCCGTTCGCCCTGGAGGACGTGGATCTCGACGCTCGGCTGGCTGTCCGACGCCGTCGAGAAGACCTCGGTCTTCTTAGTCGGGATGGTCGTGTTCCGGGCGATCATCTTGGTGAAGACGCTACCGAGGGTCTCGATGCCCAGGGTCAGCGGGGTCACGTCGAGAAGCAGGACGTCCTTGACGTCGCCGGACAGGACGGCGCCCTGGATGGCGGCGCCGACAGCGACGACCTCGTCCGGGTTGACGCCCTTGTGAGGCTCCTTGCCGAAAAGGTCCTTGACCAGCTGCTGGATGCGGGGCATGCGAGTCTGACCGCCGACGAGGATGGCCTCGTCGATATCGGAAGCCTTCATGTTGGCGTCGGCCAAGGCCTGCTTAACGGGGGCCACGGACCTTTGGATCAGATCTTCCACCAGCTGTTCGAGCTTGGCCCGGGTTATCTTCATCAGAAGGTGCTTCGGGCCGGAGGCGTCGGCGGTGACGAAGGGCAGGTTGATCTCGGTCTCCATCGTCGTCGACAGCTCGATCTTGGCCTTTTCCGCGGCCTCTTTGAGCCGCTGGATGGCCATCTTGTCCTTGGACAGGTCGATCCCCGATTCCTTCTTGAACTCGGTCACGATCCAGTCCTGGACCCGCTGGTCGATATCGTCGCCGCCCAAGTGGGTATCGCCGTTGGTCGACTTGACCTCGACGACCCCCTCGCCCACCTCGAGGATGGAGATATCGAACGTGCCGCCGCCGAAGTCATAGACGGCGATGGTCTGGTCCTTTTTCTTGTCCATGCCGTAGGACAGGGCGGCCGCGGTCGGTTCATTGATGATGCGGACGACCTCCAATCCGGCGATCGTGCCGGCGTCCTTGGTCGCTTTCCGCTGGCTGTCGTTGAAATACGCGGGGACGGTGATGACCGCCTTTTCGACCTTTTCGCCGAGATAATCCTCAGCTGCCTTTTTCAGCTTCTGGAGGATGAGGGCGGAGATCTCCGGAGGAGAGAACTTCTTGCCCAGGGTCTCGACCCTGACGTCTCCGTTGGGAGCTTCAGCGACTTTGAAGGGGACCTGCTTGATCTCTTCCGGAACCTCCTGATATCGGCGTCCCATGAATCTTTTAATGGAATAGACGGTATTTTCCGGATTGGTGACTCTTTGACGTTTAGCTACCTGGCCGACCAAACGTTCGCCTTTGGCCGTGAAAGCGACAACGGAAGGTGTTGTCCGTCCGCCTTCCTCATTGGGTATGACTGTCGGATTGTCGCCTTCCATGACGGCGACCACCGAATTTGTCGTTCCTAAATCGATTCCAATAATTTTTGCCATAATTTCCTCCTATTTTAGTACGAATACAATATAAAATATTAGCATATTGTTGTCAAGTTTTATTTACAATTTATATTACATTATATTTACATTATTTTTAATAAGATATAAAGAGATGATTTCTGCCAGGCCGATATTTCGTAACTATCGGCTCGGCTGAAAGATCAGCGTACTATGTCCATCTAGGAACGACCAATAGATCGCTTGGGCGTCCTTTTCGCTGGGCATGACCAACTCTATTTCCGTGAAACTCTTTTTTCTCAGGGCGAACCAAAGAGTTTTTAGAGGCAGAATGGTATGCCAAGAAATGGTTTTTCCAACATTTAAAAGCGTCGGCCAAAAGCGCTTTGTCCTTGGTTTGACCGAGATGTGCACGTTTTGTCCGAAATGAAGGCTGAAGTGAACAGGCATATCCTTCAATTCTAGAACGCCCAGGTCGGACGAATCCTTCTTTTCCTTGTCCGTCGTTTTTTGATCTTCCTTGCCGGGAGTTATGTTCGGCCGTTCCGGTTGCGACAAGGCGCTTTTCTTTTCCATCTTGAAGACTTTAAGAGGGACGCTTTTTCCCCAGGAACGCGTCCTGGCGATGGTCCATTTTCGAAGGACCTGGCCTCTTGCCTTCAAGGAGACCGTTCGCTCCCCGATATCGATGATCATATACGTCCCGGGAATCTTGGCCAGGGAAAGCTCCGCCTCAAAAAACCGGTTCTTTTCGAAGAGATCAGCCCTCTCCTGGGCATAACCAGAAAGCACTCCGGCCACGACCAAGGTCAGGACGAGAGGCGAGCTTTTTTTCATCTTTTCGGCGTCAATAGATATAGATCTTGGCTCCTATGGGAACCCAATGGAAGACCTCTTCCAGATCCTTGTCTCCTACCCGGACGCAGCCATGGGTGACGTTACGTCCCAGCAATCTGGTATAAAGCGTCCCGTGAATGAAGAACCCGTCGCCGAATCCAAGAGCGTAAGCGCCGAGCGAATCGTTGTCGATGCGCTCGTTGAAATTGGCCGGCGGCTTCTCCCCTTCCTCGATGAACGCCCAGTCCGGCTTGATCCAGGTTGGATTGACGAGCTTGGACGTGACGCTGAATTCGCCGCGCGGCGTGTCGAAGATCCATTTCCGTTTTCCTCCCGTTTCCTCGAGGATATCGCCCGAACCGCAGGACACGACAACCTCTTTCTGGACCTTTTCGCCGTTCATGACATAGAGCCGGTTCTCGGCCGTATCGACGACGATAAAGAGCCCTCTTGTGGCCAATGCTTTTAGCCGACCGGCCAAAGACGCGTTCTGCGATTGAAGCTCTTTCGGGCTTTTTATCGCGGCCGTTCGTCCGGTCTCTCCGGCCGGTTTCCGCGACCATCCGAAGATTTCGATCCCGTATCCGATCAATTCGCAACCGACCAGAAGTCCGGCAAGGACGATCAACGCCAAGGGCCAGCCTCTCATCTTAGTCATGTTTCTCGAACTTCTTGATTTCGGCCAGAATGGTGTTCTCTATGGACACGGCCCCGACGATCGTGACGGCCGTTCCGACCTCCGCCCATTTGTAGATCTCATCCATGTCCTTGTTTTCGAGGCCGACGCAGCCCGTGGTCAGGTTGTCTTTTCCGCCCCCGTGGATCTCGATGTATCCCCCGATCCCGGCCTTGGCCGGGATCAGGCCGTTCTTCTTGGCCAAGGCATAGGTCCGTTTGTCGTCTTCGTTCGGATAATTGATCAAAAGCGCTTTATGGAACGGGCTGTCCGGATATTTTCTGGTGATCCGGTACTTCCCTTCCGGCGTCGCCTCATCACCCGAATAGAGCTTGTCTGAAAGACCGTATCGGCCCAAGCCGATATCGAAGCGGGCGAGGACGGCGCCCTTCTTATAGACCGTCAGCTTTCGCTCGAGCTTATTGACGAGAAAAGCGACCGTTCCGTTCTTTCGGGAGTCGGCGACGGTTTCGTCGGCCCATGTCCGCCATTTGTCCATCTCCCGCTTGTCCAGATAGCGGCTGAGGATGTCCGTCATGGACCGCTCGGCTTCGCGGATGCAGCCCTCGACGACGGCCAAGCTCTCCCCCACCGAACCGAACTGCTCTTTGCGGAGGAGCGTTTCCGTCTCGCTCAGCTTGATCTCGGCCTGCGACAGGCTCTTTCGGACAGGACCGTTCTCATTAAAATAATCGGTCATCCGTTTGAGCCGGACCACCCGGCCGGCGAGGTCCGCCGTCTGATGGGTGTAAAATTCGGCTTTCGAACCCTTGAGGGTCTCGATCTGGGCTAATAGTTCATCCCCTTTTTGGAGCAGATCGCGGAAATGCGCTTGGAGGGAGGAGTAATCCCGAAACCAGCCGAATTTGGCTTTCTCTTGAGCCAGCTTCTCTCGGCCGCTCTTCAGGTCCGCTTTGAATCGCTCGTAGCTTTGTTCGGCATAAAAAGACGCACCGGCCCTCCAGAGAGCCTGCTCCAGGTTTTCGACCTGTTGGGCTTCCGGAGGAACCGGTGCTGTTTTACAGGCAAAAGAGATCAGCAGGAATCCGAGTAGCAAGACGCCGCCGCTTCTCGACCGAGTCTTCAACGGGACTTACTACTACCGGACAAAAAAAGGCCGTTATCCGATCTTCTTGCCCGTCACTTTTTCGATGGCGGCCTTGACCTGGGCGGCGACTTCGGCGGCCTTGGTCATGATCGATTTGGCCTTGTCCTGGGCGGCGATATAATCTTTGCCGTCAATGGCGGTCTGGATCTCGGCGAACGCGGTCTCGGCGCCGGCGAGATCGGCCTTCAAGGCATCGATGTCTTTCTTCGTGCCTTTGCCGGTCGGAGCCTTGGCTAAAAGAGCCTTCGCTTCGTCGATGGCCGCTTTGGCCTCACCTTGGAGCTTGAGGGCCTCGTTCTTGGCCGCTTCGATCTTGGCCGGGAGAGCGGTCTTGAGGGCTTCGATGTCCGTGCCCAGGCCGGTCAGCATCTCTTTGGCCTGGCCGAATTTCTTGAAGAACTTCTTGTCCTGAGCGGCGACTTCGTCCAGGGCGGCCGTCAGCCTGTCGTTCAAGCCCTTGAGCTCGGCGACGGCGTACTTGTCGGCGCCGGCCTTCGTGACTTCGTCAATGGCGGCCTTGGTCGTGTCGACCAGCTGTGTGGGGGCTTTACATCCCGTTAAAACCACCGCGATCGCCAGAACCAAGACAAGATTTTTTGTGAACCCTTTCATGATTTGTACCTCCTCTCATGAAATTCCATATCTTGCAAAAAAAAATAATCGACTCAATCCTCGTGGGTATTGCCTAAGCTGAGCCCGACAGGACACTCCGATGGCCCGATTTGTATCATAACTTCGGGTAAAAGTCAAATCCGGAAAATATTTTTTCGCTTTCCGGACCGACCGTCATTTATCCGGGTCCGCGATAAAGCCTTCCTTCATCAGGAGCTGGACCTCGGCCCGGGCCTGTCGGATGATCTCTTCGGCCATCTTTAAACGCTCCGCGGCCGGAATATTCTTGCGGGCTACCCCCTGTTCGATGGCTTTGGTGCCGACAGCGACGGCCTCCCTGGGGAAAACGGTCCACTCGTCCATGTTCGGAACGATGTATTCCTCGCTGATGCCCTTGTCGTAGGCCACCTGGGCCAGCTCGTTGGCCGCGGCGAGGCACATCTCATCGGTGATGGTCTTGGCCCGGACGTCGAGAGCGCCCCGGAAGATGCCGGGAAATCCAAGGGAGTTATTGACCTGGTTGGGAAAATCCGAACGGCCGGTGGCGACGATGCGCGCCCCGGCTTCCGTGGCTTCCCACGGCCAAATTTCGGGGATAGGGTTGGCTTCGGCGAAGACAATGGCGTTGGGGGCCATGGTCTTGATCCACTCGGGCTTGATCGTGCCTGGCCCGGGAGTGGAGCAGCAGATAAGCACGTCGGCGCCTTTGATGGCGTCGGGGATCTGTCCCTGCTTGCAGCGGGGATTCGTCCGCAGGCAGATCTCCCATTTCTCCTTGAATTTCGCCTGGAGCGTCTCGCGGTCCGCGCGGTCGCGAGACAAGATGCCCTTGGAATCGACAGAAAGCATGTTCTCGGGGCTGGCGCCGGCCGTCATGATCAAGCGAGCGATATTGATCCCGGAAGCGCCGGAACCGACGACCGTGCACTTGATTTCTTGGATGTTCTTCTTGACGATCTTGAGGGCATTGAGCAGCCCGGCCACGGTGACGCAGGCCGTGCCCTGCTGGTCGTCGTGCCATACGGGGATTTCGCACTCGGCACGGAGCGTATCGAGGATCTTGAAACATTTCGGCTGGGCGATGTCCTCGAGATTAAAGCCGCCGAAGGTCGGTTGAAGGGCTTTGCAGATGTCGATGATCTTGTCGGGATCCTTTTCGTTCAAGCACAGAGGGAACGCGTCCACGCCGCCCAGGTACTTGTAGAGAAGCCCTTTGCCTTCCATAACCGGCAACCCGGCCTCCGGGCCGATGTCCCCCAGTCCGAGGACCCGCGTGCCGTCGCTGATGACGGCGACGTTGTTCCATTTGTTGGTGTACTCGTAAGCCTTTTCGCGGTCCTGATGGATCTCCTTGCAGACCGCGGCCACGCCGGGCGTGTACCAAATGGCGAAATCGTTGAAATCCCGGACCCGGCATTTGACCGAAACGCCGACTTTGCCCTTGTAGAACTTATGAAGACGGGGCGCATCTTCGGAGGGTTGCCGGGCCTTTTTGAGCAACTCCTCGACGGTAACCTTTTTCATAATATGATACCTCCTAGAATATGAAAGAACGGTATTATATTTTTGTTCCGGCGCCAAAGTCAACTTGGTGAGAGAGAATCCGGAGAGGTCGGCCGATCCATCGGGTGCCGGCCGCGGGTCAAGGTCAAAATCGGTTCAGCCGCGACAGATCCCGGTGATGCGGCGATGTCCGAGCGTAATTTCCCGGATGGTCATTTCAGGAGTTTGTCGAGTCCGAAGATCAGGGCGTCGTGAGAGGTTTGGGCGAGGTCGATCTTGGCCGTGTCCATGCGGAGGGCGTCCTCGGGACAGGCCTCGACGCAGAACCCGCAGAAACAGCAGCGGTTAAGATCGATGACGAAGGTCGAAGGATATTTCTGGATCTCGGGGTCCGGGTCCTCCGCGGCTTCGATCACGATGCATTCCGAAGGGCAGACCGTGACGCACAGCAGGCAGGCCACGCAGCGCGGCTTGCCGTCGTCCCGCTTCATCAGCCGATGCAGGCTGCGGTGGCGGGAGGCCAGGTCCTTTTTCTGTTCAGGATACTGGATCGTGACCGCTCCCTTTCTCTTGGTCTTGATGCCGAAAAGGTTCAATGTATGGAACCACATATTGACGTTGAAGTGGCGGGTGGTGATCCAAATCCCCCTGAGGAGCTCGACGAAATACCCGAACGCTTTCAGCATGTTAAAAGCTCATCACGATGGCCGTCCCGAGGATGTTCAGCAGGCTGAGAGGAACCAACAGTTTCCAGCCCAGGTCCATGAGCTGGTCGTAGCGCAGGCGCGGAAACGTCCAGCGGATCAGGATCTGGAACCAGCAGAAGAAGAAGACCTTGAGATTGAAGGCCGCCACCTGGAATACGGTGACGAGCCACGGCGCGAGATGCCAGGTCCCGCCCCAGGGGAACTGGAATCCTCCCGCCCCCAGCCAAGGCACCTGCCAGCCGCCGAAAAAGAGGGTCGTCAACAGGGTCGAGACGATGAGGATCTCCATGAAATCCGTCATCATGAACAAGCCCCATTTCAGCCCGCCGTACTCGGTGAAAAAGCCGATGATCTCTGACTCTCCTTCCGGCAGGTCGAAGGGGACTCGCTTGGTCTCGGCGATGGCCGCGAATAAAAAGAGGATGAACCCGACCGGCTGGAGAAAGACGCCCCAGGCGGGCAGGAACCCGAATAAAAGACTGCCCTGGGCCCGGACGATGTCGGACAGCCGCAGCGAGGGATAGACCATGATCAGGCCGACGAGCGAAAGCCCCAGGGCCACTTCATAGGAGATAAGCTGGGCGGCGCCCCGGACGCTCCCGAGCAGGGCGAACCGGTTGTTCGAAGCCCAGCCGCTTAGGAGGATGCCGTAGATGCCCAGCGAGAGCATGGCCAGGACGAACAGCAGGCCGATGTCGGCGTCGAAGATCTGAAGACTGATGGTCTTTCCGGCGACGCGGATATCGTCGCCGAAGGGAATGGCCGAAATGGTGATGGCCACGAAAAAGAAGGACAGGAACGGAGCCAGCGTATGGAGGAACTTGCGGGAAAAGGCCGGGACGAAGTCCTCTTTGAAGATCATCTTGATGGCATCGGCGAAGGGCTGGAACAGCCCGAAGAGGCGTAGGCCGAAAATGCTGGCCCGGTTGGCCCCGATCCGGTCCTGAAGGACCGCGCTTTCCTTGCGCTCAGCCCAAGTGAGATAAAGCGTCAGGACGAGGAACCAGACCAGGGCGAGGATGATCTTGATCAGAACGATGCCGAGGTCCGTCATGGGCGCGCTCCGAAGAAGGGAATATCCTTCGCGAGTTCGCGATGGACCTCTTCCGGACCGGTCAAGGCGCCGAAATAGGCGTCATCGAGATGGATCTCCCGAGCCAGGTCGAGAAGGATCTGGACTTCGGGCCGGATGTCGCCGCAGGCGCGCGCGATCGCGGCGATCCTCTGGATCCGGCCGTCCGCGTTCGTCAGCGTCCCGCTTTTCTCGGCGACGGACGAGGCCGGCAGGACAAAATCCGCGGCCGAAGCGAGCTCGTTCAAGTGGGCCGTCACAAGGATTTTAACGGAGACTTTCTCCAGAGCCGCTTTCCATGCGCCGTCGTTGGAGCCTCCGGCGAGAGAGGAGCCGAAAATAAATAGGATGTCCGAGTCTCGGGCCAGGACGTCCAGGTCAACCGGTTTCACCTCGAATCCCATTTCCCGGGCCCCGCGCCGGTTCGGCGTCCGATCGGCCCGGAGCAGGAAGCCGTCCTCCGTCCCCGGCGCCGGATCGGCGAAAGAGACGTTTCTCACGCCCAATCCGTCCTTGAATATCTTCTTGATCAGGAACAGCTCTTCGTTGGTCAGCCACGTCGTGAGGATGAGCGAGATCCGGCCGGTTTTGCCGTTCTCGCGCAGGGCTTTGATCTTCTCCCCGATGACGATCAGCGCCTTGTCCCAGCTCAGTTCCGTCGTTGATCCCGGGCCCTTGTTCCAGATGAGCTTTTCGCAGCGGTTCTTCCGCTGCAGATCGACGTATCCGTACCGCCCGTGGTCGCAGATCCACGGCCCGTTGACCGCCTCGTTCGTCCGCGGCCGGATCCGATAGACCTTGGCGCTTCCGGCGACACGGGGAAAGCCGGGATGGTAGTCGATAAAAATGTTGCAGCCGCGGCTGCAGAGCGGGCAGATCGATTCGCCCTTCGTCAGGAACCACGACCGCGTCTTGAAGCGGAACTCCGTGTCGGTGATGGCCCCGACGGGACAGAGGTCGACCAGGTTGCCGGAGTAGCCGTTCCGGACCGGCTCGTTCTCATAGCCGCCGATCTCGGAATGGATCCCCCGCTCGAAAAGTCCGAGCTCGTGGGTTTTGGTGATCTCGGCCAGAAAGCGGACGCAACGCGTGCACAGAACGCAGCGCTCCCGGTCGAGGATGAGCTGATCTCCGATCCGGACCTTCTTCTCCCGTTTTTCCTTGAACTCGCGGAAGACGCTCTCGGTCAGGCCGTAGTCCTGGTAATAATCCTGGAGTTTGCATTCGCCGGCCTTGTCGCAGATGGGGCAGTCGAGCGGATGCTCGGCTAAGATGAATTCGAGCACGGCGCGGCGCGCTTCTCGAACAGCCGGGCTCTGGGTCGAGACCTTCATCCCTTCGCGGACGACCATGGAACAGGACAGCTCCAATTTTGGGCTTCCCTCGATCTCGACGAGACAGAGCCGGCAGCTTCCTTCCGGAACAAAAGCCGGATGATAACAGAAATGGGGAATGGCGATGCCGGCCCGCTGAGCGGCCTTGAAGACGGTCGTCCCTTCGACGACTTCGACCGGCCCGCCGTCCAAAAAGATTTTGACCATGATCGCTAGGCGCTCCCCTTCAAGGCGGTTTGGAGCTCCGCTTTAAACTTTTTGGCGATGGCCAGGACCGGCAGGGCGGCGGCGTCGCCCAGCGGGCAGAGCGTCCGGCCCTTGATATTGGCCGAAAGGCGGATCAGCCCGTCCACGTCGTCCGCCCGGCCCTTCCCCGCGGCCATGCGCTTGACGATCTTATGGATCCAGGAGGTGCCGAGGCGGCAGGGCGTGCATTGCCCGCACGACTCGTGGGCGTAAAACTTGGCCACTTTGGACAGGACATCCAGGATCGGCGTCCTGTCATCGATGACGATGATCGCTCCCGAACCGAGCATCGATCCGGCGGCGGCCACGCAATCGCAGTCCATCTTGACGTCGACCTCGTCGGCCTTGAAGACGGGGGAAGACATCCCTCCCGGGATGACCGCCTTGAGCGTGCGTCCGGGTTTCAAACCGCCGGCATGATCGAAAATGATCTCGCGCAGGCTCGTCCCGACCGGGAGTTCATAGATCCCGGGTTTGTTCACCGCGCCGCTAACGCCGAAGATCCGCGTTCCCCCGTCCTTGGGCGAGCCCCGCTCCAGGAACCAGGCGGCCCCATTCAAAACAATGAAGGGGACGTTGGCCAGCGTCTCGACGTTGTTGATGACCGTCGGACTCTGGAACAACCCGACGGATGCCGGGAACGGCGGTTTGAGCCGAGGATTGCCCCGCTTGCCTTCGAGCGATTCGAGAAGGCCCGTCTCCTCTCCGCAGATATAAGCTCCGGCGCCGCGGTGGACGTACAGGTCAAGGTCGAAACCGACACCCAGAATGTTCTTCCCGAGATAGCCTTTCGCATACGCGTCGCCGATGGCCCCCTCCAAACGGCGGGCGATGAGCTCGTATTCGCCCCGGATATAGATATAAGCGGTATGAATGCCGACGGCGTAAGCGGCGAGGATGATCCCCTCGATCAAAAGATGAGGATCATGGGCCATGATGTATCGGTCCTTGAACGTCCCGGGCTCGCCCTCGTCGGCGTTGACGCAGAGATATTTCGCCTTGTCCGTCTTCTGGGGGACGAAGCTCCATTTAAGACCGGCCGGAAAACCCGCCCCGCCCCGGCCCCTGAGGTTGGCCTTTTTGACCTCGTCCAGGACCTGCTCGGGTTTCCATTCGGTCAGGGCTTTTTTGACGGCCCGATAGCCGCCCTGGTCGAGATAGACGCCGATCCGGAACAGATGGTCCAGCTCGAAGCCCTTGGTGAGAACCTTCGTCTCCATTCCTATTTCAACTCTTCCAGGATCCGATCGACCTTCTCCGGGTCGAGGTTCCCGTGATAATCGAAATTGACCATCATGCAGGGAGCCTGCTCGCAGGCTCCCAAGCACTCCACTTCGGTGAGCGTGTATTTTCCGTCCGGCGTCGTCTCCCCCGCCCCGATGCCCAATTTGGCCTGGAGATGCCGGAGGATCCGTTCCCCATCGGCCAGCGAACAACTGAGATTGGAACAGACCTGGAGATGGAACCGGCCGAGGGGCTTTCGAGTGAACATCGTATAGAACGTGACGACCTCGCGGACCTTGATCGGCGGGAGGCCCAGGATCGAGGCGACCGCCCGTTCCTCCTCGGCGGAGAGAAATCCCGTCTCGCTCTGGACAAGATGCAAAACCGGAAGGAGAGCGGCCTGCCGGCTCGGATAGCGGGCCGTGATCTCTTCGATCCTTTTCTTAAGATCGGCCGTGAATTCGCGGTTCACCGGTCCAACTCCCCGAGGATGATGTTCATGGAACCGAAAGTCGGGATGACGTCGGCGACCATGCGGCCCTTGATCAATTCCTCGATCGCGGCCAGTAGGGGGAGGCACGGGGCGCGCAGGTGGAGCCGATAAGGCCGGTCCGTTCCGTCGGAGACGATATAATAGCCCAGTTCGCCGTTGCCGCCTTCGACCGAGAGATAGGCTTCTCCTTTCGGCGGCCGGATGCCGTGGCCCTTCATGAAATACTTGAAATGCGAGATCAATCCTTCGATGGACGTGTACGTCTCTTCTTTCGGGGGGATGGTGACGCGCCGGTCGTCGGCCAGGATGTCCTTGGTGACGGCCTTCTCCGAACCCTCGAGGTTGGGCGAGAGCTTGACCGGCCGGTCCGGCTTCTGCGTCCGCGCCGCGCGGATCGCTTCGGCCGGTTCCAGGCCGTCGGCCATCAGGCCCGTTTTCGCTTTCGGGATCTTGGCCAGGCATTGCTCCACGATCCGCAGGCTCTGGTCCATCTCCCGCATCCGGACCATATAGCGATCGAAATTGTCGCCGCGTTCGCCGGTCGGGATTTCGAAATTCAGCCGGTCATAGGTGAGATACGGGTGGGCTTTGCGGACATCGTAAGCGATCCCCGTCGAGCGGAGAGCGGGGCCGGTCCAGCCATAGTTCACGGCGTTCTCCGGCGTCATGACCCCGATGTCCCGGGTCCGGTTGAGAAAGATCTTGTTTTTGTCCAGGAGGCCATGGACGTCCTTGAGGACCTTGCGGGTCTCGGCCAGTCCCTTTTGAACGGCCGCCTCGTAATCGGCATGCAGGTCGGCCCGGACGCCGCCGATCCGGATGTAGGACGTCGTCATCCGGGCCCCCGTCGTGGCCTCGATCACGTCCCAGAGGAACTCCCTGGCCTTCATTTTGTACAAGAAGACCGTGAACGCTCCGCATTCCATGGCCATGGCGGCGAGGCAGGTCAGGTGATCCGAGATCCGGGACAGCTCGCTCATCAGGACGCGGATATATTGAGCCCGCTCAGGGATGCTCAAGCCGAGCAGCTTCTCGACCGTCATCACGTAGCCGACATTGTTGATGAGCGGAGAGACGTAATTCAGCCGGTCGGTGTAGATCAGCAGGTTGAAATACGTCCGGTTCTCGCAGGTCTTCTCGAAACCCCGGTGGAGGTAGCCGACTTCGATCTCGGAGTTCAGGATCCGCTCGCCGTCGAGCTCGAGCATGATCCGGACGGCGCCGTGCATGGCCGGATGGGACGGCCCCATGTTGATCAGGAGGCTGTCCGGTCGGGCTTGGCTCTGGATCCGGCTCGGCATCTTATTTCCTCAGGGGGATCATCGGCTGGCGTTTGCGAAGCGGATAATCTTTGCGCAAAGGATGGCCTACAAAGCCGTCGTTCATGAACAGGCGCCGCAGGTCCGGATGGCCGGCGAAACGGACTCCGAACATATCGAAGACCTCGCGCTCGAGCCAATCGGCGTTCTTCCAGAAACGGACCAGCGAATCCACGACCGCCGCATCCTCCGGGACCGACAGTTTGATCCGGAGACGCCTGTTCGCGGCCAGCGAGAACAGGTGATAAACCATCTCGAACCGCTCGGCGCGCTCCGGATAATCGACGCAGGTCAGGTCCAGGAGCATGGCGAACTCATAAGGTTTTTCTTTCAAGAACGGGATGATCTCGAGAAGCGCGTCCTTGCGGATGACGATGGTCGCGTCCCCCAGCGGAGCGGACGCATCCACGACGCCCTTGGGAAAACGCCGCTTGAGCGCCTCTAGGATCGTTGTTTCTTCCATCGCCAATCCTGTTTCGTTTTTTGGATCTTGTCTTGGAGCTTGATCAGTCCGTCGAGGACCATCTCCGGCTGCGGCGGGCAGCCGGGGATGAAGATATCGACGGGGATGACCTGATCGACGCCCTGAACGACGGCGTAGTTGTCGTAGATGCCGCCGCTCACGGCGCAGGCCCCGAAGGCGATGACCCACTTGGGCTCGGTCATCTGGTCATAGACGGTCCGTAGAACGGGGGCCTGCTTCTGGGAGATGGTACCGACGACGAGAAGAAGGTCGGACTGGCGCGGGGAGAACCGCGTCCAGCCGGCGCCGAACCGGTCGATGTCGAAATGGGCGCAGGCGGCGGACATGTATTCCATCCCGCAGCAGGCCGTCACAAAGGGATAGTGGAAGAGCGAGTACTTCCTCCCCCAGCCGAGCATGGCGTTCAAACGCGTCGTGATGAAATTTCCCTGCATAGGCCTCAATCCCACTCGAACGCGCCTTTTTTCCAGGCGTAGATGAATCCCGCGGCGAGGACGGCGCCGTACGCCAGCATGATGACGAGGGCCGGCCCCCGCATCTCTTTGAAGATGAGGGCCCAGGGGAAGAAGAAGACGACCTCGATATCGAAGAGGAGGAAGACGAAAGCGACGAGGGAGAACTTGATCGGGAACGGTTTGATCTCGTTCTGGAGGTAGGGACTGCCGCACTCGAACGGCTTTTCTTTGTCGGGATTCGTTTTCTTCGGACCAAGGAGCGCGTTCATCGACAGCAGGACGACGCCCAGAAGACCGAAGATCAGGAAAACGAAGACCAGTTCCATCTGAGTCCTTCTCCGCGGGCGGAAATTTTATATGAACGGCGAAGATATTGCAAATATTTCATGAGAAAAATCGGGAAATCCGGGTGACCTTCGCAGGCCCGGTGCGATGTCCCCTCAATTCATGATATGGATGGCTTCGCCATGGACCTTGAGGGCCGCCTCCATGACCGCCTCGCTGAGCGTCGGATGGATGTGGATCGCGGAAGCCACGTCCCTGACCGTAAGGCCTTTGTGCATGGCCAGCGTCAGCTCGGCGATGAGCTCGCTGGCGGACGCCCCGAGGATATGAGCCCCAAGGATACGGTCGTCCCGGCCGGCGATGATCTTGACCTGGCCGTCCGGGCTGTCCATGGTCAAGGCCCGGCCGTTCGCCTGAAAAGAAAAGACGCCGACATGGACCTGGTCCGACTGTTGCCGCGCCTCTTCCTCGGTCAAACCCACCGAGGCGAACTCGGGCTCGGTGAACACGGCCATCGGAAGCGCTTGATAATCAACGGTCTCGCGGCCGCCGCAGCCGTTGACCGCCGCGGCCAGGCCTTCATGGGACGCCTTGTGAGCTAGAAGCTTGCCGCCGATGAGATCACCGATGGCGTAGATACCGGGGACGTTCGTTTCGAGCCTGTCATTGACCTCGACGCATCCGTATTTATTCACGGCGACGATCCGCCGATCGGCATGGATGCCCTCCGAATTGGATTTTCGTCCGGCGGCGAGGAGGACGCATTCGGCCGCGAACTCGAAGGGGGCTTGATCCTTCAAGCATATCCCTTTGAGCACGACCCTTCCCGCCTCTTTCACGCATTGCTCGATCCTCATCTGGGTCAGAACCTTCAAACCTTGCTTCTTCAAAACGAACTCGAGCCGGGCTCCCATCTCCCTATCGCATCCGGGAAGGACCGTCGGCAGGATCTCGAGGATGGTCACCTCGGTTCCAAGGCGGTGGTAGATCGTCCCGATCTCGATGCCGATGGCTCCGGCGCCGACGACGAGGAGGCTCTTCGGGACGTTCACGAAATCCAGGGCTTCCCGGCTCGTCACGACGGACGTCCCATCGGCCTTGAGAAACGGAAGTTCGGCTGAGCGGCTTCCTGTCGCCAGGATGATCCTGTCCGCCTCGTAGACCCTTTCTCCGTCCTCAGCCAGGGCGATGACGGTGCGTTCGTCCTTGAGAGCAGCCTTCGCCCGGACCAGTTCGATCCCGTATCTCTGGAACAGAAATTCCACCCCCCGTACGAGCCGGTCCACGACCTTCTGCTTGTCCTCCTGCATTTTTTTCCAGTTGCAGATGATCTGGTCCAGGGGGCCGTCCAATTTTTTGCTCGTTTTGAGCTCTTTATAGATTCCGGTTTGATGGAGCAGATGTTTTGTCGGGATACAGCCGTAGTTCATGCACGTGCCTCCGACCGCGTCCTCCTCGAACACGACGACTTTCTTCTTGAGCTGGGCGCAGCGGATCGCCGCCGTGTATCCGCCCGGCCCTCCGCCGATGATGGCGATGTCTTTACTCGTGACCATGCTCCGGCCTCCGATATCAGGATGAAGTCTGATTCTATCAGAAAATAAAAGGGGACGGTTCGATTTTTTTGAAATAGAACCGTCCCCTTTTATTCCCTTCCAACGAACCCGGCTCCGAACCCCCGATTCACGTAGGCTTTTGCTCGCCGTGAGATCGAGCATCCCTTGACTTATCGCAGGATTGATTGGAAAATACCCGCGCCAAATCCGCGCCGAAGGAATCGAGGAGTCACCATGCTTTCGTTTCCCGAAAAGATCATCTTCATTCTGATCATCCTGGGGACGGCCGCCCTGTTCCTGACGCCCTTGATCACTCGTTTTAGGATCGTCCGGGCCGGCCGGCCGGAAAACCGCTTTGACCGCATGGCCAAGCGCATCCTCCATGCCTTGAGCAAAATCATTTTCCAGCGATGCACCCTGAAGAACGAGCGCCTAGCCACGGGCTTCATGCACGTCTTCATTTTCTACGGCGCTCTGACCTTCGACACGATGACAATCAACCACACGCTCGAAGGATTCATTCCGGGATTCTACATGTTCGGCGGCGGCGCCTTTGGAGATTTTTTCTCGCTCCTGGTCGACACGTTCGCCATCCTGGTCCTCGCCGGCGTCGCCTTCTTCGCCATCCGACGTTTCATTCTCCGGCCCAAGGCGTACGCGACGACGCCAAAAGACTCAGCCATCATTTATGCCGCTCTGATCTTCATCACGCTCAGCTATATCTATTTCGAGGCGTTCTCCATCGCCCATCATCCGGATACGATGCGGCTCTCCTTTCTCGGGTCGGCCCTGGCCGCCGCCATCCAGGGCGCGGGATTCAGTGCGGCCGCCGTCGCCGCCCATTTTAAGATTGCCTGGTGGTTCCATATCCTGCTGGTCTACGCCTTCATCGCCTACGTCCCTCATTCCAAATACCTCCACATGATCACCGGCTCATTGAACCTCGTCTTCCGCGCTCCGGGCGTCGGCCGGACCGTCCCGCCACTCGATCTGGAAGGATCGGAAATCTTCGGTATCGAGAAGGCGCTCGATCTGACCTGGAAAGACCGCCTCGACGCACTGGCCTGCATGGAATGCGGCCGCTGCCAGGACGTCTGCCCGGCTTTCCAGAGCGATAAGCCCCTCTCCCCCAAGATGATCCTTTTCGATATGGAGCAACACCTGCTTAAGAACGGCCCGGCTCTCCTCCAAAAAAAGCGGGACGACCTGCCCGCGCTCGTTCCCAACGTCCACACGGAAGACGAGATCTGGACATGCACGACGTGCGGCGCCTGCATGCATGTCTGCCCGGTCGAGATCGAACACATCCCGAAGATCATCGGGATGCGGCACGATGAGGAAGGAAAAAAGACCGCCCGGGCCTTTGCCTCTCTCCTGAACAAAGCCGGAGTCGACTTCGCCGTCCTGGGGGTCGAAGAGAAATGCTGCGGCGATTCGGCCCGCCGCCTCGGGAACGAGTATCTATTCCAGACGCTGGCCGCGGAGACGATCGAGCTCTTCGCCCGGCACAAGATCAAGAAGATCCTCACCATCTGTCCTCACGGATTCAACACCTTCAAAAACGAATATCCGAAGCTTCTCGATCATCTGGCGGCGGTCGGCCCCGAGGCCAAGGCGCACTACAAGACGATCGACGTGTTCCATCACGCGACCTTCCTGGCCGGGCTCGTCCGGGAAGGCCGGCTGAAGGTCCGGGCCAACCGCGAAGGGTCCCTCGCTTATCATGATCCTTGTTACCTGGGTCGGCATAACGGCATCCTTGATGAGCCGCGGAACCTGCTCTCGGAGATCGGAGGCCGCCCGGTCATCGAGCTTGAGAACAGCCGCGAGCACAGCTTCTGCTGCGGCGCCGGCGGCGGGTTGATGTGGACGGAGGAATCCCTCGGCAAGCGGATCAACCACCTGCGCGCCGACGAGGTGATCCGGGCCGGCGCGGGCGGTTTGGCCACCGCCTGTCCTTTTTGTCAGACTATGCTCCGCGACGCCCTGAAAGACAAAGAGAAGGGCGACATCCAGGTCAAGGACCTGGCCGTCCTGTTGGCGGAATCAATCGCGGATTAGGGTGCTTATCAAGAAGAAGATCCGGGAACGGCCTCGCTCCCGACTCGGGTTCTTAACGCCGTTTCCTCCCCGTCCTTCTCGGCGGCTCAGAACTCGCTTCCCGGCTTCCTAAATACGGGAGTGCGCTGGCAAGCTCAAACATGCTTCGCCGGCCGGCCTCTTCCGGGCCGGCTTTCCTCGAAGGACGGCTCGGAAAGGCTGAACCCTCCATGGTCGCTTCTGCCGTTCCCGGCTCTTCTCTTGATTTCTTGAGAATTCGGTATGTGTCTGCGAATTATAATATTTCTTTAAAAGCCGCGACGGCGCGCTCCACGTCCTCGTCGTCGACATCCTTGTGGGTGACGAACCGGATGCCTCCGGCCGTGGCCAAGGCCAAGATCCCCCGGTCGCTGAGCTCGGACAAGAACCGGGCGACCGAATATTTCGGATGCGAAAAACCGAAGATGATGATGTTGGTCTCGATCCTGTCCGGGTCCAGCGAGACGCCGGGCATCCCGGCGATGGCCTTGGCCAACGTCTTTGCCCGGTGATGGTCGTCTTTTAAGCGGGCCGGCATCTCCGTCAGGGCGATGATGCCCGGCGCCGCCAGCACGCCGACCTGCCGCATGCCGCCGCCCAGCGCCTTCCGCAGCCGCCGGCCGTATTCGATGAAGTCCTTCGGGCCGACGAGCATCGAGCCGACCGGAGCGGCCAGCCCTTTAGACAGGCAGAACATGACCGAATCCACGAGTTTGGCGTATTCCTTGACCGGAACGCCCGAGGCCGTGCTGGCGTTGAAGATCCGGGCGCCGTCCATGTGGAGCTTGAGGTTGAATGTGTCCGCGATCCGCCTCACGGCTTTAAGATTGTCCAGGGGAAGCACGGCCCCGCTATGATTGTTATGGGTGTTCTCGACGCAGACAAGCGTCGTCTTCGGCGTATGGACGTTGGGGATCTTGATGTTGGCCTCGATGACCTCTGGATCCATCGCCCCCCTTGACGACGGCAGCGGCCGCGGAGTGACCCTGGAAATGAAGGTCATATGCGTCGATTCCAAATTGTAAATATGGGAGCGGGCCTCGACGATGACTTCCTGCAATTCCTGCGTCCAGGCCTTCACCGCGATCGAGTTGCCCATCGTCCCCGAAGGACAGTACAAACCGGCCTCCTTGCCCATGGTCTCTGCGGCCAAAGCCTCCAGCTTTAAGACGGTCGGATCGTCGCCGAGGACGTCGTCGCCGACGACCGCCTCGGCCATTGCCTGCCGCATTTTCGGGGTCGGCCGGGTGACGGTGTCGCTTCGGAAATCGGAAATTCTGTTCATTGTTCGCGCTCCTTTTTAGAACCCTCCGATTATATCAGAAATCCGCAGACACATGCCGATTCTTGGATTCCGATGAATTCGGCGCGTGTCAGCGGATCCGGCAGGTGTCTAGGAACCGCAACCTTTTCCCTGTTTACTAGGTTATCCAGATATGGTATAGATTGAGCTGTATCGAACGGATTGTGCCGATATGCCGGATAAAAAGCTTGGGGACTATGCGTTTTATGCGCTGATCTACCTAATCCTTTTTTTCCTGGCCGCCAACCTGTCCTCCCAGATCATCCTCCGGGGGGAACTCATCACCCTGCCCGATCTCAAGGGGAAAAGCCTCGAGGAAGCCCGGGCCGGACTCGCGGTCAAACGGACGTCGATCGCCATTCTTTCCCGTCAATTCGACACCCGGATCGAAAAGGGCCGGATCATCTCTCAAGATCCGGGGCCCGGATCCCGGCTGAAGACGAACAGAACGGTGAACGTCATCGTCAGCGAGGGAAGCGAACTCTTGGCCGTCCCTCGTCTCGAGAGCCGCTCTCTGGAATTCGCCGGCCAGATCCTCAGGTCCGCGGGGCTGCGCAAAGGGCGGGTAGCCCAGATCCACACGCGGCAATACGCCGCCGGTCGGATCATCGCCCAGCAGCCGCCCGCCGAAGACATCGTCGGCCGCAATGCTCCCGTCGATTTTCTTGTCAGTCAGGGCGCCTGGGAAGCCATGTATATCATGCCCGACCTGATCGAAAAGAACGCGGCCGCCGTCATCCGGCAGCTCAGAGCGCTCGAATTCCAGGTCGCGGAGATCCATTATTCCTATTATCCGGGGCTCGGGCCGGGCGTCATCATCAAGCAAGCGCCGGTCGCCGGAGCCCGCATCCTCAAGCGCAATCAGATCACGCTCGAGGTGAGCAAGTAACATGGTCCAGGTCGCCCCCTCCCTGCTGTCGGCGGATTTCACTCGGCTCGAAGAGGCGGTCAGGCTGATCGAGAAGGCCGGGGCCGACATCGTCCACGTCGATATCATGGACGGCCACTACGTTCCCAATCTGACGTTCGGCCCCAGACTCGTCGCTCTCCTCAAAAAGAAGACCTCGCTTCCCCTCGATGTCCACTTGATGGTCGACAATCCCCACGAAGTCATCCCTTGGTTCATCGAAGCCGGCGCCGACTGGATCTCGATCCACCTCGAGGCCTCCACCCATCTCCATCGCGACGTGGCGGCCATCCGTCAAGCCGGCCGGAAAGCCGGCGTGGCCTTGAACCCGGCCACCCCGCTGCCGGCTTTGAACGATATCCTGGCCGAGCTCGATTTCGTTCTGCTGATGTGTGTCAACCCGGGACGAGGAAGCCAGCCGTTTATCGACGCCTCGCACGAAAAGATCCGGAACCTTCACCGCTGGCTTCGGGAGCGGAACTTGCCGGTGAGGATCGAGATCGACGGCGGCGTGAATTTGCAGAACATGGACATCTTGATCAAGGACGGGGCTGAGATTTTCGTCGCCGGCAACGCCGTTTTCAACCATCCCGATCCCGGAGAAGCGGTCCGATTCATGAAGGATACGGCCCGGAGGGCCGTTGCCTCATGAAGATCATCGTCACGGGCGCAGCCGGATTCATCGGATCGCACCTCTGCCGGCGCCTGCTTGAGGACGGGTGCTCGGTCACGGGCATCGACTGCTTCGCCGATTATTACCCCCGTTGGATCAAGGAAAGGAACGTCGCGCCCCTGCTGAAAGCGAGGCGCTTCAAGCTGATCCCCGAAGATCTGGACGCTTGGCCTCTGAAAAGACTATTGAAGGCCTCCGACGCGGTCTTCCATCTGGCCGCCCAGGCGGGCGTCCGCGCCAGCTGGGGCGACAATTTTTCTGTCTACATCAAGAACAACATTCAGGTTACCCAAAAGCTCCTCGAGGCCGCCAAGGATGTCCCTTTGAAAAAGATCGTGTTCGCCTCTTCGTCCTCGGTCTACGGGCTGACGCCCGATCTCCCGATGTCCGAGACGAGTCTCCTCCAGCCCCTGTCTCCATACGGGGTGACCAAGATGGCGGCGGAAAAGCTCTGTTTCCTTTACCATAAGAACTACGGCCTGCCGGCCGTTTCCCTCCGCTTTTTCACCGTTTACGGCCCCGGACAGCGCCCCGACATGGCCTTCCACAAGTTCTTTAAAGCGATCCTGGAGGGACAGAGGATCACGCTCTACGGCGACGGCCGGCAGACACGCGATTTCACCTATGTCGACGACATCGTCGAAGCCAACGTCGCGGCCCTTCATAAAGGCCGGGCCGGCCAGGTTTACAACGTCGGAGGGGGCCACCGCGAGATCCTCGACCACCTCTTCCCCGTCTTCGAACGCATCTGCGGCAAGCCCGTCCGTCTCCACCGGGAAGAACGTCAGAAGGGGGACGTCCTGCACACGCTGGCCAAGATCGACAAAGCCCGGGAGGACCTGGCTTTTCAACCCCGCATGCCGCTCGAGGAAGGCCTGCGCAGGGAATGGGAGTGGATCCAGGACCTGTATCGCCGCGCCGCTCCTTCTCGGAAAAAAGGATGATCCCGATGAAAAGATCGATCGCGCTCGTTTTGATCATAGGCCTCAGCCTCGTCGCCGCTTCGTGCGGCGCCAAAAAGGCCGTCCTCGCCCCGGAGGTCGCCTCGTCGGACGAAGCCCTCTTTAAAGAAGGCGAGAAATACGTCAAGAAGGACCCGGAACGGGCCCGTCTTTTTTTCCGGCAGGTCATCGATTCGTTCCCCAGGAGCTTTTACGCCCAACGGGCCAAGCTGGCCGTCGCGGACTCCTATTTCGCGGAAGGGGACGAGGGAAACATCATTCTGGCCGCTTCCGAATACCGGGAGTTCATATCCCTCCATCCCCTAAGCCCTTCCGCCCCGTACGCCCAGTACCGTCTCGGCCTGTGCTTCTACGACAAGAGCGCCAAGCCCGGGCGCGACCAGCAGAAAACGATCCAAGCCCTGGCCGAATTCAAAAAGACGATCACCGCTTATCCTTTGACCGAGGAGGCCAAACTGGCCCGGGCCAAGATCAAGGAGTGCGAGGAGCGGTTGGCTGAGCACACGTTCACCATCGGGCTGCATTATTACCGTTCAGAGGCGTACAAGGCTTCGACGAGCCGCCTCATTGACATCCTGACCAATTATCCCGAATATACGGGGATGGATAAGGTCTATTTTTACTTGGGCGATTCCTATTTCAATTGGCAGAAGGCCGATCAGAGCATCCCTTATTTCAGGAAGCTCGTCACCGACTACCCGAAAAGCAAGTTGGCGGCAAAAGCCGAGGCCCGGCTGAAAGAGATCGACAAGGCCCCCCCCGTCAAGACGAAAAAATGAGAAGGTTCGCCATGTCCAAAAGAAGATTTCCGGTCATCCTCGGTCTGCTGGCCCTCGGAACGCTCCTTCTCAGGCCGGTTCCCGCCCGGGCGCAGGACGCCGAACAAGCGGTCACACGCGTCCGGCCGAGCTTGGGCCTCGAATATTTTTCGCGGACGATCGCCTGGGACGAGGGGACTTCCACCTCGACCCTGAGCGCGTCCATCGCCGTTCTCCGCGTGGAAGCGGAATTCCAGAAGGAGGCGCGCCTTGGCCTTTTTCTCGGATACGGTTTCTCGAATTTCAATGGATTGGTCTTTCGGCAGCTTCCTTTCTCCCTCGATTACCAGGCGGGAAACATCGGCAGCCTGATCTGGGGCGGAGATCTCGGAGCGCGCTTCTTCAGCCTCGGCGCTTTTGAGATCGGGATCGAAGCCCAGTTCCTCATGTCCCTAGGCCGGACAAAAGATTTTACGATCCCCTCATTGAACACCGACGGCGGCCTGGAGGGGAAAGGAACCTGGTCGCGGGTCCTGGCCGGACCCGTCCTCCGATATACGGGTTATGAGAATTTCACGCCTTTTCTCTCCGTCCTATACAATGGGATGTGGGGAACGTTCACCATGAACGAAACGATCGGGGACCTCATCGGTTCCGAAGAAAAAAAGATCACGGCGCGGGGGCCGATCGGGATCGCGATCGGGACGGTCTTCGAGCCGTCGGCCATGTTCAAGATCAAAGCGGAGGTCACGGCCATCCCCTTCAAGAAATTGACGGGAGGCCTGGATACCGACTACGGAGCCTCGGTCAGGGCCGTCGTCTCTTTTTAGCGGAGGAGAAAGGCCATGAGAAAAATAGGCAGAGTTTTAAACGCCGGCCTGATCGCGGGCATGACGGCCCTCCTGATTTTCGGCGGTTCCGATCTTCCTCGCTCCCAGGCTGACCCGGACTTTGTCCCCGGAGAGGTCCTCCTGAAATTCAAATCCTCCGTTCCCCTCCCCGAGAGAGCTTTAGCCCTGGCCGCCTTGCGTTCACGGGCCCTGGCCCGCATCTCCTCTCTTAACGCTTATGTCGTCCGGATCCCGGAGGACGCGACCGTCGAGGAAATGGTCGAGGCTTTCGGCCGGAATCCCGACATCGCCTATGTTCAGCCGAATTATATCTATCGAGCCTGCCTGACGCCGAACGACAAGTATTTCGAAGATCAATACGCCCTTTTTAACAAAGGCCAGCAGGTCGGCTGGGTCCCCGGCAGTCCCCAGGGGAAGCCGAGCGCCGACATCAAGGCGACCTCGGCCTGGGAAGAGACCACGGGCATCGCCGGCGTGGTCATCGGCATCGTCGATACGGGCGTGGACCTCAACCATCCGGATCTGAAGAACAAGATCAGAAGTCGCGGCTACGACTTCGTCAACGGCGACACGGACGCGACGGACGACAATGGACACGGGACGATGGTCGCCGGCATCGCCGCCGCGGAGACCAACAACTACGAAGGGATCGCCGGGGTCGCCTGGAACTCGAAGATCCTGCCGGTCAAGGTCTTGGACCAATTCGGATCCGGCACCACGGTCACGATCGTCAACGGCATCCTGTGGGCCGTCGATAACGGCGCTCAGATCCTCAATCTCAGCTTCGGCGCGCCGGCCAAGGACAACGCCGTCGAAGAGGCCTTGAAATACGCCTTTGAAACAAAGGGCGTCTTCATCGCCGCGGCCGCGGGCAACGACAACACGGCCGTCTATTACCCCGCGGCCTATGACCGATACGTCTGCGCGACGGCGGCCACGGACTACAACGACCAGCGGACGACATGGTCGAACTTCGGCCCCGAGATCGACGTCGCCGCTCCGGGGGACAAGATCATCACCACCTACCCCGTCGCCCTGACCCCGGCCGGATTCCAGCCTTATAAATTTCAGGACGGCACATCCATGGCCGGCGCTCATGTGGCCGGGCTGGCCGCCCTGATCCGGGGGATCAAACCCTCCTTGAGTCCGAGCGACATCATGAACATCATCCGGTATTCCGCCGATGATGTGAACTCCTCGATCCATAAAGGCCGGGACGTATTCATCGGATACGGCCGCATCAACATGGAGAAAGCGCTCGTCCCGCTCAAAATCATCAAATAAGGGCGGTTCGTCGGGATGATCAAATTTCTGAGGATCCGGAACCTGGCCACGATCGAGGACATCCGGATGGACCTGTCCGAGGGCCTATCCATCCTGACCGGCGAGACCGGAGCGGGCAAGTCCATCATCATCGACAGCATCCGGCTGATCTGCGGCGAAAAGGCCTTCGCGGACCTGGTCCGGACGGGATGCGCGGAGGCCTCGCTCGAAGCGATCTTCTCCCGTCCCGGCCTTGAAAGCTCCGGCCTCCTTCAGGACGAGGCGAACGGCGATCTCGTCCTCCAAAGATCGATCGGTGGAGACGGAACGGGAAAAGCCTACGGGGACGGCGTCCTGATCCCCGTGAAAAAACTCAAAGATCTGGCCGGCCCGCTCGTCGACATCTATGGACAGAACGACCATGTCTTCCTCCTTCGCCTCGACAGCCATCTCGATTATCTCGATCATTTCAGCGGGACGATCCCCCTCCGCGGCGAGGTGGCGGGCGCGGCCCGGGAGCTGCGCCGCCTCAGCCGCTTGAAGGCCGAGTGGAAGGAGCGCGAGCGCGAGCGCAGCCAGCGCCTCGACTATCTGGATTTCCAGATCCGGGAGATCGACAAGGCCGGCCTGCGGCCCGGCGAAGAGGAGGAGCTCCGGGCCCGCCGCCACATCCTCAAGAACGCCGAGAAGATCTCGATGCTCGTCGAACAGGCGCTCGATACGGCCTATGCCGGCGACCCTTCGCTCTCGGCTCTCCTGGCCAAGCTCGATCACGCTCTGGCCGAACTGGGAGCCTTTGATCCGGCCTTTGCCGAGATGAACGAGTCGCTCGGACCGCTGGGCATCGTCGTCCGCGAACTCGCCGATGTTCTGATGCGATACAAGGAAAAACAGGACCTGTCGCCGGAGAAGATGGAAGAGGTCGAGGCGCGGCTCAGCCTCATCGAAACCCTCAAAAGGAAGTACGGCGGCGATATCCGCGACATTCAGTTCTATCTGGAGGCCATCAAGCGCGAGCACGGGGACCTGAACCGGGTCCAGGAAAAGCTGGCGGGCGTCGAGGCCGAAATCGCCTCGGCCTTCGCCGCCTATACGGCGAAAGCAACGGCCCTCTCCGCGGCCCGGAAAAGGGCCGCCGCCGATCTGGCCAAGCTCATCGAAAAGGAGATCGGCCTGTTGGGCATGAAAAAGGCCCGGTTCCACATCCAGATCGATTCCGTTCCTTTGACCGAAGAGAGTCCCGACCGTGTCCGGGAGACGGGGATCGACGACGTCGAATTCGTCATCAGCCCGAATCCGGGCGAACAGCTCAAGCCGCTGCGCAAGATCGCCTCGGGAGGCGAGTTGTCCCGGATTATGCTCGCCCTCAAGGCCGTCGGCAAAGACAAGGACGGATCCAAGACCCTGATCTTCGACGAGATCGACGCGGGCATCGGGGGCCAAACGGCGGAGTTCATCGCCCAAAAACTAAAAAACCTGGCTCGGGCCCACCAGATCATCTGCATCACCCATCTGCCTCAGATCGCTTCGTTCGCCGATCACCATTTCAGGATCGAGAAGACCGTCGCTCACAACCGGACGTTCACGGCCGTGAAAAAGCTCTCGTTCGAAGAGCGGGTCGAAGAGATCGCGCGGCTCATGTCGGGCAGCCTCGCCACGCCGGCCGCGCTCGAAAGCGCGCGGGACATGCTCCGCCACCACGCGTCCGGCGCCGGGATCTGAACAAAGGACGCAAGGAGGAGGACCATGAAAAAAACCGAACAAGCGGCGGCCCTGTTCAAAGAGGGGTTCAGCTGCTCCCAGGCCGTGTTCGCGGCCTTCAGCGAAGATCATGGCTTGGACCGCGGCACGTCCCTGAAACTTGCCCAGGCTTTCGGCGGAGGGATGGCCCATCTGGGAGAAGCCTGCGGAGCCGTCACCGGCGCGTTCATGCTCATCGGGCTCAAATACGGCCGAACCAAGGCCGACGACCTCGAGGCGAGAGACCGGACCTATGCCAAGATGCGCCAGTTCGCCGAGCGCTTCAAGGCGCTCCATTGTTCGATCCAGTGCCGGTGCCTGCTCGGTCTGGATCTGGGGACCGAGGAGGGCATGCGGCTGGCCCGGGAAAAGAACCTGTTCCAGACGCTGTGCGTCAAATACGTTCAAGACGCGGCGACGATCGTCGAAGAGATCCTCTGAAGAGCGCGCCCCTATTCAGCGTATTCTCATGACGGACTTGAACGGCCTGATCGTTTTCGTTGAAACGTTCGGTTGCCAGATGAACGAAAGCGACTCGGAGCGGATCGCCGGTCTGCTCGTGGCGGCCGGGGCCCGCCTGACCGACCGGCCCGAGGACAGTCAGGTGACGATCGTCAATACCTGCGCCGTCCGGGGCAAATCCGAGGAGAAGCTGTTCTCCTACCTGGGCCGCCTGCGGTCCCTGAAAAAAAAGACCGGCCTGAGGATCGTCTTGGCGGGCTGTGTCGCCCAGCTCCACCGGGACAGGATCCTGGACAGGAATCCGGAAGTGGACTTCATCCTCGGCCCGGACAATTACCACCTGCTGCCGGAGCTGCTGGAACGCCGTCTCGGCCGGCCAAGGGTCTTCACGGCCTGGTCCAAGGATTGGCGGGAGGATGAGCGCCGGCTGAGCCTCCGGCGAAGCCCGGTCTCCGCCTTCGTGACGGTCATGGAAGGATGCGACAATTTCTGCGCATACTGCATCGTCCCGTTCACGCGAGGCCGGGAGAAGTTCCGGCCGCTCCGGACCGTCCTCGACGAGGTCCGAATCCTGGCCGGCCAGGGTTACAAAGAGATCCAATTCCTCGGGCAGAACGTCAATTCCTACCGGGACCCGGACACCGGCGCCGTCTTTCCCGACCTCTTGAGGGCGGCGGATGAAATCGACGGCCTCGAATGGATTCGTTTCATCACTTCGCATCCCAAGAATTTCGGCCCCGAATTGGCCGAGGCCATGGCCCGCTCCCGGCACGTCTGCCGTCAGATCCATCTGCCCCTTCAATCCGGATCGTCGGCGGTTCTCGAGAGGATGAAAAGGAGTTATTCGCGGGAGGAGTATTTGGAGAAGACCCGGGTCCTCCGTTCGCTCCTGCCCGGGATCTGTCTGAGCACGGACATCATCGTCGGGTTCCCGGGCGAGACCGAGTCGGAGTTCTCGGAGACTTTGGGGGCCCTGGATGAGATCCGCTTCGCCAACATTTTCTCGTTCCGGTACTCGCCCCGTCCCCACACCTCCGCGGCCAAGCTGAAGGATGACGTCCCGTTCGGGGTCAAACGCCGCCGGCTGATGGACGTCCAACAAGCCCAGAAAGCGATCCAGACCCGGATCCACGAAGGTTTCATCGGCCGGACGATCCGGGTTCTCTGTCAGGGGAAGAGCAAAAAAGATGGACGCGTTTTCTCCGGCCGGAGCGAGGGCTATCAGGTGGTCAATTTCCGATCGGAAGCCGATGTCATCGGACGCTTCGTCCAAGTCCGGATCACGTCCTGCGGGCCTTATAGTTTGCGCGGAGAGCTCGCCGAAAGTCCTTGATTCCGGAGAATTTCCAAATCGATAGAAAGACGGGCGCCCGCCTCATCCTCGTCGGTCAAGGGACGAGCCTTCGGCTCGCCACTCGCCCGTGGCTTTAATTCACGGGCGAGTACGGCGGAAGTGGACCCCCGGGTAAAGCCCGGGGCCCGGCCGCCGTTGATATTCGCGCCTGTTTCCGTTATAATCAAGTGCTTTTAACGGAACCGGCAGGGAAAGCCGACGTCATGAAGATCAATGTCTGGAACACCATTTTGCAGCTGAGCAAGGAGCGAGGCGTCGAGCCGTCCCTCATCATCAGCGCCATCCAGGAATCGCTCAAGGTCGCCGCCTCCAAATATTACACGCGGAACGAGGACATCCACGTCGACTTCCGGCCGGAAAAAGGCGAGCTCCGGGTTTACGCGCTCAAGCGGGTGGTCGAACATCCCGCCTCCCCCGCCCGGGAGATCTCCCTGGAGGAGGCCCGGCAGATGAACCCCGCGGCGGCCGTCGACGACGCCGTCGAGACCGATCTCCCCTCCGACACGCTGGGCCGGATCGCCGCTCAGGCCGCCAAACAGGTGATCTTCCAGAAGGTCCGGGACGCGGAACAGGAAAAGATTTACGGCGAGTTCGCTTCGCGGCTGGGCGAGATCATCATGGGCGTCTATCGGCGCGAAGAAAACGACGCGATCATCCTCGAGGTCAACAAGACCGACGTCCTCTTCCCCTTCCGCGAAAAGCTTTTCAACGAGGACTTCAGGCGAGGCGACCAGATCCGGGCGGTGATCGTCCAGGTCAAAAAGGGCTATAAAGGCGCGGATCCGCAAGTCATCGTCTCCCGGACGAGCCCCAAGTTCCTGGAAAAGCTCCTCGAACTCGAGATCCCCGAGATCGCCAACGGCGCGATCGAGATCAAGGACATCGTCCGGCAGCCCGGCGAACGGGCCAAGGTGGCCGTGGCGACCCGGGAACGCGATGTCGACCCCGTCGGGGCCTGCATCGGCGTCAAGGGCGGCCGCATCCTGGCCGTCAGCAAGGAGCTGGCCGGAGAGAAGATCGACATCATCATCTGGTCTCCCAATCCCCTGAGCTACGCCAAGGCCGCCCTCAGCCCGGCGCGCGTCGAGAACATGATCGTCCTCGACAATATCGAGAAGACGATGCAGGCGATCGTGACCAGGGACCAGTTGTCCCTGGCCATCGGCAAGAAGGGGATCAACGTGAAGCTGGCTTCAAAGCTCGTCGGCTGGAGGATCGGGATCCAACAGCCACCCCCTGAATCAACATAGAAAAGGAACGTCCATTGACGGAAACTAAGATTATTAAAACGACCAAGACGACCAAGGACGGCCCTAAGGCCCGGCCGGTGATCCTTCTCCGTGAAGGGTCGACCGTGAAGGAGCTGGCGGCCAAGCTGAAGGCCCGGCCAAAGGATATCCTGGAGAAGCTGGCGGCGAAGGGTTTCAGCCTGAGCGTCAACGACGTCATCGACGAAGCGTTCGCCGCCAAGGTCGCGGCGACCCTCGGCATCGTGCTCGAGAGCGTTTCCGTCGAAAAGGAGATGCGGAAGCTCGCCGAGAGCAAGAAGGCGGACCTCGTGACGCGGCCCCCGGTCGTGACGATCATGGGCCATGTCGACCATGGCAAAACGACGCTGCTCGACGCCATCCGCTCCTCGAACCTCGTCGACAAGGAATCGGGCGGCATCACCCAGCACATCGGCGCCTACCAGGTCGTCCACAACAAACGGCCGATCACTTTCATCGACACGCCGGGCCACGAGGCGTTCACCCAGCTCCGCGCGCGCGGGGCGAAGGTCACCGACATCGTCGTCCTGGTCATCGCTGCCGACGAAGCGGTGATGCCCCAGACCAAGGAGGCCATCAGCCACGCCAAAGCCGCCGGAGTCCCGATGATCGTCGCCATCAATAAGATCGACAAGCCCGAGGCCAATCCGGACAAAATCAAAAGGGAGCTGCAGAAGGAAAATGTTCTCGTCGAGGAATGGGGCGGCGACGTCATCAGCGTCGCGGTCTCGGCCAAAGACAAAAAGAACATCAAGGAGCTCCTGGAAATGATCCTGCTCCTGGCCGACGTCATCGAGATCAAGGCCAATCCCAAAGGGAAGGCGCAGGGGTTCGTCCTCGAGGCACGCCTCGACGCGAAGAAGGGCCCTCTTGCGACCGTGATCATCCAGAATGGAACGTTGTCCGTGGGCCAAGCCTTCCTGTCAGGGACGACTTTCGGCAAGGTCCGCGCGCTCAACGACGAACACGGCCGCGGGCTGAAAGCCGCTGGACCTTCGACCCCCGTCGAGATCCTCGGATTCTCCGGGGTGCCTCAGGCGGGCGATTTCTTCCTCGTGCTCGACAGCCAAGAGGAAGCCAGGGCCGTCGCCGAATATCGTCTCTCCCGCGCGTCGAAGGGCGCCGCCCAAAAACCTGGACAGGTCACGCTTGACGACCTTTTTAAGAAGATCGAAGCGGGAGAATCCAAGGAGCTGCCCATCATCCTCAAGGCCGACGTCCAAGGCTCGGTCGAGGTCTTGACCGGGCTTCTTCCCTCCCTCGGCACGGAGAAAGTGAAAATCAGGATCATCCAGGCCATGACCGGATCGATCACGGAGTCGGACATCCTCCTCGCCTCGACCTCGAAGGCCATCATCCTCGGCTATAACGTCAAGCCCGGTCCCAAGATCCAAGATCTGGCTCAGAAGGAGAACGTCCAGGTCCTGTCCTACAAGATCATCTACCAGCTGACGGACGACATTAAAAAGGCCGTGGCGGGTATGCTTGAACCCGTCATCAAAGAGACCTACCTGGGCCGCGCCCAGGTCCGCAAGATCTTCAGGATCCCCAAGGTCGGCGTCATCGCCGGAAGTTATGTCCAGGACGGCAAAATCGTGCGCAACGCGGAGGTCAAAGTCCTCCGGAATAAGGAGGTCGTCTTCAAGGGCCGGATCGCCTCGTTGAAGCACCTGAAGGAGAACGTGACCGAGGTCAAAAAGGACCTGGAATGCGGCATCGGACTGGACCGGTTCAAGGAGTTCCAAGAAGGCGACCTGATCGAGGCTTTCATCACCGAAAAGGTCTATCAGTCCTAGCCGGGGACGGGGACCATGGTCATCGGCTATCTCGAACTGGACCTTCATTTCCCTCACGCCCGGTCCCTCAAGGACAAACGCAAGGAACTCAACGGGCTCAAGGATCGCATCCGCCGGAAACACAACGTCGCCCTGGCCGAGCTTGACTTTCAGGACGTCTGGCAGCGGACGAAGATCGGCGTAGTGACTCTCAACAGCCACCAGACCATCGTCGAGCAGGTCCTGTCTCGGATCCGGTCCGACGTTTTCGAGAATGTCAACGGCGAACTTCTGAGCTCCCGGATCGAGTATTATTAGGGTCCATGAAAGACGAGAGCCGGCGACAGAAGAAAATCGGCAGCCTGCTTCTTGAGGCGCTCAGCCCGATCCTCATCCAGGAGCTTCTCGGCGTAACGACCGTCCTCGTGACCGTGACGCGCGTGGACGTTCCCGCCGACCTCAAAACCGCTCATGTTTTTCTCAGCGTCTTCGGCCCCGGCGATCCCGCCCCGATCTTCGCTCATCTCGAACGGAGGACGGGGTTCATCCGCAAGCGTCTTGCCTCCACGGTCAAACTAAAGTATAATCCCATGCTATTTTTCAGCCTGGATCCGACCGCGGACATGAGCGAACGGATCGACCGGCTTCTTCGGACGACCAGGACCGATGGACACGACGCCTCTTGACCTCATCGTCAAAAAAATCTCCGCCAGCCGCCGCTTGGCCATCACCAGTCACCTCCGGCCCGACGGCGATTCTTTGTGCACCAGCCTGGCCCTGTCCTTCGCCGCCGAGGCCATGGGCAAAGAGGCGGACATCTTCAACACGGACCGAACGCCCGTCCCGTTCCAGGCCTTTCCCGATGCCGCCAGAATCCGGATCGGACAGATCCCGCCAGGGATCTACGACGCGGTCATCCTTCTCGAATGCGCCGACGTCTCCAGGTCCGGCCACGAGCACCTCGACCGCTATTTCAAGATCAATATCGATCATCACTATTCGAACGACCGCTATGCCGACATCAACTGGGTCGATCCGGCGGCTTCGGCCGTCGCGGAGATGGCCTTTGACCTTTGCCAAAAGCTGCCGCTGCGCCTGACCCCGCGGATCGCCGGCCACCTGTACTGCGCGATCGTATCGGACACGGGCTCCTTCCAGTTCTCGAACACGACGGCCAAGTGTTTCGCGGTCTGCCACGCCCTTGTCGAAGCCGGCGCGGAGCCCAACCGGACGAGCGAAGCCCTTTTCCATAATAACCCTCCCGAAAAAATCAAGCTCCTGGGACGGGTCCTGTCCACCCTCGAACTCAGCCGGGACGGCGCCATCGCCATGATCCATTTGTTCAAAAAGGACCTCCGGAGCTTGAACCTGCGCGAGATCGACACGGAAGACATCACCACGCTGACCCGTTCGATCAAGGGCGTGAACGTCGTCCTTTTCTTCAAGGAGATGGACCCTGACGTCTTCCGCGTCAGCATCCGATCCAAGGGGACCGCCCACGCCGCGGCGATCGCCGAGCATTTCGGCGGGGGCGGTCACGCCCATGCCGCGGGATTCACGGTCTACGGCCCGTTCGAGGAGCTGATCAAAGGCGTGCCCGCGACCGTCGAGAAACTCCTCGGCGAGATGGCCCCCGGGCGCGCGACCACGACGTGATGAATGGACGGTCTGATCCTCGTCCGCAAACCCGTTCCCGCGACTTCCCATGATGTCGTTGCGGCGCTTCGGAAGATCCTGAATCAAAAAAAGATCGGCCACTTCGGGACCCTGGATCCGCTGGCCTCCGGCCTTCTCCTTGCCGCCGTCGGAAAGGCCACGCGGCTGTTCCCCTTCTACAGCAAAATGGACAAGATCTACGAAGGCCGTATCCGCCTGGGCTTTTCGACCGATACGTTCGATGCCGCCGGCCATCCCACCTCTCCGGCCTGCGATATTTTTCCCGACCGCCCCGCGGTCGAGGAAGTCCTTCGGGATTTCGAGGGAGAGATCACCCAGATCCCACCTCCCTATTCGGCGAAAAAGGTCGGGGGAATACCCCTTTATACCTACGCCCGCCGGAAAACGCCTGTCGACGGTCGTCCGTTCCAGGTGCGGGTCCACTCCTTCGAACTCCTGGGGTACGTCGCCCCGCATATCGATTTCGTGGTGAAGTGCGGCTCGGGAACCTATATCCGGACCCTGGCCCATGACCTCGGCCAAAGGCTGGGATGCGGAGCCCACCTTGCAGGGCTCGTCCGGACCGGGATCGGCGAATTCAGCCTGAAGGACGGTCTGACGTTGGAGGAGATCCGGGGTTTTCAGGAGATGGGCGCGACCGGGAGATTCCTTCTACCCATGGAATCGCTCCTGCCTTCTTTGGCCATGATCAAAGTCAGCGAAGAAGGCGTTCAATGGATCCGGAACGGCCGACCGGTCTCGGCCGAACAGGTCAAGGGACGAGCCTTCGGCTCGCCACTCGCCCGTGACTTCTATCCACGGGCGAGTACGGCGGAAGCTGACCCCCGGGCTATGCCCGGGGCCCCGGCCGCCGTCGAGGACGCCGAGGGGAACGGGCCTCCGGTCCTCCGCGATGATCCGACGATCATCGTCCGGGTCTTCAGCCCGGACGGCCGGCTGATCGCCCTGGCCCGCCCCGCCGCTTTTCCCGGCCATTTCGCGCCTTTCCTCGTCCTTTAAATAAGAGTTTCTTGAATTTTCGGCCGACCTGGTGTATTTTATAGCCGACATGAGGCTGAACAAGAATCAAATCGAACATCTGGGATTCCTCATCCTCCGCAATCTGAAGAAGGACGGGAAGGTCCTGATCGAGGAGAAAACGGCGCTCCTTGACGAGACTATCGCCCTGATCACGGAGGAGTTCCAGAAAGAGGATCAGCTCGATCAGGAGGTCCGGGAGCTCCTCAGCAAACACATGGAAAAGATCCGGCGGGAAAATCTCGAATACCAGACGATGTTCCGCATGATCAAGACCAAGCTGGCCAAGGAAAGGAACATCGTCCTGTGAGCAACCGCCTGTCGCGCGAAAAGATCAATTACCTCTCCAAACGGATCCTTGAGGCGCTGACGAAGAACGACCATGTCGAGTTCCTCGATGATCCGAACGAGATCCGACTGTGCATCGTCCGTTCCATCGAAGAGGAAATGAAGCTCTACGAGACCCTGGATAAGCGGGCCATCGACAAGATCCAGTCTCAGAAGAAATCCATCGAAGAAGGCAGCCGGGAGTGGGAGATCCTGTACCGGAAATATTATAATGACGAACTCGCTAAGCTCGGCAAACTCTCCGAATAGGGAGCTCCTTCGTCCCCCCGCGCCGCCTGCCGTTCCCCTCGATCTGCGGGTTCGCTATTCCGAGACGGACCAAATGGGCGTGGCCCATAATAAAGTCTACCTGGAATGGTTCGAGCTCGGCCGGACCGAATTCTGCCGACAGCGGGGACTGCCCTACAAAGCCATCGAAGAGCGAGGCCATTATCTCGTCGTCGTCGAAGCCTTCTGCCGCTATAAGCGGCCCCTCCGCTACGACGATCCCTTCGTTGTTTTGACCTCGATCCGGGAGATCTCGGCCAAGAAAGTGGCCTTCAGCTACGAGCTGAGAATCCCGGACCGCGCCGCCCTGATCGCCGAGGGCTATACCGTTCACATCGCCGTGAATCGGAACGGCGCCGTCGCCGTCCTTCCGGACGATATTCTGGAAAAGATCTCCGCCCCCTTCGACGCCTAGATCAGGCCCCGTTTTCTTCAGGCGGGGCCCTCAACTCCCGTCCTGCGGAAAAATCCCTATGAATAAGGCCTGGGCCGTCCCCCCGATTCCGCTCATGAGAAACGGAGGGAAAGGCGCGCGCAAAAAAAAGGCCGGGGAGTTTTTCCCCGGCCCGTTCAATGATGGTCTTGAAAATTAGAAAATATAACGGAACCCGAGCAAGAGCTTGTGGTGATTGGCAGAGTCGCGGTCCTTCGTGATAACCGGAAGACGAACCTCGGCGAAAATCGATCCGGCATTGCTGTAATTGTTAAAAAGGTTCACCCCGAAAGCCCCGATCAGGTCGAGTCCGCTCTTGCGCACAGTCTGTTCCCTGCCGGTGTAGCCAAGCCCGGCGTCCAGATAGACCGCGGGCCCGAGATGGATATTCATCAGGAAATCGGCCATGAAGAAGGCTTTCCAGGGATCCCCCTGGGTCGGAAGCGCGCCGCCAAACCTCAGGATGAGGTCAAGGACGTCTGGGGACAGGCTCCACATCATGCCCAAACGGCCGAAAATATAGCCCGAATAGGTCCCGCGCGCCAGGAGTCCGCCCACTTCGGCCAGGAAGAAGAACCTCTTCTGGGTCACCTCGAAGGTGATGCGACAGGGGTCGGTGGAGGCCGATGGAGCGCCCATATCATCGAATACGACGACGTTGATGGCATAAGTACCGGCCTTCGTGAAGATCTTTTCCCAGGTGAAAGGTTTTTCGGTATCCATGAAGCTGTCGATCACCTTACCGGTCTCATCCATGACCTCAAAACTGGCCTTGACGACCTGACCGTCCGCGTCCGTCGAGCCGTTGGCGTCGAACACGATCGGCTTGCCGACGTAATCCTCGCAGGGGAGGCAGGAGGTCCACAGCTTGCAGATCGGAGGGAAATTGATGATGGTTCTGGCCTGACAGGGATTCTCGGAGACCTTGCCCTCCGCGTTAACGGCCTTGGCCCGGAAAACGTACTCCCCAGGCTTGTCGAATTTCGTCTGCCATCTCGGCGAGGCGGGGGTGAAAGCGTGCGTCGTCACTCTCGCTCCCTGGGCCGTGAAAACCTCGACGTCCATGGACGCGGCGTTCTGAGTGCCGCTCATGTCGATCGTGATCAAGTCGTTGACGTTCGCCTTGGCCGGAGTTACGACCAGATTGCAGAGGGGAAGGACCGGCGGCTGGATCCGGACCTCGGTGACGCGGTACAAAGCGATGTTCCCGCAAGGCTTGGGAATGATGAACTCGTAGTCCTTGTTATCCTTGCGCGCCGTCAGAGAGAAGACCGGCAGCGGCTGTTTGCCCGCCCATTCGACGTCCTGCCAAACCTTGACCTTGCCCTGGACACGGAACAGCATCCAGTAGAACTTGTCGCCGACGGGGATGGTCTTCTCGGTGAACGCCCCCGCGTTCAGCTGGTCCGGCGTATTTCTCGGCGATGGTCTTCATGACCTGAGCCGTAGGAATGTCCCCTCGGATTTGGGCGAATGTATTGACGCCGATCCGGGTCAGCTTCTTGGTCTGGGCAAAGGATACGACCGCAAAAATAACCAAGAGGGCTGTGACGAAAAGAATGAGCTTTCGGCTTCTCATGAAGGCCTCCTTTGATGGAATGGACGCGCTTCCTTTTGTTTAGAATGCTTCCTTACTACTAAAATCATATATTTCCATGCTTTTGTCAAGAGGAAAATCGCAGAAATCCGTCGATAATCTTAAAGATGAGCCCCGAATCGCGCGGGGACGAGTCCAGGGCTTTCCGGTATAAAGAGAGAACATCGGGAAAAACGCCTCCGAAATCCCGGAGCAATCCCCGGGCCGCCTCGACATCGATCTCGGGATGGATCTGCAAGCCCCAGACCGGGTGGTCCTTCATGCCGAAGGCTTGGATGGGACAAACGGGGCTCGAAGCCAGGACAAGGAACGGGTCCTCGAGATCCCTGACCTCATCAAAATGGATAGAAAACGTGTAGGCTGTCCCCTTTGGACCCAGGAGCGGAGAATCGGCCGTTATTTCGATCGGGATCCAGCCGATCTCTGGTTCCCGGCATCTTCCGACATGTCTCGGCCCGGCCAGAGCCAGGGCCAGGAGCTGATGACCATAACAGCTTCCCAACAGCGGTCGATCCAGACGGAACGCTTCGCGGACGAAGTCCACCTCCCCTTCAGCCCAGGGCTCCCGGTTCAATATGGAGGCTTCCGATCCGGTCAGGATGATATGGCTGAAATCCTGCGGCCGCGGGAGACCGCCGCCGGGAGCGGTGAACGCCGTCCATTCCACGTCTCGGAGATACCGGCTCCAGTGTTCGACGGGCTTATAGAGTTCCGGATAAACGGCATTGTCGATGATGGCGACCTTAGGTTTCGACACGGTCCTTCTCTTTCGAGGGGCGGCCGTTCATTATAATAAAATCCGGCAAAAAGACAAGCGACCGCCCGTCCTTTCCCCCGCGTTATTTTGCTTCCCATGGATGCGCGGCTTTTGGTATAATGCTTCCTTTCACGAAGGAGAATGACAGGTGCACAACGTCAACATCGAAACCGAGCTCCATGTGATCACGCCGAACGAGCCCGGAATCCTTGGCCGGGTGCTGGGCACCCTGGCCAACGCCGGCGTCAACCTCCGGGCGCTGTCCGTATTCTCGCATGAAGAAGAAGGCCACTTCCGCCTCCTGACGTCCAATAATAAAAAAGCGGAGACGGCCCTTCGCTCTCTGGGCTATAAAGTCAAAACGAACCGGGTGATCACGATCGAAATCAGCGACCGGATCGGAGCGGGCGCCGAGATCGGAGCCCTTCTGGGCAACGCCGTCATCGATATCGAATACTGCTATGGGAGCTCCACGGGAACGGGTCGGGCGCTCCTGGTGTTCAAAACGAACAACATCAAGAAATCCTACGATACCTTGAAATAAAGCCCGCCCGCCGGCTTCTTCCGTCCGCGGGCTCAGCTCGAACAAACACGTTGACAGGATAAATTCAAATGTCATACAATAATCTTCTTGATCGGACTATGGTAGGAGGAACTCATGGCGAAAGCAGAACCGAATGTCGTCCCGTTATGTGATGTTCTTCTGGTGTTGCTGATCATCTTCATGGTCATCACGCCCCTTGTGCAAAAGGGCATCGATGTCCGTCTCCCCGAGACATCGTCCGACACCTCGTCCGGCCAGGCCAGCAGCTTGATCGTCGTCACCCTGAAAAAAGACCTGACGATCGATATCAACAGGGTCATTTACGCGGATTTCAAGTCCGCCGCCGACGAACTGCGCCGCATTTACTCCACGAAATCCGATAAGACCGTCTTCGTCCGGGCGGACGTCAAGTGTCTTTTCAGCAAGGTCGTCGACCTCATCGACATCTGCAAGGCCGCCGGCGTAGAGACGCTGGGGCTCGTTCCGGAATATATCTCGGATTAAGATTTGTCCTTCCCCTGAATGGCGGGGGGAAGGACGCTTTCCCCCCCCCAAAAAAACGGGGACGTTTAACGAACGTCCCCTTTTTTTGTCTCGAATTCGAGCTCTATTTTTTGATCGGGCCGATCACCTCGTGGGCGATCACGAGCCGCTGGACCTCGTTCGTCCCCTCATAGATCTGGAGGAGCTTGGCGTCTCGCATCAACTTCTCCATGGGATAATCCCGCATATATCCGTAGCCGCCGAAGATCTGGAGAGCTTCCGTCGTCACCCGCATGGCGATGTCCGTGGCGTAGGCTTTGGCCATGGCCGATTCCTTTCCGCAGGGCAGGCCTTGGTCGGACAGCCAGGCGGCGTGCCAGACGAGGTGACGCGCGGCCGCGATCTCCGTGGCCATGTCAGCGATCTTAGCCTGGATCAGCTGGAAAAGGGCGATGGGCTTGCCGAACTGGGTCCGCGTCTTGGCATAGTTGACGGCATGTTCGAGGGCTATTTTGGCGATGCCGACGGCCGCGGCCCCGACCGAAGAGCGGGTTTGATCGAACGTCTTCATGGCGATAATGAACCCCATGCGTTCCTTTCCCAGCAGATTCTCCACCGGGACCCGGCAGTCCTCGAAAAAGATCTCGGCCGTATTGGACGCCCGGTGGCCCATTTTGTCCTCGACCTTGCCGATCGTCAGACCGGGCGTTCCGCGCGGGATGATAAAGGCGCTCATGCCCCTCGCCCCTTTCTCGGGAGAGGTCTTAGCGAACACGACATAGAGGCTGGCGACCCCGGCGTTGGTGATAAAGCATTTTGAACCGTTGAGGACGTAATCGCTCCCGTCTTTGATCGCTTTCGTCTTGATCGAACCCGCGTCGGACCCGGATTCGCGCTCGGTGAGGCAATAGGAGGCCAGCCCCATGGTCCGGCAGATAGGAGCCAGGAACTTTTTTTTCTGCTCATCCGATCCATAAAGGACGACGGGCGTCGTCGCCAGGGATACGGCCATGATGCTGGTGAACATGCCCGGGCAGCCGGCGGACAGCTCCTCGCTGATGAGGGCCATCTCGAAGCTGGTTGCGCCGCCGCCGCCGTAGGATTCGGGGATGTTGCAGGTCATGAATCCGGCGTCGAAGGCTTTCTGCATGATCGCCTCGGGAAATTCGTGGCCCTGATCGTATTTGGCTGCGTTCGGCGCCATCTCCTTCCGGGCGAACTCCCGGGCCATCTCCTGCAGCGCCGTCTGCTCTTCGGTCAGTCTATAGTCGATCATAGAGACTCCTTACTTTCATAATCCTTCTCTGCGATGTCAAAAGAATGGCCTACCTTATACAGAATTCCCCCCGTCCTGTCAATTGAAGGGCCCGTCTTCACTTGAAGTATATCTTTTCCCGGGTCATCAGGTAGACGGCCCGCTGCAGGCCGAGGGCCCGCTCGACGACATCCTGGGGCCGAAGGGACCGTTGCGGGGAGTAGGCGATCTTCAAGACAATCTTGCGGCCGGGCTCATCGACGAAGATCTCTTGAAGCAGGTCGGGCTTGGCCGGCCGATATTCGTCAATAAGGCGGGCCGCGATTTTCTCCGTTACCCCCTCAGGATCGCCCTCCCCTTTCCTGACGGCCAGTCCCTCTCGCGCCTCGGCGGCGCCGAGATCGAGCGAATAGACCATCGACGAGATCCGTTCCGTCAACGAACGTTCAGCAGGGGCGATCTTCTTCAGCCCGGAAAAAAGGATGCCGTCCGGCGCACAGCGGTCAAGGGCCGCCATGAAGCTTTGCTCGTCCAGGTCATCGGTGGATTTGAATTCAAAAGATTCGTCGTTCCCGGTCATTCCCAACGGAAGGGCCGGGGCCAGGGACATCTGCATCTTCGGATGAAATCCTTTGGTAAAGAGGGCGTTTACCCCCGCCCGTTTGAACGTCCGTTGGAGGATATTGAGAAGATCGTTATGGGAAACGAATCGGGCCTGCCCGCGCTTCCCATAAAAGGCCTGATAGCGGAAGACCGTTTCCGTCCGGCGTCCCAGGTCCGGACCGGGACGATCGCCGACCTCGATCTTCGCTTTGAATTCCCTGTCGATGTCGGCCATGAAATCGCAGCCGCGGCACAGGCCGCAGGAGGTCTCCAAACAGGACGGCGAGCGTTCGGCCTTCAGCGCTTTCTCCAGCTCGGCGAGAAGAAAGCTCTTGTGGACGCCCGTCTCGATGTGGTCCCAGGGGAGAGCGGCGCTCCGCTCCAATGCCCCGAGGTACGTTTGGGGATCGACGCCGGTCTCGTCGAAAGCCCTCAGCCAAAGAGGCAATTGGAAATGGTCCCCCCAGCTGTCGAACCGCGCCCCGCGGTTCCAAGCCGCGCGCAGGACGGCGGACAGACGTCGGTCACCGCGTGAAAAAACGGCTTCGAGGAGGGAATTCTCGACGGGATGGTCCTTGATCTGGACATGGCGTTTTTTCTTCAAAAGGCGCTTGAGATAGACCTGTTTCTCGCGGAGAGCCTCCTCCCCATCCATCGCCGCCCACTGGAAGGGGGTATGGGGTTTCGGGATGAACGAGGAGACGCTCATGTTGATCCGCGGCGGCGAAGTCATGATCTCCCGGCCGAGCGCCGTCAGATCGTCGATCAAGGCCGCGATCCCGCGAAGGTCCTCTTCCCGTTCCGTGGGAAGGCCGATCATGAAATAGAGCTTCAACAGCTTCCAGCCTTCGCGGAACGCGTTCGCCGCGGCGTCCCAAATGTCCTGATCCTTCAGGTCCTTGTTGATGACGCTGCGCAGTCGTTCGGAGCCCGCCTCGGGGACGAGGGTGAACCCCGTCTTCCGGACTTTGATGATATCGCGGATGATCTCCGCCGAAAGACCTTGAGGCCGCAAAGAGGAAAGCGACAGCGAGACATGGTCCTTTTCCAGACTGTTCATCAGCGTCCGTATGGTCTCCCCGAGGTACGGATAATCGCTCACGGAGAGCGAGAACAGCGAGGCATCCTCATAGCCCGTCGCCCGGAGGCTCTCGAAGAGGCGGTCCACGACATAGGACGGATCCTTGATCCGGTAGGGAGCATAGAGGCTGGTCGCCTGGCAGAACCGGCATTTATGGGGGCAGCCGCGCGCGACTTCGACGGCGACCCGGTCGAAAACGGCCCGGATATTGGGGACGATGATGTCGGCAGGAAAAAAAGAACGGCTGAAGTCGCGAAGGACGCGCTTGCGGATCAAGGCCGGCGCGCCGGCCCTCGGCCTGACCGTCAGGAGAGAACCGCCGTCCGGGCAAAAGGCTTCATAGAAGCTCGGGACATAGACGCCGGGGATGCGGGCGAGCTCCATCAGGATGTCTTTCCGGGACGCCGCCCCACCCTTCATGTCCTCGTATTTCCCGATAATTTCCGGAACGGCCTCTTCCCCGTCGCCGAGGAGGAACAGATCGAAGAAGTCGGCCACCGGCTCCGGATTGAACGCGGCCGGGCCGCCGGCGATCACCAAGGGATGCCGGAGGTCCCTCTCGTCCGCGCGCAGCGGGATCCCGCCCAGGTCGAGGATCGTCAGGATATTGGAATAATTCAGCTCATACAACAGCGAGAACCCGATGATATCGAATTCGGCTAGAGGGATCTTGTTCTCGAGAGACCGGAGCGGGGAGCCGCGTTCCCGGAGTTCCCTCTCGAAGTCCGGCCAGGGCGCGAAAACACGTTCGGCCAGGGCGGACGGAAGGGCGTTGATCAAGGCATAGAGGATCTTCTGGCCGAGATAGGACATGCCGATCTCGTACACGTCGGGGAAGGCCAGGGCAACTTTGACTTTGGCGCGCGCCGGGTCCTTGCGGACCTCGTTCCATTCCCCTCCGGTGTACCGGCCGGGCTTTTCGACCGCCGGCAGGATCCCGTCCAAGATTCCCCTCGTCGGTCCATCAGACATTGACGAATCTTCTCATCTTGACGTTGACGACGAGTCCCACGGCAATGAAAGTTGTCAGGAGCGACGACCCTCCATAGCTGAGCATCGGGATAGGAACGCCGGTGATCGGGAACAGGCCGACGATCATCATGACATTGATCAGGAACTGGAAGCTCAGCAGGCAAGCCGTCATGAAGACGATGTACATGCCGGCCCGGTCCCGGGATTTGCCGACGGACCGGAATATCCTGGCTAGGAAGAAGAAATAGCTCAGGAAGACGAAGAAGACTCCGACGAAACCGAACTCCTCACCCAGCACTGAAAAGATGAAGTCCGTATGGCGCGCCGGAAGGAACCGCAGCTGGCTCTGCGAGCCTTTCTTGAACCCCTTTCCCGCCAGTCCTCCCGATCCGATGGCGATCTTCGATTGAAGGACGTGATAACCCGAACCGCGCGGGTCCTGGCCGGGATTCATCAGCGTCGTAAGCCGTTGTTTCTGGTAGTCCTTCAAAAAATAGTTCCATCCGGCGAAGCCGGCGAGGAACGTGATGATGAGAAGGAGGGCCAGCATCTTTCGGTTCATGCCCGCGAGGACCAGGCTCGCCAACAGCAGGGGCAGAAAGCTGATGGCCGTGCCCAGGTCCGGTTGGAGGGCGACCACCGCCATGGGAGCGAAGACGACCGCTCCGCTGAGGAGGCCGAACTCGAGGCTTACGTAGGTCCGCCGGAATTCCGCAAAGATCCTGGCCAGGACAAGCAGGACCACGACCTTGGCCAGCTCGGAAGGTTGCCCGCCGAAAACCGCCAGTCGGATCCAGCTCTTGGCCCCGGAGATCACCCGCCCGAAGACGAGCAGGCCGATGAGAAGGAGGATGAACAGGACATAAATATAGGGAGAAAATCCGACGAGGATCTTGTAATCGATCGACAACACCAGAAACAGGGCGCCCAGGCTGATGACCAGCCAGATCGCCTGTCTGAGGTAAAAATTCCCGGCCTGATATTGCGACGAGCTGTAGATCAGGAGGATGCCGATGACCGAGTTCACGAGCAGGAGCCCGATGAGGACCCAGTCAATTTCGCGGAGCTGGACTCTGTCGATCATGATACTTGGCTTTATAAAGCTGGAACAACTGGCCGGCCATGGTCGCGGCTGTGGCGCCGCCCATGCCTCCAAACTCGACCAACACGGTCACGACCACCTCCGGATCGTTGCGCGGGGCGAAGCCCGTGAACCACGAATGCGTCTTCGGCTTTAGTCCCAGACGCTCCGCCGTCTCCCGGCCGATCCTCTGAGCGGTCCCGGTCTTGGAACAGACATCGAAGTTTTCGACATTGGCGCCCTGGCCCGTCCCGCCCGCGTTCGCCGAGCGCCACATGCCCTCGATGACCTGTTCGAAGATCGCGGCGGGGATCTTGACGGATTCCGTCGGGAACGATCCATCCAGGAGGGTATGGGGACGGACCTTCCGGCCCCGGTTGGCGATGAGGGCCGTCATCGTCGCGATTTGGATCGGCGTGACCTGGAGCGGCCCTTGGCCGATGCCCACGGAGATCGTTTCTCCGGGATACCAGGCCGTTTTTTGGGTCCTTTGTTTCCAGTCCGTGCTCGGGACCAGACCCTCCTTCTCGCCGGAGATGTCGATGCCCGTTCGTTGACCCAGACCGAACTGTTCAGCATAGCCGGCGATGGCGTCGATGTTCATCCGGCGGCCGAGATTGTAGAAATAGACGTTGCAGGATTGCCGGATCGCCTCATAGAGATTGAGCGAACCGTGGCCGGGCTCGAACCAACAGTGGAACGGCCGGCCGTAGATCTCGATGACGCCGCCGCAGAAGAACGTGGTCTGATCGGTGATCGTCCCGGTATCCAGGGCGGCGGTGGCCATGACCAGCTTGAAGATGGAGCCGGGCGAGTACTGCCCTTGGAGGGCCCGGTTGACGAGGGGAGTATCGGGATTGTTGGCCAGCGCCATCCACTCTTCGGGTGTAAAGCGGTTGATGAACTTGTTGGGATCATAGGTCGGATAGCTGGCCAGGGCCATGACGCCGCCCGTTTTCGCTTCCAAGACCACGATGGCCCCTTCCTTCCCCGCCAGCAACTCTTCGGCCTTGGCTTGGAGTTCGTAATCGAGGGCCAGAGTGAGCTTCGGGCTCAGTCGGGGTTCGACGCGATCGATCTCGTCCCGCTTCCGGCCCAAGCTGTCCACCACTTCGACGATCTTGCCGTCCACGCCGGCCAGACGCGATTCGTAGGCGCTCTCGATGCCGGTCTTGCCGACCATTTCTCCGAGCCGGCGGTCTTTAAAGGTCGTCCGGAGATCGTCCGTCGTCAGTTCCTGCATATAGCCGAGGACATGGGCCGCCAGGTTGGCAAAGGGATAGAACCGTTTCGGCTCGGTCTCGATGACCAGTTCGGGCAGGTCCATCTTTCGGCCCTCGATCAGGGCGACATCCTCGAGGCTCAGATTGTCTTTCACGACGATCGGCTTGAACAGAGGCAGGGACCGGTATTTTTCGATGCGTTGTTTCAGAACGTCTTCCTCGAGCCCGAGGACCAGGCTGATTTTCCGGCACGATTCTTCGAAGTTCTTGCAATTCTCGCGGATGATGGACGCCTTGAACGAGGCGGTGTTGTTGGCCAGCACGACCGATCCGCCGCGGTCGGTGAGAACGGCGCGCGGCGCCGGAATGACGACCTCGCGCGTCCGGTTGGCCTCCGATTGGTTCCAATACTTTTTGTAGTCGAGGATCTGGATCTTCCAATAGTAAAACGCCACGAAGAGGAAGAAAACCTCGATGAGAAAGAAGACGACCTGGGACCTTTTCAGGAGATGGGAGACATCCTCGTAGATCGGACTATCTTTCATGGCGGGCCTTGATCCGGCGATAAATCAGATAGACGACGGTCCCCAGCGCGGCCGTGACGAGGGGCTGGGCGAGGAGGAGCCCGCCACCCCAAGGGAAGCCTTCGGAGAAGAAGACGGCGGACAGCAGGACCCAAAGACCGAGGTCCAGGCCGCCCATGAGCCCTGTGAACACGAACAGGCGGCCCATGGGGAGGACGTTCATCTTTCGTGAAATGAATCCCGACAGGAAACCGGTGACCGTGTGAGCCAGACCGGACAGTCCGAAGATGCCCAGGGAAAAGGAATCGACGACGAGCCCGCAGGCCATGCCCAGGACCGCTCCTTGCAACTCGCCTTCGATCAGGCCGAACAGAATGACCGCCACGGTGAAGACATTGACGCAGAGGAGGAGCGGCACGGAGAGCTGGCGGAGCGCGCTGGTGAGAACGAAGGCCGCCAGGATCGTCAGCCCGCCTTTGATGATGGGTTTCATTGTCTTCGAAGCCTAGCGCGTTCCATCGGTCCTCTGAGTGATGACGGCGACATGGCCTAGTTCGCGGAAATTCAAATGGGGCTCGACCACGATCCTCTTGAACAGAGAGCTGTCGATCGCGATGGACAGGATCGTCCCCGCCTTGAGGCCCGGCGGGAAGATCTTGTCGAAGCCGGAGGTGAGCAGTTCCTCGCCCTCGACGAGCAGTTCGTTCGTCGCCAGGACATATTTGAACAAGCATCTTCCGCCCCTGGCGTCGCCCACGAGCTGTCCGACGACCTTGTTCGTTTCCGACAGGACGCCGATCGCGCTGTTGTCATCCGTGAGGAGCTGAACGGTCGCCTCCTGGAGCGAAATAGGAGCCGTGACCCGGCCGACGACGTTCCCGTTTCGGTCCAGGACAGGCATGTTGCTCGTCAGGCCGTGATTCGATCCTTTGTCGATGATGATGGATTTATATATATTGGAGGCGTCCACCCCGATGACCGCCGCGACGAGAAACGATTTCTGAAGCGTCGCCAGAGTGACCTCCAGCTCCTTAGTCTCTTGAATGTCAGCGAGGGCGTTGGTCAGCCGCATATTCGTCTGGCGGAGGTGGAAGAGCTCGTCCCGCAACGCTTGGTTCTGGGTTTCCACGCGGCGCAGATAGATGTATCGGTCCCAGATCCGTCCGGCCCCCGCGAACAGCCCGTGAACGGCCCGCTGGACGGGAGCGAAGACGAAAAAGACCGCCTTTTCGAGATAGCTCGGTTCCTCGCCGAGCGGCACTTGGATCGAGACCAGGACGAGTTGGGCGAAAAGAAGACCCGCGAAGATCAGCGGTTTTTTCTGCTCTTTCAGAAAGCGGGGCATTCCATTTCTTCGGATCAGGTGACGGAGATCTTCTTCAAGAGCTCCAGGTCGTCGAGCATCTTGCCCGCCCCGAGCACGACCGTCGTCAGGGGATCTTCGGTGATGAAGACGGGCAGCTGCGTTTCCTCGCGGATGCGCTTGTCGAGGTTCTTGAGCAGCGCCCCGCCGCCGGTCAGGATGATGCCCCGGTCAATGATGTCGGCCGAGAGCTCGGGCGGCGTTTTTTCCAGGGCGATCCGGACGGCGTTGACGATCGAGGCGACGACGTCCTCCAGGGATTCGCGGATCTCCTGGTCGTCGATGACGATGGTCTTCGGGATCCCTTCCCGCAGATCCCGGCCCTTGATCTCCATCGTCATCGGTTCGTCGAGCGGATAAGCCGAACCGATCTGGAGCTTGACCATCTCGGCGCTCTTCTCTCCGATCAGGAGATTGTATTTCTTCTTGAGATACTGAATGATGGCTTCGTCCATCTCGTTGCCGGCGATGCGGATGGAATGGTTGAAGACGATGCCGTTGAGCGAGATGACGGCGATATCCGTCGTCCCTCCGCCGATGTCGACAACCATGTTCCCGGTCGGCTCGGAGATCGGGAGGTCCGCTCCGACGGCCGCCGACATGGGCTGTTCGACGAGATAGACCTCGGTCGCCTTGGCCCGCATGGCCACGTCCTTCACCGCCCGACGCTCAACCTGAGTGATGCCGGTCGGGATGCCGATGACGATCCGCGGCCGCAGCAGGAAGCCACGGTTGTTGGTCGCCTTCTTGATGAAGTAATCGAGCATCTTCTCCGCGATCTCGAAATCGGCGATGACGCCGTCGCGCATCGGCTTGATGGCCAGGATGTTGGCCGGCGTCTTGCCGAGCATGTCCTTGGCCCGGCGGCCGACGGCCTCGACCTTGCCGCTCTGGCGGTTGATGACGACGATCGAGGGCTCCTGGATGATGATGCCCTTGCCCTTGAGATAGACGAGCGTATTCGCCGTCCCCAGGTCGATGGCTAGGTCGCAAAAGAGCCGGCTCTTGGCCCAACGGATTAAGCCCATGGGTATCCTTCTCTATTCAAGGGAGTTATTTAGCACAATTCGGTCTCCGGCGCAAATAAAATCGTGCGCGCTTGACTATTTTGATCGAATTCCAATATACATAGGACATCGATTCCGCTGAAAGGAGTGTGAGGATGAGCCATCAACCCTATGTCCCCGAAAAAACCGAGATGAGGGAATTCACGTTCAAGGCCTTGATTATCGGCCTCGTCCTGACCGTCGTCCTAGGCGCGGCCAACGCTTACCTCGGCCTGCGGGCAGGAATGACCATCGCCGCAACCTACCCGGCCGCCGTCATCGGTATGGCCCTGCTCAAGCTGATGAAAGGCTCGATCCTCGAAGAGAACATCGCCCGAACCGTCGGTTCGATCGGCGAGTCCATCGCGGCCGGGGCCATCTTCACCATCCCGGCCTTTTTGATCTCCGGCGCCTGGCTGAAATTCAACACCTTCGACGCCTATATCAAATCCGCGGCCCTGATGTTCGTCGGCGGATTACTGGGAATCATGTTCGTGACCTTCCTGAGACGGGTGATGGTGACCGATCCCGATCTCGGTTTCCCCGAGTCCGTGGCCGCGGCCGAGATCCACAAGGCCGGCCAGAAAGGAAGCGCCGGAGCCAAACATCTCTTTCAGGCCATGGGCCTGGGCTCTCTTCTCTATGCTTTGGGCGTGATCCAGATCTTCGCCGCGAGCAAAGAGTACATCATCAGAGTCGGAAAGCTCGGATTGAGCTTCGTCCGCTTGGGTGCGGCCGACGACGCGGCGAAGATCGGCACCGGCGGCACGGTGGCCGTGTCCGGCCCAGCCATCTCCCCCGCCTACATCGGCGTCGGATACATTATCGGACCGAAGCTCGCCGCCCTCAATTTCGCCGGCGGCGTGCTCGCTTGGGGCCTCTTCGCCCCTCTCCTGATGTATTTCCTCGGCCCGCAGCTCATCACCGCCTTTTACGGACCCGGCGTGGCCATGGCCGACGTGGCCTGGTCGGACATGGTCACAAACGTCTGGAAGTTCATCATCCGGCCGATCGCCGTCGGCGGTATGCTCGTCGGCGCCGGCTACACGCTTTTCAGGATGCGCAAAAACCTGGCCAACGGATTGAAACGTTCTTTGGGAGACGTCAAGAAAGCGGCCGGCCAAACCGAGGTCACTTCGCGGCTCGAAAAAGATCTGAATATCAAGGTCGTTCTCGGCGGATTGGCCCTAATTTTCGTCCTGATGATCTTCGTATATAAGATTTTTGCCGGGGCGATCGGTCCCGCGATCCTGGCCGCCGTGGTCATGGCCGTCGCCGGATTCTTCTTCGCTGCTGTTTCGGGGAACTTAGTCGGGACCATCGGCTCGTCGAACAATCCGATCTCCGGCCTGACGCTATCGACATTGATCATTGCCGCCCTGCTCATGGTCGTCGTCGGCGCCGCCGGGATCAACGGGGTGGCCGCCGTCCTCGGCGTCGCGGCCGTGGTCTGCGTTTCCTCGGCCGTGGCCGGCGAAATGCTCCAGGACCTCAAGGTCGGGCACATCCTGGGCGGCACTCCCTGGAAGATGCAGATCGGCGACATCTTAGGCATCCTTATCGCTTCCCTCGTCATGTATTTTCCTCTGATGCTTCTCCATGGAGCTTTCACTTTCGGCAGCAAAGAGCTCCCCGCTCCCCAGGCCGGACTCATGGCCGCGTTGGCCAAAGGGATCGTCGGCGGGGAGATGGCCTGGCCGCTGGTCATCGTCGGCATGCTCATGGGCTTCGCCCTCATTCTCGTCCAAGTCAAATCCCCGATGCTCGTCGCGGTCGGGATGTACCTGCCGCTCGAAACGACGTTCGCCATTTTCTGCGGCGGCATGATCAAGGGGATCGCCGATAAAGTCACGACCAAGCGTAGACTCAACGACGCCCAGAAAGCCCGCTTCGGCAACGTCGGAATCCTGCTGGCCGCCGGATTGATCGCCGGAGAAGCATTGACGGGACTTCTGCATGCGCTGTGGAAGTTCCTTTTCCTCCCCCCCCAAAACGTCCTCAAGTTCGACGTTCCTAAGATCTTCGCCAAACCGAGTTACGAGATCGGATTGGCCGTGCTCGTTCTGATGGCACTCTACCTCATCGTCAAGCCGTTGAGGAACGCCGGCGCGGCCGACGAGCCGCCTCCGCCGTCGGCCGTGATCTAAGGCGCTCGAGGACCGAAAGAAAGGGGACGCGTCCCTTTTTTCCAAGGGGCGTGCGTTTGTCCCGAGTCCCCGTTATTTTTCATTAAAAAATAGATGCGTCCCCTTTTTTATGTCTCCGTTTTTTTATGCTAAAATAGTCCCGGAAAAACGATTATGGCCGTTCTCAATATCCTCAAGCTCGGACACCCGACGCTCGTCAAAAAAGCCGAGTCCATCCTCCAGATCGATGATGCCGTCCGCCGGCTCGCGGAGGACATGCTCGAAACCATGCACGCGGCGCCCGGCCTCGGCCTCTCCGCTCCCCAGGTCAACGTCAGCCGACGGCTGATCACCGTGGACCTGTCCGTCGGCGAAAAAGATGGCGAGGTGATCGTCCTCGTCAACCCTGAGATCCTCGAACAGGAGGGCAAGGTCGTCCGGGACGAAGGCTGCCTGTCCGTTCCGGAGGTGTTCGAAAAGGTCGCCCGCCCTCAGAAGGTCAAGGTCAAAGGGCTGGATCTCGACGGACGGGCGCGGACCATCGAAGCGACCGACCTGATGGCCCGCGTCCTGTGCCACGAGGTCGACCATCTCAACGGTAAGCTCTTCATCGACTGGCTGTCGCCCCTCAAGCGCAATCTGATCAAGAAGAAATTCAAGCGCCAGGCCGAAAAGAGCAAGACCTGATGCGCGCGATCTTTTTCGGCAGCCCCGAGGCCGCACTGCCCTCGCTCGCCGGCCTTCTCGGCGCGGGCCATACCCTCGAGCTGGTCGTCACCCAACCGGACCGGCCTTCCGGCCGGGGCCGAAAATTGACGGCCGCTCCGGTCAAGAGGTTCGCCCTCGAGCGCTCTATCTCCGTCCTTCAGCCCGAGCGTATCCGCAAAGACCCCGCCGCGTTCGAGACGATCAGGGACGTTCGGGCCGACATCCATGTCGTAGTCGCGTACGGCCAGATCATTCCGGCTTCGATCATCGATCTCCCGCGGCATCATTCCATCAACGTCCATTTCTCCCTTCTTCCAAAATACCGGGGTGCTTGCCCTGTCCAATGGGCCCTTCTAAATGGTGAGGAGCGAACGGGGGTCACGATTTTCCGGTTGAACGAGAAAATGGATGAGGGCGAGGTCCTCTCGACGACCGAGACGGATATCCGAGCCGGCGAGAATGCCGGCGATCTCGAGGACCGGCTGGCCCGGCTCGGCGCCGATCTTCTCCTCGACACGCTGGCCCGCATCGACACGATCGTCCCCGTCCCCCAGGACCATGAGAAGGCCACCTTGGCCCCCAAGATCAGAAAAGAGGACGGGATCATCGATTGGACCGCCGAAGCCGTCCGGATCGATCGCCAAGTCCGGGCTCTCACCCCCCGTCCGTCCGCTTACGTCCTCTTCAAGGAGCGACGCCTGATTCTCCTCAAAGGGACGGTCTTGGCCGGGCCGAAGAACGAAGGAGGGCCGGGAGAAGTGGTGGCGATCCGCCGCGAAGGCATCGACGTCCGCTGCGGAGATCAAGCCCTCTATCGGATTCAGCGTTTGCAGCCCGAAAACAGGGGCCCTATGGACGCATTTTCCTTTTCTCTGAATGGACGGATCCGGCCTTTGGACGTTTTAATGGGAAGGACAGGCGGCGATCACTCGTCGAGGAGATAATTATAGGGGTTGACGGGCTTGTCGTTGAGGTGGACTTCATAATGGAGATGGGGTCCGAGAGCCTTTCCGGTGGCCCCGACGCTGCCGATCACATCTCCCCTTTTGATCTTTTGTCCTTCTCGTACGGCGAACTTGCTCAGATGCCCGTAAAGCGTAGTCACCCCAAGCCCGTGACTCAGGGTGATGGAGTTCCCGAGATATTTGTCGCTGCTGACCTTTAGGACGAAGCCATCCGCCGGGGCGATCACCGGATTTCCCCAGGCCGCGACGATATCGATCCCCCAATGAAATGTCCGTTGTCCGGTAAAGGGGTCCGATCTCCAGCCGAAATTCGAGGAGATCAGGCCTCCGACGACGGGCTTGATGGTCGGCGTCACGGCCAGCCTCGACGATTGGGTTTCGAAAAAGTTCGCCAGCGTGTCCAGATTCTTCTGGATGTCGTCCCTTCTCTGCTGGATGTTCTGGAGGTTACCCGATGAGATCTGGGGCGGCGAAGCGGAGAGAACCTGGTCTGAGCGGGGATAATCCCCCACGCCCGGGTCCTGCAGCTTATCCGGGGATTTGAAGCCGGCCATAAGGTTGAGGACATCAATCTTGTTCTCGAAAGCCTTGAACTTTTCTTGGAGAGCGCCGATCGAGCCTTCGTACTGCTTGATCGTCTCTTTCTGCTGCTGGTTCTCGCTCAACAAGACCGAGTATTTCTGGCCGGCGAGCTTGATCCGGACATAGTCGGCCGTCATGGCCAGAATGAAGACCCCGGCCGCGATCGTCCCCCACAGGGCGAACTTGAGGGTTTTCTTGGAAAAAGACAGAGTTCGAGAGTGGGATTTCGTATGGGGAATGATGATCAGCGATAGAAAACTCTTTCCCATGATATCACAAATACGCTTGAATGATTACCATAAGGCTCTTTTCGATGTCAAGCGAATATTTGTCCCTGGGAATCCGAGCCGCTTGATTTACCCCACTTTTATGACGCAGGCCCTTTGTCCCTTATCAGCCGCACAGGACCGCGCCGCCGTTGACGTTGATGATCGCTCCGTTGATATGGCGGGCGAGATCGGAGGCCAGAAAGAGGATAGGGCCGGCGATGTCCTCAGGCGGAGGGATCCGCCTCAGGGGGATCGACTGCCTGACGCTCTCCTTGAAGGCCGCGTCGCTGAAGACCTCGGCGCACATGTCGGTATCGACCCAGCCCGGGGCGACGCAGTTGACCCGGATGCCGCTCGGACCGAGCTCGACCGCCAGGGACTTGGTCAAGGCGTGCATCGCCCCTTTGGAGGCGGCGTAGTGGGAATGGAAGGCCTCTCCTCTCACTCCGGCGGTCGAGCCGACGTTGATGATCCAGCCGCGCCCGTTCTTTTTCATGTAAGGGACGACGGCATCGCAGAAATAGAACAGGCTGTTGATGTTGACCTCGACCGTCTCCTTCAGGACATCGCTGTCCATGGCCCCGATCTCCAGACCTGTCCAGATGCCCGCGTTGTTGACGAGGACATCGACGTGCCCCCATGACCCGGCGACCTCATCCACCATCCGTCGGACTTCGACTTGCACGGCGATGTCGGTCTTGAAGATCAGGCAGCGCCGTCCTTTTCTTTCGACCTCGGCCTTGACGTCTAGGGCGGCTTGCTCCCGGCAGGCATAGTTGAAGGCGACATCGCTCCCCGCTTCGGCGAAAAGGAGGACGGCCGCCCGCCCGATGCCTCGAGATCCTCCGGTGATGATCGTTGTCCGGCCTCGTAGAGAAATCATCGTTCCTATCCCTCCTCGTCGAAATATGTTGTTGTCGTTATTAGGCGTAAGATAAAGAAAAATCCTTCATTTCATCGAACTGAAGATAGCGGTAGATATCGGCCGAGAAGGGCAGGACTTTTTCCTTCATGATCGCGAAATATTCCTCCGCCGCGGGAAGCCGGCCTTTGAGCGCGGCGACGGCCGCCAATTCCGCCGAGCCGAGATAGACCCGGGCCCCGTCGCCCATCCGGTCATCGAAGTTCCGGGTCGAGGTCGAAATGATCGTGACGCCGGGCTTGACCCGGGCCTGGTTGCCCATGCACAGCGAACAGCCCGGGATCTCAGTCCGGGCCCCGACCTGGGAATAGATCGAGTAGAAGCCCTCTTTTTTAAGCTGGATCTCGTCCATCTTCGTCGGCGGCGTTATCCAGATGCGCGTTCCCGGATAGGCCGCCTTGTCGAAGATCCTCCCGGCGGCCCGGAAATGGCCGATATTGACCATGCACGAGCCGATGAAGGCCTCATCGATCCGGTCCCCCGCCACCTCCGACAACGGCTTAACGTCGTCCGGATCGTTGGGGCAGGCCAGGATGGGTTCCTTGATCGCGGCCAGGTCGATCTCGAGGACCGCCGCGTATTCGGCGTTCCTGTCGCGCTCGAGGAGGACGGGCTTTTCCAGCCATTTTTCGCAGGCGGCGATCCTTCTTTTCAGGGTCTCCGCGTCCCGGTAACCCTGGGCGATCATCTTTTTCATCAGGGCGACATTGCTCCTGAGGAACCTGGCCACGTTGCCCGGTTTGAGGGCGATGACGCTGCCGGCCGCGGAGCGCTCCGCGGAGGCATCGGTCAGCTCATAGGCCTGGTCGACGGTCAGGTCCTCGAGGCCTTCCATCTCCAGGATCCGGTCGTTGAAAATGTTCCTTTTGCCCTTTTTAGCGACCGTCAGCCAGCCTTTCTGGATCGCGAAGTAAGGGATGGCGTTAACGACATCGCGGAGGGTGATCCCCGGGTTCAAGGCCCCGTTGAAACGGACGAGGACGGACTCGTACATGTCGAGCGGCATGAATCCCAGCGCCCCGGCGAAGGCCACCAAGCCGGACCCCGCCGGCAGGCTCAGGCCGATCGGAAAGCGGGTGTGGGAGTCGCCGCCCGTTCCCATGGTGTCGGGAAGAATCAGCCGATTCAGCCAGGAATGGATGACCCCGTCGCCCGGCTTGAGGGCGACGCCCTTCCGCTCGACGATGAACGGGGGAAGGGTCCGGTGCATCTTGACGTCCGCCGCTTTCGGGTAAGCGGCCGTGTGGCAGAAGGACTGCATGAACAGATCGCACTGGAATTCGAGGCAGGCCAACTCCTTCAGTTCGTCGGCGGTCATCGGCCCCGTCGTATCCTGGGAGCCGACCGTCGTCATCCTCGGCTCGCAGGCCGAACCGGGCAGGACGCCTTCGATCCCGCAGGCCCGGCCGACGATCTTTTGGGCCAGGGAGAATCCCTGGCCCGGCTTCGGATTCGGATTCATGGTCTTAACGAAGAATTCGGCTTCGGGGAGCCCGAGGGCGGCCCGGGCCCGAGCGGTCAAGGCCCGGCCGATGATGTAGTTCAGGCGGCCGCCGGCCCGGAATTCGTCCCTGAGCGAAGCGGGTTTTAGCGACACCTTCGACAGGACCTCGCCCGCTTCGTCCCGGAGAACGAGGTCATTCAGGTCAAGACGGATGATCCGGCCCATCTTCAGCCCTGTCACGTCGACCTCGCCGATCGGCAGCCCGCCCGAGTCCTCGGTCGTATTAAAGAAAATGGGCGCGATCTTGCCTCCCAGGACGATCCCGCCCCGCCGTTTGTTCGGAACGAAAGGAATGTCCTCACCGATATGCCACATCAAGGAATTGCAGGCGGATTTACGGGATGAGCCCGTCCCGACCACGTCGCCGACGAACACGACCTTGTGGCCTTCAGCCCGCTCCCGGGCGATCGTCTTAATCCCGCCCGGAAAACGGGTTTCGCCCATCGACAGGGCATGAAGGGGAATATCGGGGCGGGTGGAGGCGTGTTTGGCCGGAGAGAAGTCGTCCGTGTTGATCTCCCCGTCGATCTTGAAAACCTTCAGGGTGAGCGCGGCGGGCAGCGATGATCGGGACAGGAACCATTCGCCGGCGGCCCAGGACTCGAGGACATGAAGGGCGTGCCGATTTTTCTTGGACATCTGGACGATGGCCTCGAACCCGCCATAGACGAGGATGGTGGACTTCAGCGCCTCGGCCGCGTTCGGGGCGAGCCTCGGATCCCCCAATAAATCGATCAGCGGCCCGGTATTGTAGCCGCCGAGCATCGTCCCCAACATGAAGACGGCTTCGGCAGGCGTAACGACGGGCGATGCGGTCTCTCCTCCGGCCACTCGGACCAGCCATTCGGCCTTGACTTTCGCCGCCGGATCGACTCCGGGCGCGACGCGGTCCTTGAGGAGATGGAGAAGGACCTCCTCCCGGCCATTCGGCCGATTCTGGAGGCAATCGCAGACCTCCCCTGTTTCATCCGGACTCAGAGACAGGGGGGGAATCCCCAGGGCTTTCCGTTCGGTTTCCTGTTTAAAATAATCGTCCAACATGGCCGGCTCCTCATACCAGATTTCTTGGTCAAAGCGAGACGACTCAAGGGGTCGGATCGCCGCGTCGCTGCGCTCCTCGCGATGACAGCTCCATTTAGTGTATAAATCGGCGGCGGGAAATTGTCAAAATGATTTTTTTCCCCGAGGACTTGTTTTGTTGCATTTCCTCTTCAATAATTATAGAATTTTTGTTCCCCATTATCTCCAATCCTTATTATTAAAGGGAGGACAACATATGGATAAAGCCGCCATCGACAGAGCGACGGCGCATTTCGCCAAATTGCTCGAGGTCCAGATGAACCGCATGGTCAAGGTCAAGGCCATGCCCGACTGGATCGACTACGGCAAGCTCAAGCCGATCAGGATCGGGATTCTCGCCGGCGACGGCATCGGACCGTTCATCGCCACCGAGTCCAAGCGGGTCCTGCATTTCCTGCTCAAGGAAGAGGTCGCCGCCGGAAAAGTCGTCATCAACGACATCGAGGGGCTGACGATCGAGAACCGCGCCGCCCACAACAAGGCCATCCCCGACGACGTCCTGGCCGAGATCAAGAAATACCACGTCACCCTCAAGGGCCCCACGACCACGCCCCGCAAAGGCGATCCCTGGCCCAACATCGAGAGCTGCAACGTGGCCGTGCGGAAAGAGCTCGACCTCTTCGCCAACGTCCGGCCGGTCCGCGTGCCCAAGCAGGGGATCGACTGGATCTTTTTCCGGGAAAACACGGAGGACTTGTATGCCCTTGGACCCTACGGCATCGAAGTGGACGCCGATATCGCCATCGATTTCCGTTTGATCACCGCCCCCGGCGCCGACCGCATCTGCCGGCTCGCGTTCGAACATGCCAAGAAACATGGCCGAAAACGGGTGACCTGCGTCACCAAGGCCAACGTCATCAAGACCACGGACGGCCGCTTCCTGGAGAACTTCTACCGCATCGCCAAGGAGTATCCGGGGATCGAGGTCGACGACTGGTACATCGACATCATGACGGCCAAGCTCGTCGATGAGAAGCGCCGCCGCGAATTCCAGGTCCTCGTCCTGCCCAACCTCTACGGCGACATCCTGACGGACGAGGCGGCCGAGTTCCAGGGCGGCGTCGGCACGGCCGGGAGCGCCAACATCGGCAAACAGTACGCCATGTTCGAAGCGATCCACGGCTCCGCCCCGCGGATGGTCACCGAGGGCCGGGCCCAGTACGCCGACCCCTGCAGCATGATCCGCGCCGCGGCCATGCTCAGCGCGCACATCGGCTATCCGGAGAGAGGCAAGGCTCTCGAAATGGCCCTCGACATCACCGGCCAATACGAGAAACGGATGGTGATCACCGGCCGCGCCTCCGGAGCGACCGGGACGGCCTTCACCGATTACGTCATGGAGTGGCTGCAGAGCCCGAAGCTCGCTTCGACCTGGGAAGGTTATGTCAAGGGTTGAGGCCGGGCCTAAGCCCGCGCCTCAATCATCTTTCAAAGAAAGGAGTCACGCATGAGAAAGAAGATCGCCCTCATCGGCGGCGGCCAGATCGGACAAATCCTGGCCATGCTCGCCGCCCAAAAAGAAATGGGAGATATCGTCCTGCTGGATATCCCCGAGCTCGAGAATCCGGCCAAGGGCAAAGCCCTCGATCTGATGGAGATGGCGCCCCATGGCAACTACGATGCCAACATCATCGGCACGTCGAACTACAAGGACATCGAGGGCGCCGACGTGGTCATCATCACCGCGGGCAAGCCGCGCCAGGCCGGCATGACCCGCGAGGACCTGCTCGCCGTCAATCTCCAGATCATCACCCAGGTCGCCGCCGGCGTGAAGCAGTACGCTCCCAAGGCCTTCTGCATCATCGTCACGAACCCGCTCGACGCGATGGTCTACGCCTTCTACAAGCTGACCGGCTTTCCCAAGCACCAGGTCGTGGGGATGGCCGGGGCGCTCGACACGGCCCGCTGGCGGGCTTTCATCGCCATGGAACTGGGCGTCTCGGTCGCGGACGTGGCCGGCACGGTTCTGGGAGGCCACGGGCCCGATATGGTCCCTCTCCCCCGCCTGACCACGGTCGGCGGCGTCCCCCTGAACGAGATCGCCACCAAGGAACAGATCGACAAGCTCGCCACCCGGACGCGCGAGGCGGGCACCGAGATCGTCAAGCTCTTCGGCAAGGGATCGGCCTTCTTCAGCCCGGCCTGGAGCGCCATCACCATGGCCGAGTCCTACCTCAAGAACAAGCATCGCGTCCTCCCCTGCGCGGCCCTCTGCGAAGGCGAATACGGCGTCAAGGGCCTCTTCATCGGCGTCCCCTGCCTGATCGGCGCCAAGGGCATCGAGAAGATCTACGAGATCAAGCTCACCGACGAAGAGAGCGCCATGCTCCAGAAAACGATCGGGGTCGTGTCGAAGACGGCCGAAGAGACAAAGCTCTGATTCATCGCGCTTGACCAAACAAGGAATCCGGCCTTCGGCGCGGGACGGCGAAATCCCCGCGCCGAAGGCCGGACGCTCCACCGCGTCTGCTAAAAAGCTCAAGATCGATTTTCACACCCATACGAGAGAGGACCGCAAGGACTTCATTTACTATACGGCGCACGATCTCATCGATGCCGCCGCGGCGAGGGGGTTCGATGCCCTGGCCATCACCAATCATGACATGCTCCTGTTCACGCCCGAGCTCGAACGATACGCCGCCGGGAAAGGGATCCTGCTGATCCCGGGCATCGAGATCACGGCCGACGACTGCCACGTCATCATCATCAATCCCCGTTTTGCTCCGGATCCCAAAGGCTACACGCTGGCCGACCTCCAGCGCCTTGCCCACCAAGACAGTCTGATCATCGCGCCTCATCCGTTCTTCCATCTCTTCAAGTCTCTCAAGGCGAGACTTTTTCCACTCCTGGGCCATATCGACGCCGTCGAGTTCACCTGTTACCACAATTCGCTTCTGAATTTGAATAAAAGGGGCGTCCTCGCGGCGAGGGAGCACGGCAAGCCGCTCGTCGGGAATTCCGACAGCCATAAATTAAAACAGTTCGGGATGACCTATACGCTCGTCGAGTCCGAAAAAAATATTCCGGCCATCGTCCAAGCCGTCAAGGCGGGCCGCTGTGAGGTCAGGACCCGGCCGATGTCGGTCTGGACCATGCTCCGCATCATTATCGACTTCCTGACGTTCGAAAGAGTGCGGCGCCTCATCGATCGGCGGGCTTGACCTCGACGCGCCTGTGGTTGGCTCTCCGGGCGCCGATTTCGATATAAGTGAAAAAGCCCTTTGGGCAAGGAGGAATCGATGAAAAAGATCTTCATTCTGTCCGCGATCGCTCTGATTTCGGTTTGGACCGGCCTCGACGCGCCGGCCGGCCAGCAGCCGCCTCAACCCCCGCCGTTAACCGTCCAAAACATCAAAGGCCACATCTATCTCGTCAAAGGCGGATCCGGGGCGAACGGAGGCTTTTTCATCGGGGCTAAAGGCGTCGTCGTCATCGACGCCAAAATGACCGCCGAGGCCGCCAAGCAGACGATCGCGGAGATCCGCAAGATCACGCCCCTCCCCATCACCCATCTCCTCATCACCCACAGCGACCTTGACCACGTCAACGGACTGGGAGGATTTCCGCCGGGGCTTAAGATCCTCGCCCACGCCCAGACCAAGAAGGACATGGACGAGGCTTTCCAAAAGGACGAGGCCCTGAAGCCGCTCTTAGCCTACCTGCCGAATCAAACCTTCACCGACGATTTCGATCTGAAAGGCCTCGGGGAAGAAATCCGTCTGCTCTATTTCGGCCCGGCCCATACGAGCGGCGACATCGTCGTTTTCTTCGCCGCGGAAAAAGTCGCCTTCATCGGCGACCTGGCTTTCATCGGCCGCGATCCGCTCATTCACAAACAGAAGGGCGGGACGTCGTTCGGACTGGTGAAGGCCCTCAAAGACCTGCTGGCCCTCGACGCCGAGACCTATATCGCCGGGCATAATGATCCTTTGACCAAAAATGACATCCAGGGTTTGATGACTTCGGTCGAAGAGAAGCAAGCCAAGGTCAGGGATATGATCAAAGCCGGCCGATCCCTCGACGAGATCAAGGCGGCGTTCGGGATCGCCGCCGCGGCCGGAGCGCCGGCGGGCCGAAGCTGGCCGAGCCTGGTCGAGATCATCTACCAGGAACTGACCGAGAAGAAGTAGTCCGCGGTATTACCGCTCGATTTACTTATTCATCTCGGCCGGAGGCGCCGGCTGGAATTTCAGGGCGACCTCCCTTTCCTGGGCGGTCCGCAAGAGGCGGAATTTCACTTCCTCGTCCCACTTGAACCGGGCGAGGAAGGTCCGCAGTTCGTTGATGTCGATATAGGCCTTGCCGTCGACGGACAGGACGATATCTCCTTTTTCAAAATCCCGGCCCAGGGCGGCGCCGTCGATGGGCTTGGCGTCGATCACGAGATTGTCGATCCCTTTAAATTTCTTAAAGCTCAACCCAACCGAGGGGAAGGCGGGTCTCGCCTCCTCGGGAACTCCGAAGAGATAATCCCCGAGACTGCGGGCGACCTGGGCCGAAGGCTTCCCTTTTTCGACGAAGACGCTGATCACCGTCTTGAAGGGCATTTGGCTCTGTTGGTACGCGCGCAGGTTGATGCCCAGGTTATAGATCAGGTGACCGGACCCGGCCAGCACCACCATTTTTTTCCGTTCTTTCCGGACCCCTTCCAGGGCATTGGCCGCCATGACATGGTCCCAGGCGGACTGGGCCCGATAGAGTCCTTCGAACATCATGTCCAGGCCCGCTCCTTTCATCTGCGGCGGAAGGTCGGCGCTCTCGAAGATCGTCCGGATGAGCTGGCGGTGCTCGGGATGGGTCAGGTCGGGCTTCGGGACGAGGGCTTTCTCTTCGTCGCGGAGAGCGTCCCAGCCCTGCATTCGGATCTTGGTGATGATGTCCTTGGGCGCGTTGAGAGCGTAAACGGGGATCCTGTTCTCCTTGGCGAAGAGAAAGATCTTCCGGTAGTAAGCGAAGTTGAAGTTCCAGTGGACATACCACTGGGCCTCACGGACGAACTCGTCCTCGGACATAAATCCCAGACTCCATTTGGTCAGGATGTCCTGGGACGTCGCCGGGAACATCTCCAGCCCGATGGCCAGCGCCCGGTCCTGATCATAAAGGGCCTGGATGATTTTGAACTGGAGATCGTGCATGGAGAGCGAGTTGTGCGTCTCGCCGACATGAATGATCCGGCTTCCCTTCATCTCCTGGATCATCTTGGCGAACGGAATCGGCTTGCCCGTCTCGACCGAATAAAGCTCGTCGGAGGCGACCTCCAAGACCTTGTCCTTATACCGGGGATCTCCGATCTTCAGGCGCAACGATTTGTCTCCCGCCGCATCCTGGGCCGGCGCGATCCGGGCGAAAACCAGGAAGACCGCCAACAAGACGATCCACATGACGCTCCGTCTGTCCCTCATGATTCCTCCATCCATCGTTCGATTTTCCCGAGTATCATATCCGCGGATTATCACCAAGTCAATTTGGCCCGAGGCGGCGTTTCGGGTATAATCGGCTTTTTTTAGGACCCATAATGGAACCGGACAACGAGACCGTCAAGGGACGAGCCTTCGGCTCGCCACTCGCCCGTGGCTTATATTCGCGGGCGAGTACGGCGGAAGAGGACCCCCGGGCAAAGCCCGGGGCCCCGGCCGCCGCGGACCGGGAAACCCCGGAACAGAAGAGGTCGATCCGCACGTTCGCCGCGGCCTCGTTCTTGAACGATTTGGGCTCCGACATCATCTATCCCATCTGGCCTCAATTCGTCACGACCGTCCTCAAGGCCAATATGACCGCCCTGGGATTCCTGGACGGTCTCGGCGAAGCGCTGGTCTCCCTCTCCCAAGCCGCCTCCGGCTATTTTTCGGACCGGCTCAAGAAACGAAAGATTTTTATCTGGACGGGATATCTCTGCGGCTCGATGTCGAGGCTCGGCTACGCCGTCTCCTCGGTCTGGACGCATCTCCTCCCCTTCAAGGTCCTGGACCGCATCGGCAAGATCCGGAACGCGCCCCGCGACGCCCTAGTCGCCGACATCTCCACGGACCGGCGCCGAGGGCGGAATTTCGGCCTGCTTCGGACCATGGACAACGCCGGCGCCTTCACCGGCATTCTCATCAGCATCGCCTTCCTGAACATCCTCGGCTACCGTTTGCTTTTCGCCCTCGCCGCCATCCCCTCCTTGATCGGCGCCGTTCTGATCATCCTCAACATCAAAGAACAAAGATCGGAAAAGAAGATCTACAAAGGCTTGGCCCTCAAGGACATCGACGGCAACCTGCGGCTTTATATCATCTTGAACGCCATCTACGCCTTGGGCGCCTTCAGCTATTCGTTTCTTATGATCTATGCCGCGAGATCCGGATTTCAAAAGGGATTCGTCCCCGTTTTGTATCTTATCTATACTGCAGCCGCCGGCCTCTTCTCGCTCCCCTTCGGAAAACTATCGGATAAGATCGGGCGCAAGCCCGTCCTTTTCCTGGCTTATATCCTGTGGGCCGGCGTGTCCGTGGGGGTCCTCTTTGGCCGGGGCCTAATCGTCATCGTCCTCATCTTCGTTCTCTACGGGGTCCATAAAGCCGCTCTTGAACCCGTCCAGAGGACCTTGGTCACCGAAATCTGTCCCCCGCAATTCCGGGCCAGCGCCCTGGGCGCGTTCCAGATGATCATCGGACTGTGCGCTCTGCCGGCTTCAGCCCTGGCCGGCTTCCTCTGGGAACGCTTCGGCGCGGCCGTGCCGTTCACTCTGTCGCTGGGATTGACCGCGATCGCGGCCGCCCTCCTCCCCTTCGTCAGAGAGCGCCGGATCTCGGCCTGATCGCCGGCCCGGCTTGACAATTCCTCTTGGGCAACCTATAGTCTGAGCAGAGAGGGAAAAAAAGGGCTTCATGCCGAAAACCGAGATTCTCAAGGACGGGACCGAGATCGACATTCGGCCGTTGACCCAAGGAGATCTCGACCTCCTCGCGAAATTCTTCCTGGACCTGCCTCCGGAAGACCGTAAGAACCTGCGGATCGACGTGACCAACCGGAAAACGGTCGAACAGAGGCTTCGGCTCATGGAATTCGGATACCATCACCGCCTCGTCGCCATCCACGGCGGCGAGATCGTCGCGGAGGCCGCCCTCGAGCTGCCTTTCGAAGATTGGCGCCGGCATCAAGGCGAGATCCGGGTGATCGTCTCCCGGCCGTTCCAGCGCCGCGGATTGGGCATGATCATGATGCGCGAGATCTATTGTCTGGCTCTCCGCAAGGAGGTCGATACCGTCGTCGTCTGGATGATGAAACCCCAAGTCGCCGCTTTGGCCCATGCCCGCAAGATGGGCTTCCACGACCAATCCGTCCTGCCCAGCTACGTCCGCGACCAGGACGGCGAAATGCAAGACCTGATCATTCTCAAAGCCAAGATCCAGGATCTGTTGAAAGAGATCGAGCCCTTTTTCGGGACGATCGACTGGCAGGCCTGCCCCTAAATTTTCTTAGGTACACATACCGTATGTGTACCTAAGGATTTTAGCCTCCCCCCTATTCTTCTTCTTCCGCCCTCACCCGGCCCTCTTTGACCGCATCGGCGATGATCTTCTGCTGGAGGTGCGAAGGCACTTCCTCGTAGTGAGAAAACTCCATCAGGAACGATCCCCGGCCGCCCGTGATCGAGGTCAGCGACGGTTCAAAATCGAGCATTTCCGACATGGGCACGACCGCCTTCAGGATGCGCATATGGCCCTTCTGCTCCATGCCCTGCAATTTTCCGCGCCGGCCGTTGAGGTTCCCCATGATGTCGCCCATATAGGCTTCGGGCGTGTAGACCTCGACCGTCATGACGGGCTCGAGGATCGTCGGCTTGGCCGCCTGCATGGCCAGCTTGAAGGCCTTCTGCGCGGCGATCTTGAAGGCGATGTCGGAGGAATCCACATCGTGGTAGGAGCCGTCGTACAGAATGACCTTGAAATCGACGACCGGGTAGCCGGCCAGCACGCCTTTTTTCTTGGCCTCCTCCATCCCCTTTTGAACGGAGGGGATGAAGTTCCTCGGGATCGCCCCGCCGAAGATCTTGTCCTCGAATTCGAAGTCCTTACCGCGCGGCAGAGGCTCCATTTTGATCCAGATGTCGCCGAATTGGCCCCGGCCGCCGGTCTGCTTCTTGTGCCGGCCCTGGACGTCGGCCCGGCCTTTGATCGTTTCTTTATATGAGACCTTGGGGGGCTTGAGCTCGACATCGACGTTATAGCGTTTCTTGAGCTTCTCCGTGACGATCCGGACGTGCAGCTCGCCGTTGCCCGAGATGAGGAGCTGGCTCGTATCCGGATCGCGCTCGAAGCTGAGCGTGGGGTCTTCTTCCATCAGGCGATGCGAGGCCAGGGAGATGCGATCCTCGTCAGCCCGCGTTTTGGGTTCGATAGCGAACGAAATCGACGGTTCGGGGAATTTGATCCGGGGGATCTCGACGCCGGAGCCTTTGGCGGACAGGGTATCGCCGGTGGCGGTAACCTTCAGTTTGGCCGTGGCGACGAGATCGCCGGCCTTGGCCTGGCCGGCCGGCGTCTGGTCCTTGCCCTGAAGGAAGAATAGGCCGCTCAGCTTCTCGTCGACCTCCTTGTTCGGATTGGTCACCGAAGCGTCGGGATTGACCTTGCCGGAAAAGACCCGCATCATCGAGATGCGGCCGGTATACGGATCGGACACCGTTTTGAAGATCAGCGCGGCGAAAGGACCGTCGGGACTCGGTTTGAGAAGACCGTCCTGGCCGTTGATCAGGGCCGTGATCTCGCCCCGCTCCAGAGGCGACGGGACGTATGCGAGGATGCCGTCGAGGAGCGTCTGCGCGCCGATGTTCTGGATCGCCGAGGCGGCGAAAATGGGAAAGAGCTGATGGCTGAGAATGCCTCTTTTCAGGCCGCTCCGGACCTCGTCGACCGATAGCTCCCCCTTGTCCAGATACTTCTCCATCAGCTTCTCGTCGTTTTCGGCGACCATTTCGACGAGCTCTTTATATCGTTTCTCGGTCTCGGCCTTGAGCTCGGCGGGAACGGCCTCTTCCTTGTATTTGCCGCTCTCGTCCTTCTCGAAGACGTAGGCTTTCTGGTCGATCAGATCGATGACCCCGCGGAAATTCCTCTCTTCGCCGATGGGGATCTGGAGCGGGATCGCCGGCCGGCCGAAGAACTGCTGGATGCTTTCGACCGTGCGCCCGAAGTGGGCATTCTCGCGGTCCATCTTGTTGACGACAAAGATCCGCGGCAGGCCGAACTCCTCGAGCATCTCCCAGACCTTTTCCGTCCCGACCTCGACCCCGGCCACGCTGTCGACGAGAACGGCCGCGGCGTCCACGGCCCGCAGGCTGGCCTTGGTGTCCCAGAGGAAATTGCTGTATCCGGGGGTATCGATGATATTGACCTTGTGGTCCTTCCATTCGACGAAGGCCATCGCCGAGCTGATCGAGATCTTCCGCTCGACCTCCTCAGGTTCGAAGTCCGTGACCGTGTTGCCCTTGTCCACACGGGTCAGCCGGCCGGTCGCCCCGGTATCGAAAAGGAGCGCCGCGGTGAGCGACGTCTTTCCGGAGCCGCCGTGCCCGATGAGGGCGATGTTCCTGATCCTGTCGCCCGAATAGTCCTTCATGATGGAATCTCCACTAATAAGAAAAATTAAAGGTTATCATACACTAGGTCGATCGCTCTATTCAAAGGATTTCAGGACAGATGCGAGATCATCGGGGAGCGGCGAGAGGAACTCGAGCGGCTGCCTCGAAACGGGATGGCGGAAGGCCAACCGGTGGGCGTGCAGGAAGAGGCGCGGGAAGCGGGCCTTCGCTTGACCGCCGGAACCGTAGCGCCGGTCTCCGGCCAAGGGATGCCCGGCCGCGGTCAGATGGACGCGGATCTGGTGCGTCCGCCCCGTTAGGGGACGGATCTCGAGCAGACTGAAATCCTTGAAGACCTTCTGGACGCGATAGTCCGTAATCGCCGACCGCGGCTTGCGGGTCTTGATCGACATGCGCTGTCCGTGCTTGACATGGCGGCCGATCGGCCAGTCGAAGCGCCCGGCCGCCGAGGGCAGGCGGCCCCGGACGAGGGCCAGATAGACTTTCCCGATCTCCCGGGCCTTGAACTGCCGCAGGAGCTCGCCGTACGCGGCGAGGCTCCGAGCGACGACCATGACCCCCGATGTCTCTTTGTCCAGGCGGTGGACGATCCCCGGCCGGTCCTCGTCCCCGATCCCCCGGATCTCGGGAAAATGATGGAGGAGCGCGTTGGCCAGCGTTCCCTTCCGCGCCCCGGCCCCGGGATGGACGATCATGCCCGCCGGTTTGTCGACGACGATGATGTCCGCATCGCTGTGCAGAATCCTGAGGGGGATGTCCTCGGCTCCGGTCGCGGCGGCCTCGGGGACGACGACGTCGATCCCGACGCGGTCGCCGTCTCTGAGTTTATAGCTGGATTTTTTCGCCGCCCCGTTCACCACGACCCGGCCGAGGTCGATGAACCGCTGGAATTCGGAGCGGGTGAAATCCTGAAGGCGGCGGGCAAGATAGACGTCGAGGCGTTCGCCGGCCCCGGCTTCCGGCGCGATCAGGAACTCTTGCTTAGGCACGTTTCCGTTTTTTGAAGATCGTATAGAGGACGATGCCAACCGCCAGTCCCAGGACGCAGAAGAATTGGGAATAGGAAACGGTCAGAAGCGCCGAGGGTCCCTTGTAGAGGAACGCCGTTGCCGGATGGTCGCCCCGGAAGAACTCGGTGAAGTAGCGGATGATCGAGTAGTTGATGATGTAGAGAGGAAAGACCTGGCCGTCGAACGTCTTTTTGCGTAGGATGAGATACAAGACTAGCGCGTTAAAGAAGTTCAGAACGGACTCATAGATCTGGACGGGATGGAGCGCCTGGTTCAGCGGAAGACCGGTCAGGTTATGGGCATATTCGCTGTGAAAGGTGGCCGCCCAGGGCAGGTCGCAGTCCTTCCCATAGCAGCAGCCGGCCATGAAACAGCCGATCCGGCCGAATCCGTGGCCGAGGGCAAGGGCCGGGGCGGCGATGTCGGCCACCTTCCAGGTGGGGATGCGCTTGCGCCGGAAATACCAGAGGGCAAAGAGAATGCCGAAGGCCAGACCCCCTTGAAAGACTCCGCCCGACCGGGCCACCCAGAACAATTCCTTAGGATTCTGGAAGTAGTAGGAGATATTGCCGGCGAGCAGGATGATCTTGGCCCCGATGAGCGAGACGAGCATGATGTAAAAAGCGGCGTCGAGAAGCCGGGGCGCGTCGAGATCCCGTTTCTTCGCCTGCCTGTACAAGAACCAGAGGGCCAGTCCCACGCCGACGGCCATGAAGAAACCATAGGCATGGAGGGTCAAGGGGCCGAGCTTGATCAGAACGGGATGCATCAGGGTCTCCTCGCGAATAAGATGAAGACGAGCAGGACGGCGCCGATCGAAATGCAGGAATCGGCGATATTGAACGTCGGCCAATAGAATTTCTTGACGTGGACTTCCAGAAAATCGATGACGTAGCCGCGGAAGATCCGGTCGATGAAATTGCCCAGAGCTCCGGCCAGGATCAGGGACAGGGCGAACCGCATCAGTTTCTGCGAGGCGGGCGTCTTGAAAAAATAGACGATGACCAGGCTCATGGCCGTGAGCGTGGCCGCGGCCAGCAAGATCGCGATCAGCTTGCTGCCGGACCCGTTGAACATTCCGAAAATCGCCCCGGTGTTATGGATATGGGAGATGGAGAAAAAGCCGGGGATGACGGAGACCGAGCCGTAGAAGGGAACGCTCTTGGCCACGACGGCCTTGGTGATCTGGTCGGCGGCGATCAGGACGGCGATCAGGACGAGATGGGGGGCATGGCGTTTCATGCGCGTCGCTCATTGACGACGCCCTCGCATCGCCGGCATAAGTCCGGATGCGAAGCGCTCGTCCCGACGTCTATCGAATAGTTCCAGCACCGCTGGCACTTGCGGCCGGGGGCCTTGGCCACGGCGATCCCCGGCGTCTCTCCGCCGGAGGCTTCCACGACCACGTCCGAGACAATGAACAGGGCGCGCAGGTCGTCCCCGTATTTATTCAGGAGCGGGGCCAGCGCCGCGGGGACGGTCAAGCGGACCTGGGCTTCGAGCGCGTTGCCGATGAACTTCCGCTCCCGGGCGGATTCGAGCTCTTTCATGACCTTCTCCCGCAATCCGCTGAGCTCCTCCCATTCCTTCTTGACATCCGGCTCCAGCCACTTCTCCTGGAAATCGGGGAACCGCTCGAGATGGACCGATTCCTCTTTGGCCTTGAAGGCCGGCATCGCCTCCCACGCCTCTTCGGTCGTAAACGGCAGGATGGGCGCCATCAGGATCAAGGTGTCCTTCAAGATGCGGAAGAGAGCCGTCTGGGCGGACCGGCGGAGCTTGGCCTCCCGGCCCGAACAGTACAGCCGGTCCTTCAGGATGTCGAGATAGAACGCGCTCAGGTCCACCGTGAAAAAGTTATAGACCGAATGGAAGACGGTGTGGTACTCGTATTCATCGTAGCCTTGGAGGGCCTTCCTCCCGATCTCGGCGTTCCTCTCGAGGGCCCAGAGGTCCAGCGGTTCCATGTCCGCGGCCTGGACCATGTCCCGGTCCGGCGAAAAATCGAAGAGGTTGCCGAGGAGGAAGCGCCAGGTGTTCCGGATCTTGCGATAGGCCTCGACCAGCCTCTGCAGGATTTCCTTCCCGAACGGAGCGTCCTCTTTATAATTGAGCATCGCCACCCAGAGCCGGAGGATCTCGGCCCCGTTCTGGGCGATGATCTCCCCGGGTTCGACGACGTTGCCCGCCGATTTGGACATCGCCCGGCCCTTCTCGTCGAGAACGAAGCCGTGGGTGATACAGGTCCGGTAGGGCGAGGCGTTCTTGGCCGCGACACCGACCACGATCGAGCTGTTGAACCAGCCGCGGTGCTGGTCATGGCCTTCGATATAGACGTCGGCCGGCCAGGGCAGGTCCGGCCTGCGGCCCAGGACATTGTGGCTGGCCCCGGACTCGAACCAGACATCGAGGATGTTGTTCTCCTTGGCGAAGCGGGTCGAGCCGCATTCCCGGCACCGCGAGCCGGCCGGGACGAGCTCTTCCACGCTTTTGAGGAACCAGGCGTTAGATCCTTCTTTCTCGAAAACGTCGGCCACATGCCGGGCGGTCCTCTCGTCGGCCAGGACCTCCCCGCAATCCAGGCAGGCGAAGGCGGGGATGGGGACGCCCCAGGATCGCTGGCGGGAAATGCACCAATCGGGCCGGTTCTCCATCATCCCGGCGATCCGGTCCTCCGCCCAGGCCGGGAGCCAGCGAACGCGCTTGATCTCATCGAGAGTCCTTCTTCGCAGGTCGGCCTTGTCCATGGAAATGAACCATTGGGCCGTGGCCCGGAAGATGACCGGGTTCTTGCAGCGCCAGCAGTGCGGATAGGAATGGCTGATCTCGACTTCCTTGAGGAGAGTGCCGTCGCGCCGCATGTCCTCGTTGATGACCTTATTGGCCTTGAAAACGTTCAAACCCGCGTAGCGGAGGACATCGGGGGTGAACCGGCCTTCATCATCCACGGGCGTATAGATGTCGAGGCCATAGGCCAGCCCCGTCAGATAGTCCTCGTAGCCGTGGCCGGGCGCGGAATGGACGCAGCCCGTGCCGTCGTCAAAGGTCACGTAGTCGGCCAGCACGAACAGCGAATCGCGTTCGATCCAGGGATGACGGGCTCTCAGCCGTTCGAACTCCTTGCCCATGATCGTCGCCGCGATCTTCGGATCCGCAATCCCGAGCAGCTCGGCGATGATCGGCACGAGCCGCTTGGCGACGATATAGATCTCCTCCCCCGCTTCGAAAGCCGCGTATTCGTACTCGGGATGGAAAGCGATAGCCAAATTGGCCGGGAGGGTCCAAGGGGTCGTCGTCCAGATGATGACCGACACTTTTTTCCCCTTCAAGCCCGGATATTTCGCCGACAGGTCGGAGACGACGGGAAATTTCACGTAGATCGAGGGCGAGGTTTTGTCTTTGTATATGATTTCGGCTTCGGCCAAGGCCGTTTTACAGGTGAGGCACCAGTGAACCGGACGCCTTCCTTTGAACACGTTCCCGGAGGCGAAGAAGGCCGCCAGGTGGCGAAGGACCTCGGCTTCGTAAGCCCGGTCCATCGTCAGATAGGGGGTCTCCCACTCACCGAAGACACCCAGGCGGATGAACTCGGTCCTCTGGATATCGACGTATTTCAGGGCGTACCGGCGGCATTCCTCGCGGATCTGGGTGATCGACATCTCCCTCTTTTTCTCACCGAGGAGCTTGTCCACGTGAATCTCGATGGGCAGGCCGTGGCAGTCCCAGCCGGGGAGGTAGGGGGAAAGATAGCCCTGCATCGTCCTCGACTTGACGATGAAATCCTTGAGGATCTTGTTCATGGCCGTGCCCAAATGGATGCTGCCGTTGGCGTAGGGAGGGCCGTCGTGAAGAACGAAGGTCGGGCACCCCCGGCGCTTGGCCAGGATCTTCCCGTAGAGGCCGGCGTCCGCCCATTTTTTGAGGATCTCCGGCTCCTTTTGAACGAGCTTGGCCTTCATCGAAAAGACGGTCTGGGGCAGGTTCAAGGTGTTCTTGAGGTCGCTGGGCGTGGCCATGATGATCTCCGCGTGTTCTGTTTTAAGTGCTTCTGATAAAACAACTTATTTTATCCTTATCGGCCGAAATGTCAAATCGCTCAAAATCACAAAGGGCTCGGGGCCGAGGGCCGCGGATATGTCCTTGTCTGGAAATAAACGGGGAGAATTGATAGACTAATATAGTCGGAAGGAGCGAGCATGAGAAAGATTTGGTTCTTGGTTCTCGCGGCCGTCCTGACCGCAGCCACGGCCTCCGCGGCCGTTTCCGTTAAGCTGACGGGAGGCCTGACCTATCTTTTCGGGAACGATTACAACAGCGGCGTCCGCGGCACTTATGACTTCCTAAAAGACAACTACGAAAGCGTTACGGGACTCTTCCGGCCTCTTTCTCTCGGAGGGAGCGGGGCCGTTGAAATCATCGTTCCGTTCAATGAGGGGCTCAGCCTCGGTTTCGGCGCGGGGATC
>JAPKZI010000130.1 GCA_026393865.1 Candidatus Aminicenantota bacterium
GCCATTGGCCGGAACGAAAGGACTGATAACGAGGCCGCCAACCCCGAGGGCGAAACTAGCGCCTCCGACCAGCATGTCCTCCGCAAACCCTCTATCGGAGACTTTGCGCTGCGTCAAGGGATCCAGCTTCTTATCGTTCCAGTGAGCCGCGGCGAGACTCCCCATCGCAACGGCTCCCGCCGAGTAGCAGGAGATCCAGCCATACCACCATATTTTGGCCCGGGGTTGAGCGGAATAGAGCGCGTTCTCGATGAAACTCAGCTGCTCCTTGACCTGTTCATCGGAAAGAGCTTGTTTCTCCTGTGGATAAACCGTGCCCAGGGAAATGCCGAAAATAAGCAGGGCCACGCAGGATAGCTTATTCATTTTTCGGAGTCCTTGTCTGATTTCGCCATTCTGACCTAGCCCCCCTATTTTACCATCGGTAAAGTGAAAGTTCGAGCCTTTGCCCTACGATGTCGCGAAACCATGGGCATAAATCTATATTCAGCCGATCGTCGGATCTTGATTCTATATCCGCGATTCGCCAAAAACGCTACTTTTGGCTGGGCCAGATTTTGGGTGAGGCTCCAGAGCCTCGAATTTTCACTTCACAGGTGGTAAAATGACGGGGGCGGGTCAAGAGTGCCCGAACATTTTTCCGAGTTAAATAGGAGGAATGATGGTCGATCTCAATAAGCTCAAACCCATGGATAGGCGGAATTTCCTGAAGAGGGGAATCCAATCGGGGGCTGTTCTCGTTTCTCTCCCTCTCTGGAAAAACATGGCTTGGGGGGATCCCGCGGCTCTGCTCGACGGCGACGCCGCGGCGTTCCTCTCGAAGGAGGACCTGAGGAAGCTCCTCGAGGCCGCCCTGAGCAAGGGAGGGGATTTTGCCGAGGTCTACTTCGAACACACGGTCCAGAACAACATTTCGCTCGACGAGGCCAAGATCTCGACAGCGACGCGCGGGCTGGACATGGGTGCCGGGTTCCGGGTCATCAAGGGGGAAAAGACGGGTTATGCCTTCTCCGACGACCTCGACCCGGCCAAGCTCAAGGAGGCCGCCCTGACGGCCGCCCTGATCGCGGACGGGCGAGTCTCGGCGGCTCCCCAGAAGTTCAAGCCGCTCGCGCCTCCATCGTTCTACCTCGTCGAGACCGCTCCGGACGGCGTCGCCGCCAAACTCAAGGCGGACCTCCTGCTCAAGGCCAACGCCTCGGGCCGCGGCTTCGACAAAAGGATCACCCAGTTCCGGGCGGGCTTTTCGGACATGACCAAGAGGATCGCCATCGCCAACTCCGAAGGCCTCTACGCCGAGGACACCCAGACCCTGACGAGCCTCATTACGACCGCCCTGGCCCTCGAGGGAAAGCAGCGGAGCATGGGCTATGAATCCAAGGCCGGCGCCTTCGGTTTCGAGCACTTCGACGTGAAACTCGCCGAGGAGTTTGGGCGCAAGGCCGCGGATATGGCCGTCCGGAACCTCCCGGCCGAGGATGCCCCCGCCGGCGAGTTCCCGATCGTCATCGCCAGGGGGTACGGCGGTGTCTTCTTCCACGAGGCGATCGGGCATAGCCTCGAGGCCGATGGGATCCGGAAAAAGACCGCGGTATTCTGGGACAAGCTCGGAAAGCCCATCGCGACGCCGGGGGTCACCCTGCTCGACGACGGCACCTACAAGGGCGGTTGGGGCACCGTGAACGTGGACGACGAGGGCCAGCCCGGCCGGAAAACCGTGCTCATCGATAAAGGGAAATGCGCCGCCTTCATTCAGGACAAGCTGAGCGCCGGATTGATGAAGATGGAGCGGACGGGCAACGGGCGGCGTCAGTCGTTCCGGTTCCATCCGATACCGCGGATGACGAACACCTACCTCCTTCCCGGCGAGTCGGACCCCGGCGATATCGTCAAATCCATCGACAAGGGCCTCTTTATTGCGAAGATCGGGGGCGGGAACGTCGATACGACGACGGGGCGCTTCGTGTTCTCGGTCACGGAAGGATCGATGATCGAGGGCGGGAAGGTGACGAAGCCCCTCAAGGGGATCATGCTCATGGGCAGCGGCCAGGATGTTCTCAAGAACATCTCCATGGTCGGGAACGACCTCCTGATCATCGGCGGCGGGACCTGCGGCAAGGACGGCCAGGGCAAGCCGGTCGGGTTCGGCAATCCCACGCTGAAGGTGGACAAGATCACGGTCGGCGGACAGAGGGCTTGAAAGGAGAACGACGATGGATTTCAGGAAACTGGGCGAAGAGATCGTCGCCAAGGCGGTCAAGTGGGGCGCCGGCGAGGCCGAGGCCTGTCTCGAGAACGTCAAGAGCTTCGAAGTCAACGTCCGTAAGGGAGAGATCGAAACCCTGAAAAGATCCGTTTCCAGGGGATTGGGGCTGAGGGTCTTCATCGACAAGCAGCTGGGTTTCGCCTACACCTCCGACCTTTCGCCTCAGGCCGTCGACGAGACCATCAAGAAAGCGATCGAGCTGGCCGGGATCACCGAGCCCAAGCCCTGGCAGGGGCTTCCGGATTTCGGACCGCAGTCGCCGGCCGACCTGGACTTGTATGACTCCGGCCTGGCAGCCGTTCCGGACGATCGGAAGATCGCCCTGGCCCGCGAGGCCGAGAGGATCGCCCTGGCCGAGGACAAGAGGATCACCAACAGCGAGGGCGGGAGCTTCTCCGACAGCGAGCGGGAGCTCGGGCTGTTCAGCTCCAAGGGGATTTCGAACCTGATGCGGGAGACGCGCTGCTCCTTCGGCGTGTACGTCGTCGCCGGCGAAGGGGACAACATGCAGGGAGGCGGATGGGAGAGCTCCAAAAGGTTCTTCAAGGAAATGGATCCCGTGGAAAAGGTCGCCAAGACCGCTGCGAAGAGGGCCGTTGACCAGCTGGGGCCGAAGCCCGTTGTGACGAAGAAGGTCCCTGTCATCTTCGATCGCTATGCGGCGCCCTCTTTCTGGATGGGGGTCGGCGGCGCCTTTAACGGCGACGCCGTCTTCAGGAAAGCGACGTTCCTCACCGAATATCTCGGCAAGACTATCGTTTCCCCGCTGATTACGGCCGCGGACGATCCCACGATCCCGCGGTTCGTCAGCTCGGTGCCCTTCGACGGCGAAGGGCAAACCACCCGCAGGAACCTCATCATCGACAAGGGCATCCTGAAGACGTTCCTGTACGACTCTCAAACGGCGCGGAAAGCCGGCGTCAAAGCCAACACCATGGCCAGCCGGGGCGGGTACAGATCGTCCCCTTCCGCGGCCTTCATGAACGTCATCGTCGAGAACGGGAAAGACAGCTTCGAATCTCTCTTCAAGGACGTTAAGGAAGGCCTGTACGTCAGAGGCATGAGAGGCTCCGGGACCGATGCGATGACGGGAAGCTTTTCGGTTGGTTGCAGCGGATTCTGGATCGTGGACGGCGCCATCGCCCATCCCGTGGACGGGATCACGCTCGGCGGTTCGGCCCTGGAGATCCTGAAGGGAATCGACAAGGTCGCCGACGACCTCGACATGCGCGGCGGAGTCAACAGCCCGTCGTTCCGGGTGGCCGAGATCACCGTGGGCGGGAGGAAGGGCTGAGCTAAGAGGCGGCGGGGAAGGCCGGTCATCGCCAACCTTCAGGCCATCAAAGACGCGATAAGTTCCTAGCCAATCTCGGAAAAAAGCTGAGGGCATTATTGGGGAACACCATGTCCCTGGCCGTTTCGGAAAAGCCGTTCCTTCGTCCCCTTTCGGCTTGCGGGCGTAGCGGGGCACGTAGAACGCCTCGACTTTGTCGTGAGGGTCTTTGACGGCGAAGAGCACGCCCTGCTGGTCCTTGAGCTGGGCGGGGGAGAGCCGGATGGCGCCCGGGTAGATCGGGGCGACGAGCTTCTCCTGCGCCCGGACGGGCAGAACCCCGATTGTCATGAGAGCGACGAAAATCAGGGCTGTGAACTTGGACGTCCAAACGATGTCTTTTTTGAGTGTCATATGGCTTTCTCCTTGTACTTTATCTTCATAATACACTTATCCCATAGGAAATATCAATAAGATTCGATTCGTGTCCTTGGTCCGCCTGATCGAAGAGGTTGACCCTCGTCGCGTTTTATTGGATAATTTTAAGAGTGAGAGGGAATGTCATTGAAGTGATTCGCGATCTGTGAGAATCTAAAAATAAATCTTTCCTGATTTTTTAGCCGGGGTGGCGGAAGTGGCAGACGCAAGGGACTTAAAATCCCTCGCCCCGTAAGGGGTATACGGGTTCGATTCCCGTCCCCGGCACTCTGTTTCCCCTGTAGATGCAGGGTTTTGGTCATCCGTTAGCTTTCAGTCCTAATCCGTATCTCTCAGTCAAATTTAGTCGTTTTTGTCACATATTTGTCACACGGCTGTCAAACGGGGAGAGGTTTGCTCACTGTATTTGATTTTTTATGTTAATATAAACGAAAGAATTTGTTCTTCAAAGGCGGGAGTAATATGCATTTTCCCCCAATTCTTAAATGTTCTTTCTTTATGCGTCTGCTCACCATTGTCCTGATACTTGCCTTTTCCTGGACTACGATGGCAGCAGGCCAGGCTCCCGGCCCATCGGGCGGAAAAAGCTCGAACGAGGTAAAAAAACAACTTGTTTCTTCAACCTCTATCTCCCCCACCACGATTAATAAGGGAGAATCGGCGACGCTCTCCTGGAATGCTGCAAATGCCTCGTCCATTTCCATCGACCAGGGCATCGGCGCGGTCTCTGCATCCGGTAGGGTGGAACGTAGAGTGGCCGCCCTCGCTGCATGTGAAGGGGAAAAGGAGCCGAATCATGAACAGCTGTAAGTGTGGCTCCTATGCAATCAATGATGACCCGTTCATTGGGATATCGGCCTCCAGCTCCAGAGGCCTTAGAGCCTCGAATTTTCACTTCACAGGTGGTACAATGAGTGGGGGCGGGTCAATGTAAGTATTATTCAAAAGTGAGTTCACCAAACTCCAGACTTACGTCCGGGGATTTGCGGCGGTACTTTAAACGCTTTAACAAACATTCTGATTTTTCCATCTTCTGGAAATTGATATTTAGGTACAAAGCCGATATAATTATTTCGGACGGGGAAAGGTTACATTCGAGCTTAGACGCGGGAGATATACTGAAGCGCTAAGAGAAAATCATCATCGATAAAAAACTATTCAAGGAAATATATTATGAATATTAAAAGGCTTTATGGGAATGAAAAATTAGCAGAGGATTATTTCCGAGTCATTATTCCATTTAGTGATTCCCTCGATACGTATGTAACAATTCGCAATACGATTTCGGGCTCTAACGTCGATATCATTTCCTTTTATCATTCCCACGGAAGTTTAAAAGAATTAGATATAGCGGGCATAGGAGACAATACGAAAATAATCCTCGAATTAATATTAAAAAAAGGATTTGAAAAAGCCACAGAAATTGTTCGCGAAAAGAAATGTCTTGTTTATCAAAGAAATCTCGTAGAAATATGGAAAGAAATGCCTGGCAAAATAAAGCTGGATAGTGAAACCGAGGATTCTAACCAAATGTTGTGGGGGGATATTATGAAAGCGTTAGAAGAAGAGAATTAAATCGAATAGTTAGTTGTATCAGATTTCAGTCGGATTTAGGGCCATATTTATTCATTACTTTGTTATATAGAGTATCTACGTCTCTTTTTGTCGGGGATAGTATCGAAAAGCAATATACGGCTACCACAAATTAAAAGTGAGTAACAACATTATCTTTATCAACCGCGCGCCTGTCCTCACGCTCTGGGCTTCTGTCGTCGCGGAACGTCTTGGGTTCGACCACAAGGCCGCGCTTTCCCTCGGTAAAACCCTTGCCGGACTTAATGCTCAATCTAAGGGGCGGCGTTTGGGAATTTATAAACCCATAGAGTTAGCGGAAGGCAAACCGCCGAAGAAAGCGAAGCTGGGCGAAGAATTCTGGGTGGAGCTTTTAGGTCGCCCCCTTCCCTCCATACACACTAAGCACGGGATTCGGGCAGTCGATGAAGACAAGCCTATTGAACCGGAGGGCGTCGAACGCTATCTCGCTGAAAAATTCGGCCCTGCTCTTGAAGATGCTCGGAAAGCAATGCGGACTCTTGCCCAGGTCTTCGAACCCAAGGAACTGAATGCTAAAGGATTCTCCCTCTATGAACGATTCCGTCCTGCAATTCCTGATGGAGTTCGGGGGTGGGGAGCGAAGGGGGAACTTGACTTAGAACTTATCCGTTCGTTAGAGAAAAGAGCCGAATAACGATTCAGTGCCGTCGAAACGATATCGTTGGAATTCTTTTCCTGAATTTCTTTCCTATCGTTGTGACTTTGGCGACGTCTTTACCCCCAAACCTGCGTAGCCTGGGAGCGCCTTCCTCGTTTGGACTGTGGAGCCACTTCTTTCGATTGCATGAACGACAAGCCGTCACCCAGTTCTCAGTTCCATGGAAACCGCCATCTTTCATTGGGATCATATGGTCAATCACTAGCGATGCGGGCTTTCGACGTTTGGGTTTTTCACAATAGCCGCAGATGTGGCCGTCGCGATGGAGGATGTAGTGTCTTTGGGCTGGAGATACCGGTCTTCGTTTTGTTTCTTTATGGGCCATTTAATAATTATACTCCTTTAATAGGGAAAGAAATGAATTCTTGGACAACTTCGGAACAATGCCGAAGTATTAACCTTTAGTGTCAAATATGCCAAAGGCAATTCAATCGCCGTGCCGATTGACCGTAGGGTTATCTTGCGTTCTGGAATTTTCATCATCATACGCCCTATTTCCAAAAAAATATTAATTTTTACTCCGATTTGAGATTATTTTTTCCTTTCAATCCGGCCCTCTGTATGTGGGCCTTCCCCCCGGATTCACTTTTTGCGGACGAACTCGAAGGGCACTTCTTCTTCCTCGGCCTTATTCACCAACTGGCCGGCCATTTTATCTCCGCTCACCGTCAATTTCATGGCGAATTCCAGCGTCGCGAGGCCGTCTTAGAGATATTGATCTAAAAGAATCCCGCGCGCTTCAGGGCTTCCTGAGAGATCCTGTTGCCCGGGCCGTCGCCCCTGGAGACACAGACAGCGACCTTATTTTCAGTGGCAGCGACGATCTCGGCGATGTCCTTGTGACTGAATCCCGGACAAAGCAGGATGGACTCGATCTTTTTTTCTCTGAATAGGCGCGTGCTGACTTCAAGGGCTTCAGCCTGGTTTTTGACGATGACCACGTCCAGCTGATATTTGCCGGTGTCGATGAAGCAGCGATGTTTTTCTTTGTCCGCGTCCGGTGCATGAGCGAGAAAGAGCGTTTTGAAAGCCATGAGTTTGTCCTCCCATTTTGATATTGTCCTAAATGAACTATTTTTTCAATACGAAGGTTAAAGGCCGTAAGCATCCTCTCGTCGAGTGGGAAGTTAGAGGGTGGCGCCGGTGGCTGAATATCTGATTATTGATGGTTTCGGATATAATAATGGTAATATATTCGTGTCCATGATTCGCTCGATCAGGGGGAGAAAAACGATGTTTCGTCCATCTCTTGCGCACCGCATGGCGCAGATCTTGCCGGCTTTTTTTCTTGTTTTCGGTTTCCTCCCCGCTCAACAATCCGAATTCAAGGGCACATTCAGAGAGGAAATGGTCGGAATGCGCGATGAAGTCAAACTTGCGACCAACATCTTCCTTCCGGACGGCCCGGGACCATGGCCGACTGTGCTGAAACGCACGCCCTACGGAAAGGACGATCGCGGGAGAGCCGGCTTTCCCGGCTCGGATCCCGCGGGGGTGGCGGTCTATGCGGCTCGGGGATACGCGACGGTCATTCAGGATTGCCGGGGGACGGGTCGATCCGGCGGAGTGCAGAAAATCGCCTTCATCACCGACGGACCCGACGGCTATGACACCATCGAATGGATCGCGAAACAGCCATGGTCGAATGGAAAGATCGGCCTGGTCGGAAGATCCGGCTACGGTATCACCGTCAACCTCGCTGCGACCCAGGCTCCTCCGCATCTCATCTGCGCCTTCGCCATGTTCACGGCCGCCGATCCCCGCCGAGACATGTTCTTCTTGGGCGGCGTCTTTCGCAAGGAAATGATAGAGGGCTGGATGACGCTGAACGGCAAACGGGAACAAATCTCGGAGATCGTGACGCGCCCCATCTCGGATACTTTTTGGGACTGGCTTGACATCGTCAAGCAGCACCCGAAGGTCACGATCCCGATGTATAACATCGCCGGCTGGTACGACATCTTCGAGCAGGGCAACATCGACAACTTCGCGGGGCTGCAGAAAAATGGCTCGGGCAAAGCTCGCGGTTATCAAAAACTATTGATCGCGCCGCTCGGGCACAGCAGCCTTCAAGGGAACATCGAGTATCCTGCAAACGCCGGAATCAACGTGCAGGACATTCAGTTCCGCTGGCTCGATTTCTGGCTCAAAGGAGTCCAAAACGGAATCATGAACGAGCCGGCCGTGCGCTACTATGTGATGGGCGATCCTAGGGATCCCGCCGCTCCGGGGAACGAATGGCGGACATCGGCCGCATGGCCGCCTCCGGCGAAGAGCACCGAGTATTTCCTGCACGCCAACGGCCGACTCGATACGGCTCGCCCGGACTCTCGCGAATCCGGTCGAAGTGACCGGCCGAGTCTCTGCCGAACTCTGGGTGGAGACGGACTCGCCGGACACAGACTACATCGTCAAGCTGGTCGACGTCTATCCTGACGGCTATGAAGCCCTGGTCTTAGACGCGCCGATCCGCCTGCGCTATCGGCAAGGCCTGGACAGGGAAGTCTTCATGAAGCCTGGCGAGGTCGTACAGGCGCGTATTGACCTCTGGTCGACGAGCCTCGTTTTCAACAAAGGGCACAAAATCGCTGTCCACGTCACGAGCAGCAACGATCCACGGTTTGAACCGAATCCCAACACCGGCAAACGGCTCAGGCTTGATTCCGAGACACGCGTTGCGACGAACCGCGTCCATTACGACGCGGCTCACCCCTCGCGCATCCTGCTCCCCATCGCTCGCATTTATTAAAAGGGGATAGGATATCGTGTTTCTTTTTAAAACGCCATAAGCTTCTTCTCGTTCGCTTTCGCGTCCCCATTCTCGTTCCCCATTGACACGGCTTCCTCGAATGATTTACCCTGAAAGCCCGGGCGGGTCAGCCTGCCGTCCGGAAAAATGAGCGAAATACGTGCCCGACCGGAAATTACACATTTCGACCAACATCCCGAAACGCTGGGACCGTTTCGCCGCTCGCGAGCCTTATTTCGCCGTCCTTTCCCACCCGCGGTATCTTCGACATAACCTGACGCCCGACGTCGAGGCCGAGTTCTTCGTTCGCGGCCAGGAACATGTCAACCATATCTTCCAGGTCATCCGGGAGCGTTTTGATCCCGACTTCGCGCCCCGCACGGCGCTGGAGTTCGGCTGCGGACCTGGACGCATGGCCCTGCCGATTTCGGGCCAGGTTCTGGAGGTAACGGCTGTCGATGTGTCGCCGGCCATGCTGGCGGAGGCCGCCGCGGCCGCGCGTAATTCCAGGACAAACATCGTCTTCCAAACCCTTGGCGAGTTTCTCGCGGACGGCCGTTCCTTCGAATTCGTCCACGCCTACCTCGTCTTCCAACATATCCCGCCCCGCCATGGATTGATCTTCCTCCGGGAGCTCTTGGAGCGTTTGTCCGAGGGCGGCATGGGGGTTTTCCAGTTCGCCTACCGGCGGAGGTCACCGCGTCCGATAGCCTTGGCCAGATGGCTCAGGACCTTCGTCCCCGGGCTGAATGCGGCGGCCAACCTCATCCGCGGCCGGGCATGGACGGATCCGTTCCTCAATCCCAGGGTGTATGACCTGGGAAAAATCTTCCCCGTCTTCCATGAGGCCGGCTGCACCAGCTACCACGCCGAATTCGCCCGTCACTCCGATCTGGACGTCGTGCTTTTCTACACCCAGAAAGGAGAACCGGCCGTCCGGGCGGCCGCGGCGGCCCCGGAAGAGAAAGCCCCGGCGGATTTCATCGACATCCGGGAAAGAATAGCCGGCGCATCCATCTCCGAACTGAACGCCGCGGCGGAAGGCTATTATGCGCGGCTGACGGACTGGGACCATCAGATAGCCAAACCCCTGAGCAACATCCATGATAGTCCGGCCATTCTGATCAACTTCGCGACGCTTGTTCAAGGCCTGCGGCTGGCGCCGGGATTGACGGCGCTCGATTTCGGAGCGGGCGGCGGCTGGCTCTCGAGATGGATGACCCAAATGGGTTGCCGGATGGTTCTTCTTGACGTCGCCCCGACCGCGCTTAATATCGCCCGGGAAACATACCGGCGGCTGCCGCCGGTCGGCGATACCCCGCCGCCGGCTTTCCTGACCTTCGACGGCCGGATCATTCCCCTGGCCGATGAAAGCGTCGACAGGATCATCTGTTTCGACGCCTTTCACCACGCGTCCAACCCGCGCCAAATCCTGGCCGAGTTCGCTCGGATTCTGAAACGCGGCGGAATCGCCGCTTTCGCCGAGCCCGGTCCCGACCATTCGAAGACGGCCGCCTCTCAATTCGAGATGCGCAATTTCGCCTTGATCGAAAACGATATCGATATGGCCGAGATCTGGACGGCCGCCCGAGCCGCCGGTTTCACCGACATCAAAATGGCCGGCTTCAACGCCCGGCCCTTCCATATAACCCTGGCCGAATACGACGACCTTTTGGCCGGCGGAGAGACGCTCGGCCGGTGGACCCAACACACGCGCGAATTCATGGGCGTCGTCCGCGACTTTTTCCTCTTTAAGGACGCCGGGAGCTTCGCCGAAAGCCGGGAATTCGACGGCCTGGCCGTTGCCATCCGCGCCGAACTCGCGGTAAAACGCGACGGGCCCCAGGCGCTTGTCGGTGTTCGGGTCCAGCTCACGAACATCGGACGGGCCATGTGGCTGCCGTCATCGGTCGGGATCGGCGGCGTGTGGGTCGGCTGCCATCTCTATGACGGCGACGGCCGCCTCCTCGACTTCAACTTCCACACTCAAGCCCTGCCGGGAGCCGTCCCGCCGGGGGGTCAGACGGAGGTGAGCTATGATCTGCCGCCGCTTCCGCCGGGATCATACCAACTGGAGTTCGATCTTGTGGCCGCGGAGGTCATTTGGTTCTCCCAGGCGGGTTCCTCCACCGCCCGGCTGCCGCTGCGGATCGATTGACGGCCATAGGAGGCATTCGAGATGAATATTCTTTTCATCGTAGTCGGGGCGGTCATTATTTATGTGATCGCCTACCGGACCTACGGCACATTCCTGGCGAAGAAGGTTTTCCAGCTTAACGACGCGCGCCGGACTCCGGCGGTCGAGATGAATGACGATGTCGATTACATCCCGACGGAACCGAAGTTTCTCATGGGTCAGCATTTCTCGGCCATCGCCGCGGCCGGCCCCATCACCGGACCGATCCTCGCCGGCATCATGTTCGGCTGGGTGCCGGCGCTGATCTGGATCATCCTCGGATCCATTTTTATCGGAGGCGTGCACGATATCGGCGCCTTGATCGCCTCCGTGCGCCATAAAGCCCGCTCGATCACCGTGGTCATGCGGCAAAACGTTTCGCGGCGGGCCTGGATTCTGTTCATGATCTTTATCTGGATCACGCTGGTCTATGTCATCGTTGCCTTTACGGATATCACGGCCAGTTCTTTCGTCGGTGTGGTCACTCTCGATAACGGCCAGAGCGTCGGCGGCGGGGCCATTGCCTCCTCGTCCTTGCTCTACCTGGCCCTGCCGGTGATCATGGGCTTTCTGCTCAGGTACGCCAAGCTCAAGCTGACCTGGGCCACCTTTATTTTCCTGCCCCTGGTAGCCGTGGCGATTTGGGGCGGCCGGTATATTCCTCTCGACCTGACCGCGATCCTTCATATTCAACCCATCGCGGCCCAGAAGCTTTGGGATGTCTTTATTCTGGCGTACTGTTTTGTCGCTTCGATCCTGCCCATGTGGATGCTCCTGCAGCCGCGCGGCCACCTGGGGGGCTATTTTCTGTATGCCGCTTTGATCACGGCCGCCATCGGCGTCATTTTCGGCGGCTACAAGGTCTCCTACCCGGCGTTCACCAACCTTTCGGGCGGCGCGGGGAAATTCTGGTTTCCCATGTTCCCGCTGTTGTTCATTACCGTGGCGTGCGGCGCCTGTTCGGGTTTCCATGCGCTTGTCGCTTCCGGCACGACATCCAAGCAACTCAAAAGGGAAAGTGACGCGAAGATCATCGGCTACGGCTCGATGTTATTGGAAGGATTGGTCGCCGTCATCGCCCTGGCCTGCGTGATGATCCTGGCCAAAGGAGACGCGCTGACCGGGAAAGCGCCGAACTTCATCTACGCCTCAGGAATCGGCCGCTTCCTGGAATTGATCGGCATTCCGGCCGTGTTCGGCATCTCCTTCGGGTTGATGGCCTTCACCACCTTCGTCTACGATACGCTCGACGTCTGCACCCGCCTCGGCCGCTATATCGTGGAGGAGCTGACCGGCTGGCGCAGCCTTTGGGGCAAAATCTTCGCCACCGCCGTGACGGCGGGTGTCCCGCTATTCTTTGTCACGCGCACCGTGCTGGATGCCAAGGGCATTCCCATTCCCACCTGGAAAGCGTTCTGGAATGTGTTCGGGGCTTCGAACCAGCTTCTTGCCGGCCTGGCCTTAATCGGCATCACCGTTTGGCTGCTGAATACGGCTCCTCACCGCAAAGTGTGGATCGTCACATTCGTCCCGGCCGTGTGGATGTTCGTGATGAGCAACTGGGCGCTGATGCGCATGGTGTACGACGGCTGGTTCAAAAACGGAACTTTTGCTCTGACGGCGGATCCTGTGCCATATGTGGCGGTCATCTTGATCGGGCTGACAGCCTTGATGGCCATCGAGACGATCAGGGCCTTGTGGAGAAAAACTTCCGTCTCAAACCAGCCTGCCGAGAACTTGGCCGGGGATTGAGCCGGTCGTGTTGGTTCAAGAATAAGATTGAAGCATGACTCGTTTTCTCGCGCGTTTCTTGACAAGGATTCGCGGCGGGGAATATCATTCTGCTGTCTCAATATTCAAAGAATCGGAGGACGGATGAGAAAACGCGCGCTATTGTTCATTGCCGGTTTATTCGTTCTGGCCGCTGTCGTCGTCAGCTTTCAGACGCCCGCCAAAACTCAGGACGATCCGGTCGTCAAGAAAATCATCGAAATCGGAACGCTCAACAACCAGGTCATGACCTGGAACGACTATGCCAGCAACCGCTTCGGCGGCCGCGAGTCGGGCACGAACGCCTACAACGACGCGGCCGAATGGGCGGTCTGGCAGTTCAAGCAATGGGGGCTCGAAGCCGAGCTCGACGAGGCCGGTGAGGTCCCGGTCGGCTTCAACCGCGGCCCCTGGTTCGGCAAGATGATCAAGCCGGCCGAGAAAGCGCTCCAATTCGGCACGCCCAGCTTCACTGCGGGGACCAGGGGCGTTCAGCGCGGGCCGGTCGTCATCCTGAAGGCCGATCCCTTCTCCATCCCGGGCCGCAGCGCGAACCCGGAGAACGTCGAGAAAAAGCGCCTCGCCGTCGAAGCGGCTATCGCCGAGGTCACGGCCAACAAGGCTGCTTATAAAGGCGCCTGGATCCTGATCCCGGGCGAAAGCACGGGTTTCGCCCGCGACGGCCGCCGCGGCACGTCGGAGTATTCCGACGCCAAGCTCATCCCTTCGCTCACCCGGATGATGGTCGAGGCCGGCGCTTTGGGCACCATTCAGCTCTCCAAAACGGAACCGTTCCGGATGCTGGACGGATATGTCGAGTCCTGGGACAAGCTTCCCGTCCTGCCCGACATCAAGCTGGCCGAGAGCCAGTATAATGAGATCAAGGGATTGGTTGAGAAAGGGGAGAAGGTCGAGCTCGAGTTCGACATCCGGAACTGGTTCAAGATGGGACCGATCAAATACCACAATGTCGTGGCGATGCTCCGCGGGACGACCTACCCCGACGAATATATCCTGATGGGCGGCCATTACGACTGCTTCAGCTCCGCGACCGGGGCCGTCGACGACGGCTCGGGCTTCGCTCCCGCCATGGAGGCCATTCGCCTCATCCGGGCCGCCGGCGGCCAGCCGAAGCGCTCCATCATCGTCATGCTCTTCGCGGCTGAGGAGTCCGGCCTGATCGGTTCGCAGATGTGGCTGAAGAAGCATCCCGATATGCAGTCGAAGATCTTCATGATGATCAATCGCGACGGCAGCCCGAGCGCCATCACCGGAGCCTCCGTTCCCGAGACGTGGTTCGCGGGCATTCAAAGGATCACCGAGCCTCTCGTGAACCTGAACGCGAAGTGGCCGTTCAAGCTCGAAAGAGGCCTGCCCAGGGCGCACGCGACGAGCCCGGGCGGCACGGATTCCTCGTCGTTCGAGATGATGAGCATCCCCACGCTGAGCTTCAGGAACCAGACGAACTATGTTTACAACCACGCCTGGCACACCCTCTATGACACCTATGGCGAGCTTGTGCCCTACACCGAGCACCAACAGCATTCCGCGCTGGTCACCGCGGTCGTCGCCTACGGCGCGGCCAACCTCGAAAGACCGCTCCCGCGCGAGGGCGTCTACCTGGCCGACGGCTTATACGCCTCGCTCGCCATCGGGCCGGCCGACGCGCCGATGCAGATCATGACGACCCTCGACTATATCAGCGCTCCCCTGCAGACGGCGAACTTCATCCGCATCGTCGAAGGGAAAGCCGCCGCCACGGGCCAGCGGGGCATGGGCCCCGGGCCGGCCGGTCCTCCCGCCGGCGGCCGGGGCGCGGGCGCGCCGGGCCAACCGCGGCCGGAGGTCCCGCCGATCGGCACGATCGACATCGGGGACAAGATGATCAAGGGCGTGGTCGTGTCCGAGGTCCAGAAGTCGGTGGCGGTCGCCAGGCTGCCGCTCACCCCCAATCCGGCGCTCAAGCACGACGCCGCGGGCATTCTCGGCGTCTCGGGCCCGAACGCGTTCTATCTCACGCTTCAAAAGAATCCGGCGCTCGACAAAACGTCCACCGCGATCGGAAAGACGATTGCCGGGCTCGACCTGCTGCCGAAGGTGAAAAAGGGAGACGCGATCCGGAGCGTCCGGATCGTCCGGGTGGGCCAGGCGGCGCGCGATTTCAAGACGGACGACGAGGCCTTCAAGAAATTGCTCGAACCGGCGAAATAAGAGGAGCCGGGCGTAAATACGCTGCGCGATAGAAAACTCCGGGGCCATGCCGGAGCGCCCGATGGGCGACGGGCTGACGGCCGAGCCTTTCGCGGAGGTCTCTCCTTAAGAGAGGACTCGACCGTCGCGAGTCCGGATGAGCCCGGCGTGGACATGGTCGTCCTCTTTCGTTAGAATGGGCGGGCGCCGAGCCGGCGGATGACGATGTCGCGATCCTTCGATGAAAAGTACTTCGAGAAGCGTCTCTATCGCGAGATCCCGAATTCTCCGAGAAACCGAAAACGGATCCGGGAAGTCCTCCGCCGCGAGTCCTCCGGCCGGCTGCTCGAAATCGGATGCGCCCAGGGCGGCTTTCTCGAACAGGCGGGACGATATTTCGACGTCGAGGGGGGCGATATTTCCGAATACGCCATTCGTTCCCTCCAAGCCCGTTTCGGCTCACGGGTCTTTCCTTTCGACATCGAAAAAGACGACCTTCCGGCCGGCGCTTATGACGTGATCGTCGCCTTTAACGTTTTGGAGCACTTGAAGAATCCGCCGGAGGCGCTGGCGAGGATCAGATCCGGCCTAAGACAGGGCGGCCTTTTCCTCGGCTCCGTTCCCAACAATGGCGGGCCGGTCGGCCGGGTGGCAACGCTCATCGGCAACGTTTTGGACCGGAGTCATTGCTCGACCTGGACGCCAGGCCGATGGAAAGAGGCGTTTCTCGCCGCGGGGTTTTTGAGCGTCGATCTCTTCGGTGAAATCAACCGGGGCCGCAACCATAGCCTATACGTGAAACATCCCGCCTGGAAATTCGTCGCGATCGGCCTGATCTTCGCCTGCCGGGCTTGATCTGCGGCCGACAGTGAAAAAGGGGCCGCGTCTCTTTCTCTTTTCTCCCGGTTGCATTATCATGGGCGTGCCCAGAAGGGCTTATCAAAAGAATGAGCCTTTATTTCCTTAGAGAACTCGTCATTCTGCTGGCGGTCGCTGTCGTCATCATTTATATCTCCCACAAGATCAAGCTCCCGCCCGTCGTCGGGTTCCTTCTGACCGGGATCCTGATCGGCCCCGGCGGTTTCTCTTTGGTGAAGGACACGCGCACGATCGATGGCCTGGCCGAGATCGGTGTGGTCATGCTCCTCTTCAACATCGGGCTCGAATTCACCCTGGACCGAATGAAGCGGATCCAGAAAATTTTTTGGATCGGCGGCGGGCTCCAGGTAATGCTGACCACTTCGGCGGCCGTCCTTGTCCTTGTCCTGCTCCGGATCCCCATAAAGGACGCGGTGTTTTACGGTTTCCTGGTATCCCTGAGCAGCACGGCCGTCGTCCTCAAGATCCTTTCCGACCGGGGCGAGATCGACGCGCCGCAGGGGAGGATCTCCTTCGGCATTCTGATCTTTCAGGACCTGGCCATCGTCCCCATGATCGCCCTCGTCCCCGTCCTGGCCAACGTCCAAGCCGCGTCGCCGCTGGCCATTTTGTCCCGGTTCCTGCTGAGCACGGGGGCGATCGCGGCCGTTTTCGCCGTCGCCCGTTTCCTCATGCCGAAGGTCCTTCACTTGGTCGTCGGGACCAGGATTCGGGAGATCTTCCTTCTCGCTTCCTTGTTCGCTTGCTTGGGAATGGCCCTGTTGACGTCCTCGCTCGGCCTGTCTCTGGCCCTCGGGGCGTTCCTGGCCGGGGTCATCATCTCGGAGTCGGACTATAGCAGCCAGGTGGTCTCCGACATTCTGCCGTTCAAAGACGTCTTCAACAGCCTTTTCTTCATCTCGATAGGGATGCTGCTCCACGTTGGAGCCCTCTGGAATTCCAAAGGGACCGTGGCCGGATTGGTCCTGTCGATTTTCCTCCTGAAAGCGGCGGTCGTCTTCCTGGCGGTCCGAATCCTCGGCTATGACTCGCGGCTCTCCCTGCTCACGGGACTGGCCCTGGCCCAGGTCGGCGAATTCTCCTTCGTCCTGGCGGGCGTCGGCCGGTCGAACGGTCTTTTGCCCGAAAATATTTTTCAGGTGTTCCTTGCCTCGTCCATCTTGACCATTCTGGCGACGCCTTTCTTCATCCAGATCTCGCCCCGCCTGGTTTCGAGAAAAGAGAAACCGGACGGGCTGGACGGCAAGAATCGGGAAAAAGGAGGGGAGGCGGAGCGGGAACTTCAGGATCACGTGATCATCGCCGGATACGGCCTCAACGGCCGGAATCTAGCCCATGTTCTCAAGGAGGCGGGCGTCGGATATGTCATCCTCGAACTCAATCCGGAAACGGTCCGGGAGGCGGCGAAGCGCGGAGATCCGCATATCTTTGGGGACGCGTCAAGCCGGACCATTCTCAAAAAAGCCGGGATCCAGAGGGCCCGGACGATCGTTTTCGCCATCTCGGACCCGGCCACGACCCGGCGTGGAGTCCGAGCGGCCCGGGAGATGAAAGGGGATGTTTTTATCGTCGTCCGGACGAGATATGCCTCCGAGATCGACGAACTCTACCGGCTCGGGGCCGACGATGTCATCCCGGAAGAGTTCGAGACTTCGGTCGAGATCTTCACCCGGGTTCTGCAACGGTTTCACATACCTCGGAACATCATCGACGCCCAGGTCAAGATCATCCGCAACGAATGCTATGGGGTTTTGAGAGGCACGTGCGAGGCGGTCAAGCCGTCCTCGGAGAGGCTCTCGGATCTGCTTTCCGCCGGGACGGCCGAGTCCTATTATGTCTCGAAAGGGTCCTGGCCGGCGGGAAAAACATTGGGTGCCATTGACCTTCGAAACCGGACCGGCGCGACCGTGATCGCCGTCGTCAGGGGCGAGGAATCGTTCATCAGTCCCGGGGCCGAATTCCCGGTCGAGGCGGGGGACACGCTGGTCCTCGTGGCCAACCATAGGGACATGAACAGCGCTTTCCGCTTCCTGGCGACGGATCAAAGCGCATGAGAGCCCGGCGGGGGCTTGAAAGACCGATCGATTCTCGACGGCCCGCGGAGTTCGAGCGAAGCCCGGGTCTTTACAATGCCCGTCCTTGCCGGTAGAATAAAGGCCTGAAAACTTAAAAACCATGAACCGCAGGAGGTCACGATGAAAGGCGACAAAAAACTGATCGATGTCCTGAATTCCCTATTGGCGGACGAGCTGACCGCCATCAGCCAGTATATGGTCCATTCCGAGATGTGCGACAACTGGGGATACGATAAGCTGCATAAAGCGATCGAGAAACGGGCCGTCGACGAAATGAAACATGCCGAGAAGCTCATCGGCCGGATCCTCTTCCTCGAGGGTTTGCCGATCGTCAGCGACCTGAAGAAAATGCACATCGGCGCCGAGATCCCGAAGATGTTCGCCAACGACCACGAATCCGAATCCGGCGCGGTCAAGTCATACAATGCGGCCATCAAGCTCGCCGGCGACGTCAAGGACTTCGCCACCCGTGAAGTGCTTGAAGCTATCCTCAAGGACGAGGACGGCCACATCGACGGGATCGAAATGACCCTGGACCAGATCCGGCAGATGAGCCTGCCCGTCTTCCTGACAACACAGGTCTGATCGAAGCTCCAAAATCGGGGGACACGATTCGCAATTCGGAAATTGCGTTCATGTCCCCTGATTTCAACCCTGTATTATCCCTGTCATCCTGAGCGAAGCGAAGGATCTCGTATTATTCGGCCAAAGCGCTGGAAATGAGTTCGGCCGCTTCGGTTTCGTCCGCGATGGCCCGCAGCTCCGCCCGGAACTCCTCGTCGACCAGGCGCCGGGAGAGGCGGGCGAGAAGTTTCAAATGATCGCGGTTCGATTCCGCGGCCGGCAGGACGAGCATCATGGCCATCTCCACGGCTTCGCCGTCGGCCGCGTCCCAACCAAAAGGAACGGCGAACCGCACGAAGCCCACGCCGGCTGAGCGGACCGCCGCCGTCTGGCAGTGGGGGATGGCCACGCCAAAACCGATGCCCGTCGAAAAGTTGTCTTCCCGCCGCCACAGGGCCGCTTCGATCTCGTCTCTTGATCCGACCCTCCCCGCGGCTTCCATCATGACGGCCAGCTCCTGAAGGGCCTCGGCCTTCGAGCGGCTGTCGGAACCGATCCGGACCAGCTCGGGCGTGATCAAAGCTCCGCTTTCGCCTCTTCGTTCGAACGCGTCCAATAGATCTTCCACATCGCGGCCGACCGGGAGTCCGACGGCCGCTTCCGCCAGTTCCCGGCAGGCGGCGCTTTCCAGCCCGCGGAGCCGCGACTTGATCTCCGGGATGGCGGAGGAGGTCATGCTGAGCTCGTCGAAACCCAACCCGACAAGAAGCGGCAGCATCCGCGGCGAGGCGGCGGCCTCTCCGCACAGCCCGATCCACTTGCCGTGAGCGTGGGCCGCCTCGACGGTCGTTTTGAGCAGGCGGAGGAAGGCCGGATGATGCGGCCGGCCGAAGCCGGGCAGGGAGGGATGGCCGCGGTCGGCGGCGAATAGATACTGGAGCAGGTCGTTGCTGCCCACGCTGAAAAAATCGACGTGCTCGCTGAACCGGTCGATCTGCAAGGCGGCGGAGGGCACCTCGACCATCATCCCGACCGGAACGTCCGGGCGATGAGGAACGGCCGCGGCCGCGAGCTCCTCACGGACCTGACCCAGAAGCTCCTTCATCCCCAGGATCTCCTCGGGCATGCTGACCATCGGGAACATGATCTTCAACGGGCCCCCCACCGCCGCCCGCATAATGGCCCTCAGTTGGGAGCGGACGAGGCCGGCGAATCGTTCGTAAACGCGGATGCCCCGGAAGCCGAGGAACGGATTGGACTCCGGCGGGAGCGGAAGGAAGGAGATGGGCTTGTCCCCGCCGATATCGAAGGTGCGGACGATGACCGGCCGGCCCTTCGCTTCGGCGGCCAGCCGGGCATACAGGGCCCATTGCTCCTCTTCGGCGGGGGGCGACGGACGATCCATCAAAAGCCATTCGGTCCGGAACAGCCCGACGCCTTCGGCGCCGTCGTTCCAGGCGGCCTGCAGTTCTTCCGGATGGCCGATGTTGGCCGCGATCTCGACGGCCCGGCCGTCCGCGGTGCGCCCGGGCAGGATCGAGCTTTTCCGGCGGGCCGCTGTCCGTTTTTTATCGGCCTCCATTTCGCGTTCATAGTAGCGGCCGACGGCCGGGGCCGGGGCGGGAATGATCAGGCCGCGGCTCCCGTCGAGGATGACCTCCTCTCCCGAACGCAGCTTCTCGCGGAGGCCGGGGCAGCCGGTGATGGCGGGGATGCCCCGGGCCCGGCCCATGATCAGGGCGTGGGAGGTGACTCCGGCGGTCTCGAGACCGAGTCCCAGCAATAGAGACTTGTCCAAGGCCAGGAATTCGGAAGGAGACAGATCCTCGGCGACCAGGATCGCCGGCGCGCCCAGGCGGATCCGCGTCTCCGGGGCGGATGTGCCCAAGAGGCGAACGAGGAGTTGACGCGAGACGTCTCGGATATCGGCCATCCGTTCGCGGAGGTACCGGCTCCGGCTGGCTTGGAGCATATCGCCGAAAATCCGGCAGGTCCTGGAAACGGCGGCGGCGGCGCTGATTCCTTCGGCGGCGATGAGAGCGGTCACTTTGGCCGAGAAAGCGGGATCGCGAAGGAGGGACAGATGGGCGTCAAGAACGGTCCTTTCCGTTTTTTCTTGGGTCTCCTCCCGGCGGCGGCGCATCTCGTTTTCCAGGGATGCGGCGGCCTCAAAATAAGCGCTTTTTTCTTCCGCGGGCGAGAGGCCCGGAGGCGTTTCTTCCGCGTTCATCTCCAGCCCCGGATCATGGACCGTGACCCGGCCGCGGATGATCCCCCGGCCGGCCGGGAGCCCTTGGAAAAATAGGGCCTTTTCCAAGAGGAGAATTCGGGGGATCCCGGCCTTCCCGGACATGGCGGCCAGGCCGGCATCGGCCTCTTTTTCGCGTTCGGGCAGTTCGGCTTCGATCAGATGCCGGAGAGCCCGGAGGACATCGCGTTCAGCCGCGCCTTCGGCCCGGATCCGGCAGGGATCGTCGTGCTGCGTATCCGTTCCGATCAGCGACAGGACGCTCTTGGCGTCGGCCGAGTTCCCGTTGCGCAGGTTATCCCAGGAGACCTTCGCCGGGAACCGCGCGGCCGTTTCCTGGATGAGACTCGCCGGCCGGGCATGAAGCCCCTGGGGCAGGGGGAAGGCGAAGCCATATTCAACGGCCAAGTTCGTTTTGGATCTTCAACAGGATCGCCTCGGCGTTCTTGATGGCCTCCTGAACGCCGATCTCATAGATCGTTTTCCCTTCGAAGCGTTCTTTCCTCCGGACTGGGATGCCGACGGCGAAGATGACCGCGGCCGCCTCTCGGATATCCTCCGCCGTCAACTCGTTCTCGATGCCCATGGCCCCCTGGGTCTCGATTTTGACCCGGAGGCCCATTTTTTTGCCGGCCTTTTCCAGCCGCTCGGCGGCCATGTAGGTGTGGGCGATGCCGGTCGGACAGGCGGTGATTCCGACGATGGTCATGGGGCCTCCTTGGCTTGCTCCTTCCGGGCCATTCTCTTTTTTATGGCGTTCATGAGCAAGGCGACGGTGAATGTCCCGGCCAGAATGGCGATGACGTAGACCAGACGGTTGTCCACGACCGGCAGGACGATGGGTCCGCCGTGCGGGGCGTGGTCGCCGACCTGGCCCAGCATGGCGATGACCGACCCGACGCTCGAGCCGAGCATGATCACCGGGATCACCCGGAGGGGATCGGCGGCGGCGAAGGGGATGGCCCCTTCGGTGATGCCGATGGCCCCCATGGCCAGGGCGGCCAGCCCCGCTTCTTTCTCCTGGTCGGTCCACAGCTTGCGATCGAGAAGCGTGGCCAACCCGAGGCCGAGAGGGGGGACGCAGATGGCCGCTGCGCAGGCGCCCATGACCGCGAAATTGCCTTTCTGGATCATGGCCGCGCCGAAGAAAAAGGCGACCTTGTTGACCGGGCCGCCCATGTCGAAGGCGATCATCGAGCCGAGGACGATCCCCAGGACGACCTGGTTGCCGGTGTTCATCATTTCGAGCCAATGCTGGATGGCGGTCATGATGTCGCGGATCGGCGCGCCGATAATCTTGAACATGACGAATCCGACCACGAGCGAGGAAAGAACGGGGATGACCAGGATGGGCATGATCGGCCGGAGATAGGAGGGCGGCTTGATCTTTTTGATCCAGAAGACCAGGAATCCGGCCAGCAATCCGGAGACGATCCCGCCCAGGAAGCCGGCCCCGACCTGGGAAGCGATATAGCCGCCGACGAATCCGGCCACCAGGCCCGGCCGGTCGGCGATGCCGAAGGCGATGTAGCCGGAGAGGACCGGGATGAGGAAGGCGAAGGCCGCCGAGCCGATGTCGTTGATCAGCTTGAGGAACGGGGCGCGGGAAAAATCGGGGCCGCTGGCCGTCATCGGGGCAAAGGCGATGGACACGGCGATAAGGATGCCGCCGCTGGCGACGAAGGGGATGGCGTAGGAAACGCCGGAGAGAAGATATTGTTTGAACCGGCTGACTTTCATGCCTCGTCCCAGGCCATTATAGAAAAATCAGGAGGGGTTTACAATCGTTTGACAGGCTGGAGACGATGACATATATTTCGGCCGTATCATTCGTGGACGAGGTGATCCCATGAAATCATTCTTTCGTTTCTGTCTGGCTTTCCTGACCTTTGCTTCGGTCGCCGTCTTTCCGCAGCAGCGCGACTTGTCGAAGGAGAAGGTGCTGTACACGATCGGGTACGCCCATTTGGATACCGAATGGCGCTGGGACTACCAGACGACCATCAACGAATACATCTGGAACACGATGGTCCTGAATTTCCGCCTGCTCGAGAAATACCCGAACTACGTCTTCAATTTCAGCGGGGCCAACCGCTATAAAATGATGAAGGAATACTATCCGAAGGAATACGAAACGGTCAAAAAGTGGGTTGCCGCCGGCCGTTGGTTCCCCTCCGGGTCCTCCATGGAGGAGAACGACGCGCTGGCCGTGTCGCACGAGTCCATCATCCGCCAGATCCTGTTGGGCGGCGGGTATTTCCGCAAGGAGTTCGGCCTTTCGCCCAAGGACTACATCCTTCCGGATTGCTTCGGTTTCCCCGCTTCCCTGCCCTCGATCCTGGCCCACTGCGGCATCAAGGGATTTTCGACCCAAAAGCTGTCCTGGGGGTCGAACGTCGGCATTCCGTTCAATGTCGGCGCCTGGATCGGCCCCGACGGCGAATCGGTCGTGGCCGCCCTGAATCCGGGGAGCTATGGCTCGCGGGTCCAAGAGGACCTGAGCGTCAACGAGAACTGGCGGAAACGGATTCTCGACCTGGGGGCTAAAGCGGGAGTCTTCGCCGATTATATGTATTACGGGACCGGCGACGTGGGCGGCTCACCGACCGAGGAATCCGTCCAATTCATCGAAAAGAGCATCGCCAACAGCAGGGACGTCAAGGTCATTTCGGCCAAGGGCGATCAGCTCTTCAACGACCTCACCTCCGCTCAAAAAGCCAAGCTGCCGACCTATAAAGGCGAATTCCTGTTGACCAACCACTCCGCCGGATCGATCACGTCGGCGGCCTTCATGAAAAGACTGAACCGCAAGAACGAACTGCTCGGACTCAAGGCCGAAGCCGCCGCGAGCATAGGGGAGTGGCTGGGCGGTCTCAGTTACGACAGGGAAAAAATGAACGAAGCCTGGCGGCTGGTCATGGCCGGCCAGTTCCACGATATCCTTCCCGGGACCAGCATCCCCCGCGCTTATGAGTTCGCCTGGAACGACGGCCTGGTAGCCGCCAACCAGTTCGCCAATATCCTGACGGACGCCTCGGGCGCCGTCGCTCGGGCCATGGATACGCGAGCCCAAGGCGTTCCCCTCCTCGTTTTCAATCCGCTGGGCATCGAGCGGGAGGATGTCGTCGAGGCCGCGATGACGTTCCCGGGGGCCGCCCCGAAAGCGGTCAAGGTCTTCGGCCGTGACGGCCGGGAAGTCCCGGCTCAGATCACGAAGATCGAGGGAAACAAGGTCTCGATCCTCTTTCTGGCCAAGACGCCGTCCATGGGCTACGCCGCTTTCGACGTCCGGCCGTCGGATGGGCCGTGTTCGTTGGCGACGGGCTTGAAGGTCACGCCGCTCTCGCTTGAAAATTCGAAATACCTGGTGAAGCTCAACGCCGGCGGAGACGTAGTCGGTATTTTCGACAAGACCGCCAAGAAAGAATTGCTGGCCGCGCCGATCAAACTCGAATTTCATTATGAAAAACCGGAACAGTGGCCGGCGTGGAACCAGGACTGGGAAGACCGAATCAAACCGCCGCTCGGATTCGTCGACGGCCCGGCCAAGATCCGGATCGTCGAGAACGGCCCGGCCCGCGTCGCCTTGGAAGTCGAGAGGGAAGCGCGTCACTCCAAAGTCGTCCAGAGCATCCGGCTGGCCGCGAACGGCGGCGCCGAGCGGGTCGAGTTCGCCACGGCTATCGATTGGGCGACCCGGGAATCTTCGTTGAAAGCGGCCTTCCCCCTGACGGTTTCCAATCCTCAGGCGACCTATTCGTTCGGCGTCGGCACCGTCCAACGGGGCAACAACGAGCCCGTCCGCTTCGAGGTCCCGTCCCATCAATGGTTCGATCTGACCCACAAGGACGGGAGCTACGGCGTTTCCGTCCTCGAGGACTGCAAATACGGCTCCGACAAGCCGGCCGACAACATCGTCCGGTTGACCCTGATGTTTACTCCGGGCGTGAGAACATCCTATCGGGAGCAGCGCGTCCAGGATTTCGGCAGGCACGAGATCCTCTACGCCCTCTATGGGCACAAGGGCGACTGGCGCGCCGGCGATTCCCATCTGCAGGGAGCGCGGCTCAATCAGCCGCTGGTCGCCTTTCAGGCGGTCCCGCATCCCGGAGCCTTGGGCCGGGCGTTCTCCTTTTTGTCCGTCAACAACCGTGATGTGGTCGTCTCGGCCGTCAAGAAAGCGGAGGTCGGCGACGATCTGATCGTCCGCGTCGTCGAAGCCAAGGGCAAAGCGGCCAAAGGCGTTCAATTGTCGTTCGCCGCCCCGGTGCTTTCGGCGAAGGAAGTCACCGGCCAGGAGCAGGACCTCGCTCCCGCCGTCGTCCAAAACGGCAAGCTCGTCTTCGACATCACGCCCTTTCATTTGCGGACGTTCGCCGTCAAATTGAAACCCGCCGAGCCCAAGCTGGCCCTGCCCCGGAGCGCGGCGGTGGACCTGCCGTACAATGTCGATGTCATCAGCTACGATCCCCACAAGGCCGACGGAGATTTCGATGGACGGGGCCGGTCGTTCCCGGCCGAAATGCTGCCGGACGTCATCACCAGCGAGAACATCGTTTTCAAGGTCGGTCCCAAGGCCGACGGCGCGAACAACGCCGTCTCCT
>JAPKZI010000030.1 GCA_026393865.1 Candidatus Aminicenantota bacterium
AGATGATATTGGCCCAGGAATCCCGGCCCGGGCGACCAGGTGAAGATCCCCTTCTTCTCGTTGAGATTCGCGCCGATAGGCAGGGGCCGCAGCTCTTTCCCGACGACCTGATACGCGGCGAAGGTCAGCCCACGGGCGTCCGCCCTCTTCAATCCGAGGAAGGACTTCAGGTCGATCTCGACCCGCCCGACCTCGGAGATGACGATGCGGATCGTGCCGAACCGGTCGGGCGTGATCGCCTCCGGCGCGGCCTGCAGATCGAAGCCGGTCCTGACCTCCAGCGGCTCGAAGGAGACGGGCAGTTCCATCAGCCGATCGAGCGTGATCGGCCCTTCGAGTCCCAGGTCCTCGCCCTTCATTATTTCCGCCCCGGCGACCGGCGCCGCCCCGACGTTGGTGACGGTGAAGTAGCGCGAGCCGATGCCGTCGGCGCGGCCGCCGTCGTCCGTCGCGATCCAGTGGATCGTATGGACGCCGTTGGCGTATCCGAGCGTGTTGAGATAGAAGAATCCCACCGGTCCGGGCGTGTTCAGAAGGCCCGGGAAATTCGTGGCGATGTCGATCCGGTATTGATTATAGGTCGGATGGCCCCAATACGTGCCGTCCACAAAGACGCCGATCGTCGAGCCGTCGATGGGGACCATATTCGGGAGGGGTGTCAGGACCCAGCCGAAGTTGACGAACGCGCCTCCCGAAGCGTCTCCGCCCTGGGCCGGCGTATCGATCGTCCCGAAGGGCTTGACCGCCGTCGCGTTGCTGCAGGTGATCGTCTTCGACCCCAGGAGGATTGAGTTCCCTTCCCTGTCGTAAGCGAAGGCATGGAGCTTGTACGTCCCGTTGCCCTGAGCCGGCAGGAAATTGGTCAGGAGCATATAGCCCCAGCCGGCTTTACTGCACATGGGGTAGCTGGGATAGATCTGTTCGATATCCGTCCGGGCGCCTTCGACGAAGATCGCGTCTCCGATATACACCAAGGCGTTCGCCGACGCTTCTCCAGCCGCGGGATCACGCCAGATTTCGACCTTGGTCGTCTCGATGTCGTCGAGGACCCAGCCCGTGACCGGGATGGCTCCCGTGATTGCCGTCGTCCCGTCGATGGGCGTCGAGAATTCGCCGAACGGCGGCAGGCTCCCGCCGGTCCCGGTGCTCTTGACGCTGAATCCGACGGTCACGGTCTGCGGAGAATTGGCCGCTTCGGCCGATTCCACCGAGATCGTCCCGACATAGTCGCCGGCCGCGAGTCCGGTCGGATCCACGCTGACATTGACCACGCCGCTTTGCGATCCCGACGTCGGCGAGCAGCTCAACCAGGGCTGGTCGGGGGTGACACTCCAGTTCATCGTCCCCTGGCCGATATTGGAAATGCGGATCTTCTGGGAGGCGGTCTTGATCCCGCTGGTCAAAGCGCCGAAGCCGAGCATCGTCGGGCTGGCTTTGATGTAAGCCTGCGGGTTTTCCGTTCCGCCTTCGAGGACGAAGAAGTCCGCCGGTTTCCCGCTCAGGGAGCAGAGCTCTTTGTAGCCGTAGAGGGTCCGGACGTCGCCGCCTTTCAGCGCGCTGCCCGCGGCCCGTTCGAACATCCCGACGACATACGTGTTCTTGCTGAAGTCCAGACCGTCGAAGAGGATGCTGCCGTTGGATAGAACATCCAGGTGGTAAATTTCGATATTTTCGTAGAGGATGTTCGTTTCGATTTTCGAGGTGAGATTATAAAGGATCAGCTTGTTGACACCGGCCTTCGTGCCCGGGATGAGCAGCTCGCCCAGCGATTCCTTCAAGAGCGTGATCCGGTCCACAAGCGAAAGTTTGATGATTTTCGGCGTCGGATAATAATAGAGAACGGTCCGGTATTGGTCCTTCCCGGTCAAACCGATGACGTCATTGCCGGCCGTCTTACCGTAACCCAGGAGATAGACACCGGCCGTGTCGGTGAATCCTTTGGCGTAGGTCGCGTTGACGCCCGTCGCCAGAGTGGTCACATCGTAGGTCGGGGTGAATCCCGTTTTGGTAAAGCCGATATAAGGCATGCTCGCGGCCGTGTCGTCCATGGTCACGAGGTCCGTGGAGAGCTTGTACACGCCTTGGAAAGGCAGGCTCTCGGGAAGGCCGGCGTACACCCGGCCGTCCGGGAATTCCATGACCCAGCCGACGTCGGCCGGAGTGGCGATATAGGAGAGAGCGCCCGCGGGCGATATTTTTCTCAGCCATTTGAGATGTGTCGAGAGCGTCTCGCCGGCGATCACGACCGTGCCGTCGGTCCGGACCAGCCAGTGGCCGACCTTGATGTTTTCGTTGATGAGCTCGGTGATGTTCGTCTCGCTCGTATATTTGCGTAAAACGATCTTACCGCCGGTCTTCAGGGCGAGATAATAGATCTTTCCACTGCCGTCGAACTGGATATTGGGGCTGACGCTGTCCGTGTTCCAGACGAGGTTCGTGAGCTGGGAATCCACTCCGACGACGGCATTGGTCTTGGGGTTGACCTTGATCATGATATAGCTCGTCAGGGCTTCCGTCCGGGCCGAACCCTCGGCGGGCGGCGCGCCCACCGGCTGTTTTTCGTTGAAGACGATGTAGAGGTTGCCGTTCGGATCGAACTGGGCCAGTTGGACGTCCGGGTCGGTGTTGATGACGTTCGAAATGAGGCCCGAGGAGTTGACCTTGCGGAGCTTATTGTTCTGGTCGACGAAGACGACGATCGCCCCGCTCAGATCGACCTTGAAGATGAAGAAGTTGGCCGTGAGGATCTTGTTCGCGTTCATCCGGAAGACGATGGGGTTGTCTTTGTCTTTGCCAGTCGGAACGGCCGAGCCCGTCCATTTGTCGAATGTGTAGCCGACATTCGCGCTGGCCGTCACGGTCGCCTCGTTGCCGGTGTTGTACTTGTAGCTTCCCGGCGCGGGACTGGTCGTCCCGCCGGTGCCCGAGGTGATCGTCAGCGTGAAATCCGTCGGATTGGTGACCGTGACGGTGACGGTCGCGCTGGATGAAGTATGGGTGTCGTCGTAATCGACGACGATTTTGAGCGTGTGTGAAGCGTTCGTGTCCGTGGTCGAATCCCAGTTGAACGAATAGGTGTTCGCTTTCTGGGTGCTTTCCTCTTTTTTGACCTCATCGACCAGGAAACTCACTTTGGAAATGTGGTCGGAGGTGGTGACGTTCGCCGAGACATTGACCACGCCGTTGACCGTGGCGCCGCTCGCCGGCGCCGTGATCGTGAGCGAATAATTCGTGATGGTGACGGTCGCCGTCGCTTCCGCGGTCTGGTTGACGGAGTCCGTCGCCTTGACTTTGATCGTATGGGAGCCGTTCGAGTGGGTCCGGGTGTCCCAGACGTAGGAATACGGAGTCGCCGTGACCGCTCCCTTGAGGAAGTTATCGACGAAAAATTCGACTTTGGTCACGGCGTTGTCGGCCGTGACGTTGGCCGTGATGCTCACGCTGCTCTGGACCGTGGCGCCCGACGCCGGAGAGGTGATCGCAACGGTGAATGCGTGGGCGGCGCTATCCGGTCCCGCCTGAACCAAGAGCGGGAATAAGCCGAAGATGAGAACGAAAGAGAAAAATGCGCTGACATAAAGCTTTTTCATAACCCCTCCTGGAGCTTAAAAAGTTGAATATTAACGCATAATGCGTTTAATTCCACACTTCCTCTGCCATAACCTTAAAAGAATAAGGCAAACTGCAATAATTATTTGCCCTTTTGCCCTGCATGTCAAGCGCTTTTTGGGGCCCAACAGGGGAAATTCTGAAAGATTGGGGTCGCGTCTACATTCGGCCGCAAAAAAGTGGAAAATGTAGACGCGACCCCAGTTTTTCAAGACCTTCAGGATCTGACGTTTGAATTCCGGGGACTTTTTTCAACCTCTCTCAGGTAATCGTGATAGATATGTTCGAAATCCCCATATTCCTTGGCTGTCCGAATGGCCAGATCATAGAGTTGGTCCTCATCCCGGACATACAGAAGCCGGCCTTCTCCGAGGACTCTTTTCCGAATATAAAGGGGAATAGCCTGGAATATCTGAATGTCGAGTGAAAAATCGTTCAAATATTCGAGTCTTTTATGAGAAAACGCGAGATGCCCCGTTTTTAAGAAATGCGGACTCAGAACGAGGCAGACATCCACGTCCGAAGCCTTCGACTTTTCGCCGCGACTGACGCTGCCGAAGAGGAAGACGGCCAAGACGTCTGGGTCGCCTTTTGCCTTGGTAACTAGCTCTGTTACTCTCTTCATCCAGCTCATGGGGGAATACCTTTTTCCCGATGTGAGGCAACCTATGCGCCCCCTGATTGGATTATAGCACAGTCAGACGAGATTGCCACGGCACCTTCGGCGCCTCGCAATGACGGGGTGGATCTTTCGCTTCGCTCAGGATGACGTTTATTTTAGACTGCACGTCGTCATTTGACACCCCTATCTCATTTTGTTATATCTGATTTAGCCTCTCGAGCAAGATAATCTCATACCATGGCCAACACGTGCCCGTTATGCAAATTCGATAATCCTGCCGAAACGAAGTTCTGCAGCAACTGCGGCGCCCCGATCCAGGCGGACGGCAAAATCTCCGAGAGCTCGACTCGGACCATGCGCAAGCCGGCGCCCGGCAAGGCGGGCGAAGCCGCTCCCGGCTCGCTCTTCGGCGGCCGCTTCAAGATCCTCGAAATCCTCGGCAAGGGCGGCATGGGCATCGTCTACAAGGTCCTCGACACCGACATCGACGAAGTCATCGCCCTCAAGCTCATCAAGCCCGAGATCGCCTCGGACGAGGAACTGGTCCGGCGCTTCCGAAACGAATTGAAAATCGCCCGGACGATCACCCACAAGAACGTCTGCCGGATGCACGACCTCCGCAAGACCAAGGACACGTTCTACATCACCATGGAATATGTCCAGGGCGAGGACCTGAAAAGCGTCCTCCGCAAAACGGGGTCCATGGGCCCGGGCCAGGCGATCTCGATCGCCCGCCAGATCGGCGAAGGCCTAGCCGAGGCCCACCGCTTGGGGATCATCCACCGCGACCTGAAGCCTCAGAACATCATAATCGACCCGGCCGGCCAGGCTCACATCATGGACTTCGGCATCGCCCGCTCCATGCGCGCGGACATGGTCACTCAGACCGGGGTGATGATCGGGACGCCAGAATACATGTCGCCCGAGCAGGTCGAAGGCCATGACGTCGACAAGCGGACCGACATTTACGCCCTGGGGATCATCATTTTCGAGATGCTCACGGCCCGGGTGCCGTTCGAGGGCAAGACGGCCATCGCCACGGCCATCATGCAGCAGAACCAGCCCCCTCCCGATCCCAAGACGCTCAACCCTTCGGTGCCGGACCCGCTCAAAGCGGTGATCTTCCACTGCATGGAGAAGCACAAGGAACAGCGGTACCCCAGCGTCGAGGACCTGATCGCCGACCTGAGCAGGATCGAGCAGGGCCTGCCGGTCGAAGCGCGGATGCCTGCGCCCGGGGCCGCCGCCGCGGCGTCCTACGCGGGAGCGTCGGGCGCGGCGACGGCGGTTCGGTCCGCGACCGTAGGCGGAGCCAGCGTCGTGACCGTGCTGCCGCCCATCGAGAAGTCCGCGCCGTCCCCGCTCAAAAAATTCCTCATCCCGGGGCTGGTCGCCATTGCGGCGATCGCCGTCATTCTCATGATCGTCAATCCGTTCCGCCCGTCTAAACGTGGCGCGCCCGAGACGGCGGCCAGCGCCTCCGCGACTCCGTCTCTAGCCGTGCTGTATTTTGAAAACAATAGCGGCGACAAGAACCTCGACCATTGGCGCAAGGCCCTGTCCGAGCTTTTCATCGCCGACATCTCCCAATCCAAATACTTCCGCGTCCTCAGCGGGGACCGTCTCTTCCGCATTTTAAACCAACTGAATCAGCTCGAAGCGACCAGATACTCCTCCGACGTGATCAAGCAGATCGCCTCCAAGGCCAACGTCGAGAATGTCATCCGCGGAGACTATGTCAAAGCGGGGAACGTCTTCCGCATCAACATCGCCGTCGAGAACATCAAAACCGGAGAGACCGTCGGCTCGGACAACGCCCAGGGCCCGGGCGAGGAGAGCATCTTCGGCCTCGTCGACGAGCTGACGAAAAAGATCAAGGCCAACTTCCGGTTGTCGCCGTCGCAGATCGCGGGCGACAATGACAAGCTTCTGGAAAAGATCACCACCAATTCGCCCGAAGCGTTCAAGCTCTACGTCGACGCCGTGCAGGCCGGGAACAAGGGCGATTTCCGCCAATGCATCGCCCTCCTCGAAAAAGCCGTGGCCAAGGACCCCGAGTTCGCCTCGGCCTACCGGAGCATGGCCGTCGCCTACGGTAACCTCGGTTATAAATCGGAGGAACAGCGCTACATCCAAAAGGCCTTCGAGCTCAAGGACCGGATCTCGGACCGCGAACTTTACCAGATCATGGGCGACTTCTACGGACAGTCGGAGAAGACATACGACCAGGCCATCAAGGCTTACAGCCAATTGACCAAGCTTTATCCCGACAGCCGGCTGGGCAATACGAACCTGGGACTGCTCTATATCAACCTCGAGGATTGGGACAAGGCGATCGAACGGCTGGAGGTGAACAAGCAGAACAGGGTCGAGACTTTTCCGTCGTACATCAACCTGGCGATCGCCTATATGGCCGCGGGAAACACCGCCAAGGCGCGGGAAGCGCTCAATTTCTATCTGACCACGTTCTCCGACAATCCCATCATCCGCGGCGCGCTGGCCATAAGCTATCTGTGCGAAAGGAATTTTGAGGCGGCGCTCAAAGAGATCGACAAGGCCCTGGCCGCCGACCCGGATCTCATCGAGAACATCTGCACGAAGGGGGATATTCTATTTAGTCGCGGGGATGTAGCGGGCGCCGAAAAGGAATATCGCAAGCTGACGTCGCACAAAGAGACCGTGGCGAACATTTTCGGACGGGACCGGCTGGCGGCGGTGGCGCTGATGCGGGGAAAGTTAAAGGAGGCGGCGGACGAGCTCCAAAAAGGGATCGGACTGGCCGAGACTTCGGTC
>JAPKZI010000179.1 GCA_026393865.1 Candidatus Aminicenantota bacterium
ACGCTTCGCAGGGTCGTCTGGGCCAGCTGGGAGGTGGCGTTGAGATAATCCTGCACGTCAAGCACGCACTTGAGCGGGTCTATGACCCTGAAGTAGAGAACGGCGTTGACCTTCACCGTGACATTGTCCTTCGTGATGACATCCTGGGGGGGGATGGCCATCGTGATGAGCCGCAGGCTGATTCTCACGATGCGATCGATCGGGGAGAAGACCAAGATGATGCCGGGCCCTTTGGGCTTAGGCAGGACTCGGCCGAGCCGGAAAATGACGCCGCGTTCATATTCCCTAAGGATTTTTATGGAACTCAGCAGATAGAGAATAAAAAAGCCGAGAACGATCATCGGATACGTAATCATATTGCCCTCCTCGAAACAAACGCCTTAACGGGGCGTTGATGTCTATATAATAATCCTTTCATCGGCCTTTGTCACTTTGAGAAAAACGGGGTCGCGTCTACAATCGACCGCTTTTTTGTGATGAATTGTAGACGCGACCCCATTTGGCGGCAGTTTCCATACGCCGTCCCCGCCATCACCGCTTCAGAGTCTGGTACTTGAGTCGGTGGGGCTGGTCGGCGGCCGTCCCCAAACGTTTGCGGCGATCGTCCCGGTATTCCGTATAGTTTCCGTAGACCCAGCGGAGACCGCCGTCCTCCTCGAAGGCCAGGATGTGGGTGCAGACGCGATCGAGAAACCAGCGGTCGTGGCTGACGACGACGGCGCATCCGGCAAAGCTCAGCAGGGCCTCCTCCAGCGCTCGGAGGGTGTTGACGTCCAGGTCGTTGGTCGGTTCGTCGAGGAGGAGGACGTTGGCCCCCTCGGACAGCGTCTTGGCCAGATGGACGCGATTTCTCTCCCCGCCCGAAAGCACGGCGGTTTTTTTCTGCTGATCCGTTCCGTTGAACCCGAATGAGGCACAGTAGGCCCGGGCGTTTATCGTCCGCCCGCCGATCGTCAGGAGATCCGCACCTCCCGAGATTTCCTCGAACACCGTCTTGCCCGGGTCGAGCGTAAGCGCTTGGTCGGCATATGCCGGTTTGACCGTTTCGCCGATGCGGATGAGTCCGGAGTCGGGCTGTTCCCGGCCGATGATCATCTTGAGCAGGGTCGTCTTGCCCGCCCCGTTGGGGCCGATCACGCCGACGATCGAACCGGGCGGGATGCTGACGGTCAGGTCGTTGATGAGCAGGCGGTCGCCGTAGGCCTTGGAGACGCCTTCGTATTCGATGACCACGTCCCCCAGGCGGGGGCCCGGCGGAATCGGTATTTCCTGTTCGTCGCGATAGCTTTCGAACTCCCGGCTGAGCAGATTCTCGTAGGCGGTAACGCGGGCTTTTCCTTTGGCCTGGCGGGCCTTGGGCGAGAGGCGGATCCACTCCAGCTCCCGGGCCAGGGCTCGCTGGCGCCGAGACTCGGTTTTCTCCTCCACGGCGAGCCTATCTCTTTTCTGCTCCAGCCAGGACGAGTAGTTGCCTTTCCAGGGGATGCCCATGCCCCGGTCGAGCTCGAGTATCCAGCCGGCCACGTTGTCCAGGAAATAGCGGTCATGGGTGACGGCGATGACCGTTCCCTTGTACTCCTGGAGATGGCGTTCGAGCCAAGCGACGGATTCGGCGTCCAGGTGGTTGGTCGGCTCATCGAGCAGGAGGATATCGGGCTCCCTGAGCAGAAGCCGGGTCAGAGCAACGCGGCGGCGCTCTCCTCCCGACAGGATGGCGATGGGGGTATCCGGCGGCGGACAGCGGAGGGCGTCCATGGCGATCTCGAGATGATTGTCGAGATTCCAGGCGTCATGCCGCTCGATTTCCTCGAGCAACTTGGCCTGCTCGGCCACCAGCGCATCCATATCGGCGTCGGGCTCGGAAAACTTGTCGTTGACGGCGTCAAACCGGGCCAGCAAATCGACGACGGGCTGGACGCCCTCGCGCACGACCTGGAGGACGGTCTTGGAGGGGTCGAGCTGCGGGTCCTGTTCCAGAAAGCCGACGGTGTAGCCCTTGCTGATGGATATCTCGCCGATATAATCCTGGTCGAGGCCGGCGATGATACGGAGGAGGGTCGACTTGCCCGAGCCGTTCAGGCCGAGCACGCCGATCTTGGCTCCGTAATAGAAACCGAGGGAGATGTCGCGCAGGACCTGCCGGTTCGGCGGGTGGATGCGGCCGACGCGCGACATGGAATAGATGACTTGAGTATCGGAAGGCATGGGGGAATTGTACCTGAAATGCTCATCCGATGCTAAGGTTGCATCGCCCCGAAGCCGAAAAACCAACAAGCGCGCCCAGGAACCGCATTCCACCTGATTGAAACCGACCCACTTTTCAAAATCGTGAACGAGCTCACTTTCTTGACAAACGCCTGCCTCCGGTTCTATATTTACGGCCGATCTATTGTATAAGGAGAAGTCAGATGAGATTTCGTTCGTGGATTTTGGTGATCGGTTTGGTGGCGGTTCTGGGGTGCTTGGCTTTGGCCCAGACCCAGAAGCCGGCGAGCCCTCCCGGAACGGCGGCGACGCAAGTCAGCGGGAAGTACGTCCAGGTCCAGAACAATCAAAGATACCAGGGCGGCAAGTGGATCGAGATATCCTACGGCCGACCCATCAAGCGCGAGCGCCAGAGCTTGTTCGGCGCGGGCGCCGATTACGGCAAAAAGGTAAGCGACGGATCGCCGGTCTGGCGGGCGGGGGCGAACCAGACGACAAGGCTCAAAACGGAAGTCCCGTTGATCTTCGACGGCAAAACGCTCCCGGTCGGCGATTACAGCGTCTTCGTCGACCTGAAGGAGAAGGCCTGGACCCTCATCGTCTCCACGTGGCCCGCGCAGGAGAAGTACGATACAAAAAATAAAGAGGCCCTCTGGGGATCTTACGGCTACACGCCCGATAAGGACGTCCTCCGGGCCGAGATGAAGCTCGATGCCCTGCCGTTCTCGATGGACCAGTTCACGATCGCCTTCATCGACATGACCTCGGTTGACGGGAAGCTGGCCATGATGTGGGACAAGACGATGGCCACCGTTGCCTTTAAAGTCGGGAGCTAGACAAGATCGATTTATCGCAATAATCAGCAGACTCAGTTGATAGGTCGCTTTCCGGAAGCCCGGCCCCTTCCGGTCGAAGGACGAGTTTAACATGAAGAAATGCCTTGCGGTCGTTTTTGGCTTGAGTTTGCTCGTTCCCATGCCTGCCCGAGCCCAGC
>JAPKZI010000044.1 GCA_026393865.1 Candidatus Aminicenantota bacterium
TCAGCTTCGTTCCGGATGCAACCCCGGCGGATATCCATGATTCCCGCGTTGATCGTGTATCCTCCGAGTTTTGATATTATTCGACAATCAGACATAAATATGGTTGACTGTTTCGCGACAAAAGAATATGATTTTTTCTAAGATAAAAAACTTGGCAGGTCAAAGGGCTCTTAAAACGATCAAGCGAGCAGCGGCCCGGACCGTTGCCTGGAACGCGACCTATGACTGAAGAAAAAACGGACAGCGAAGTATTGACGGTCAAGGGGATGGGCGCCGGTTCGAACCGGCTCAACCGGACCTTCATCTGCAGTGTCGTCTTTCTCGATATCTGCGACTATTCCACAAAATCCGTGGATCAGCAGATCCGGCAAAAGGAACATTTGAACAAGTTCGTGGTCGAGGCGATCAAGGACGTCGCCGTTAATGATCGGATCATCCTCGACACGGGCGACGGAGCCGCCATCGGATTCCTTGGAGATCCCGAGGACGCCCTGTTCGTTGCCTTGAATCTAAAGGAGGCACTCCTCGATGACCAGAAAACGGGGACCTTCCCGTTCTCCGTCCGCATCGGGATGAACCTGGGACCGGTCAAACTTGTCAAGGACATCAACGGTCGGCCCAATCTCATCGGGGACGGCATCAATGTCGCCCAGCGGGTGATGGCTTTCGCCCAGCCCGGGCAGGTCCTTGTCTCCCGATCTTATTATGAAGTCGTTTCCTGCCTTTCCCAGGAGTATGCCCAGCTTTTCCACTATCTGGGAATGAAAGCGGACAAGCATATCCGGGAGCATGAGATCTACGCGGTCGAACAAGTGAAGGGAAAAAGTCCTGCGCCGGCTCCTCCCGACAAAGAGATGCAGAAGCCGGCGCCGGAAGGGGAGTCCCACGATGAACGGATCAGCCCTATCACCGTGGAGAAGACGAAGCCGATAACAGCCGACCGGACGGCGCCGAGAGATGCCGAAAGCCTTAAATCCAAGCTCCCCGACAAGAAAACGAGCAAGATTTATTATGGACTCGTCCCTCTGGCGATCGTGTTGGCGGTAGTGGCGTTCCTGGTCTTGTTCAAATCCAAATCCGCGGACACTTCCGGAGATCTCAAAGACGGACAGGCCGATGTCGCCCCCGATCTCAAGACGGAAGAACCCCCCGGGAAACAAGTCGAAAAAGATCCGACCGTTTCCAAACCGTCGACTCAGGTCATCGCCGCCAAGGCCTCGGCGTTCATCCTGCTCGAGATCAAACCCTCCGGCGATATTTATGTGGATGGGAAAATGATGGGTTCGTCGCCTCCCATGGAGTTCGTCCAGGTCCCTCCGGGGCGGCATAAGATCGAGATCAAAAATTCAGCCTTTAAAGCCTATACTCAGACCGTCGAGCTCAAGCCCAGCGAGAACATCAAAATCTCCCACGTCTTTCGCTGATCCGAACGTTTTTTTCTTATTCTTTTTCAATTTCCGCGCCGCCGTTTATATCGCCGCCGCGCGGCTTTGACTAATGCTCTAAAAATGTTAGAATAGCGCCGCCTTCCAGGCTGACGCGGAGAGGTGCTGGAGTGGTCGATCAGGAGCGCCTGCTAAGCGCTTGTCTCGGCTCAAACCGGGACCGCGGGTTCGAATCCCGCCCTCTCCGTACCTTTCCCAAAACGCTGACAAATCCCCCCTTGATTCGCAACAAAGCGTTTCGGCCATCTTCGGAGAAGGAGAGAATCATCATGCGACTGAGGACTTGTCTTGCGATTTTCGTGATCCTGACCATGACGACGATGTTCGGCTGTCAAAATACCCGGGAAACGGTTCCGGCGGACTCCTACGCTTCCGTCCTAAAAACGTTCCAGGACCCGCCTTCGGAGTTCCGCAGCGCCCCTCTCTGGGTTTGGAACGACCGCGTCACCGAACGTCAGATCGAAGACCAGTTGGCCGATTTCAAGGCGCACGGGATCGGCGGCGTCTTCGTCCATCCCCGGCCCGGCCTCATCACGCCCTATCTGTCCGAGGAGTGGCTGTCTCTTTTCCGGCACGCCGTGGAGATCGGCAAGAGGCTCGATCTGAAGATCTGGATCTACGACGAGAATTCCTATCCGTCCGGATTCGCCGGCGGCCACGTTCCGGCCCAGATGCCGGACGCGTCGCGGACCGGCCTGCGCCTGGTCAGGGCCGAGACGCTGCCGGCCGCGTTCGAAAACGAGCCCCTGGTCGTCTTAAGGAAGTCGGCCTCGGGCTTCGACGATATCACCTCGGAGGCGCGTGCCAAGGGGAAAGAGCTGGGCCGCGGCGACTTCTATATCTTCGACCTGAACCGGCAAAAACCGAATCCCTGGTACGGCGGATTCACTTATGTCGATCTTATGCGCCGCGACGTTACCGAGAAATTCCTGGACGTGACGCTCAACGCTTACAAGCGCGCCGCCGGCGCCGATTTCGGCGGCACGGTCCCCGGCGTTTTCCAAGACGAGGCCGAGATCAATCCGGCCGGCGGTCCGAACATGACCGTCGTCAATTACACGCCGGCCCTCTTCGAGAAATTCCGGGCCAAATGGGGCTATGACCTCAAACCGCATCTTCCCTCGCTCTTCGACGAGGTCGGGGACTGGAGCCGTGTCCGGCACGATTTCTACGCGACCCTCCTCGACTTGTTCATCGAGGGCTGGGCCAAACCGTATTTCGATTATGCGGCCCGGAACAATTTAATCTTCAGCGGGCATTACTGGGAGCATGAATGGCCGCGGCCGGTGGTCAACCCGGACAACCTGGCCTTCGCCGCCTACGCCCACATGCCCGGCATCGATATCCTCATGAACGACTTCCAGACGGACACCCATGCCCAGTTCGGCAACGCCCGGGCGGTGAAAGAGATCCGAAGCGCGGCCAATCAATCGGGAGCGAAGCGGACCATGTCCGAGACCTTCGGCGCGGCCGGATGGGACCTGACCTTCTTCGATCAGAAACGGATCGCGGATTGGGAATACGCGCTGGGGGTCAACTTCATCAACCAGCACCTGTCCTACGTGACGATCATGGGAGCCCGCAAGCGTGATCATCCCCAATCCTTCTCCTATCACGAGCCCTGGTGGCCGGCGTACAAGGTTTTGGCCGATTATTTCGGCCGCCTCTCCGTCGCCCTGTCCTTGGGAGAGCAGGAGAACCGGATCCTCGTCCTCGAACCGACGACGACCGCTTGGATGGTCCAATCGCCCCGCGGCGAGACGGACAAGATGAAGGCCATCGGACGGGAATTTCAGGATTTCGTCAACGGGCTCGAGGAGAATCAGATCGAATACGATCTCGGCAGCGAGTTCACCCTCAAGGAGTCGGGGAAGGTCGAGGGGGGAAAAATGATCCTCGGCAAGCGCTCCTATGACCTGGTTGTCCTCCCCCCCGGTATGGATAACGTGGAGGGGCCGACCCTCGTTCTCTTGAGCGAATACGCTTCGAAAGGGGGGAAGGTCCTCTCCGGGCCGACGACGCCCTCTTTTGTCGACGGGAAGCCGGACGAGCGGGTGGCGAAGCTTGTTACAGCGAACGCGAAGAATTGGGCTCAGGCGAGCCCAAGCTCATGGATCGACGACATCGCCGGGCTTTCCCCGTCCGTCGTCGTCTTTCAAAAGAAGAACACGGACAAGAGCGGACCGGACCTTCTTTTCCATCATCGCCGGACTCTCCAGGGAGGGGATCTCCTCTTTCTGGTCAACACGAGCGGACAAAAGGCCTCCGCGGGGACGATGACCGCCGCCGCCGCGTTCTGTGAAGAATGGGATCCTTTTACGGGTCAGGTCAAGCCCTATCCTTTCAAGATCGTCGGCGGCCGGTTGAACCTGGATTATGACCTCCCGCCGGGCGGGAGCCTCCTCTTCGGTCTGCGGCCGGACAAGATCGAACCATCGGATCAGCCGGTCGTCCATGAAGAGGACCTCAGTCCCCAAAAGTCCCTGAGCGTCCAACGGGATTCTCCGAACGTCCTGACGCTCGACTACTGCGACTTGACCTTGGGAGGAAAGACGGAAAAGGACCTCTATTTTTACGAGGCCCAGCTCAAAACGTTCCGGCATCATGGACTCGATCGGAATCCCTGGGACAGCGCGGTCCAATACAAGACCAACATCCTGGATAAAGATAAATTTCGGCCGGATTCCGGTTTCGAAGCGACCTTCCGGTTTTTGCTCGGGGGAGGGGTACCGACGGCGTCGCTCCGGGCGGTGGTCGAGCGGCCCCACCTTTATCGGGTTTCCATCAACGATCGTGGGATCGAGCCTCTCAAGGACCAGTGGTGGCTGGACCGCGCCTTCGGCGTCTACGAGATCGGTCCCTTCGTCAGGACGGGAGAGAACCGGATCACGCTCAAAGCCGAACCGTTCACCATCCACTCCGAGCTCGAGCCGATCTATATTCTGGGCGACTTCGGGATCGAGAGCGCGGTGAAGGGCTTCAGGGTCATTCCGGCGGCCTCGTTGAGCCTTGGGCCTTGGAATGGACAAGGTCTGCCGCTGTATTCCGGCACCGTGACCTATCAAAAGAGCTATGATCTGAGTCCCGGGGACATCAAAAAGGACCGGATCTTCCTCGAGCTCGGTTCGTGGAAAGGAGCTGTAGCCGAGGTCTTCGTCAACGGAAGATCGGCCGGGTTCATCGCCTTCGCCCCGTTCCGGCTCGACATCACGAGCTTCATCGCGTCCGGCGCCAATGAGGTCAAAGTCGCCGTTTGCGGCACGCTCAAGAACACCCTCGGCCCGTTCCACAATGACCCCGCGCTGGGCCGGGCCTGGCCGGGATCGTTCCAGCAAGGCGCGAAGGGGGGCTATCCTCCCGGTTCGAAATACAGCCTCGTCGGCTACGGGCTGTTCGAGGATTTTAAACTCGTCCGTTTCCGACTCGCCGACGATTGACTCCGCTATCGTCATGCGGTATAAAGGGGCACGACCCTGAGGCAAAGATCGGCCTGAGCGGATCCCGCTCAAGGTTCTGAACAGGAGACCCGCGTGACGATGAGAACCGGCTTTGACAACGAGAAATACCTGAGAGAGCAGACGGCCGCGATCCTCGAGCGGGTCGGCAATTCGGAGGGCAAGCTTTACCTGGAATTCGGGGGAAAGATCCTCTTCGACTTCCACGCGTCGCGCGTCCTGCCCGGCTTCGACCCCAATGTCAAGATGCGGCTGCTCCAGCTGCTCAAGGACAAGGCCGATATCCTTCTTTGCATCTACGCCGGCGATATCGAACGCAAGAAGGTCCGGGCGGATTTCGGCATCACCTACGACGTCGACGCGCTCAAGCTCATCGACGACTTGTCGGACTGGGGCATCGGGGTGCACGGCGTCGTGATCACCCGGTTCGACAACCAGCCCTCGGCCCGCGTTTTCAAGAACAAGCTCGAACGCCGCGGGGTCAAAGTCTACACCCACAGCTTCACCAAGGGCTATCCGACGGATGTGGATCTCATCGTCAGCGACCTCGGCTACGGGGCCAACGAGTATATCGAGACCGAGAAACCGCTCGTCGTCGTGACCGGCCCGGGGCCGGGCAGCGGCAAGCTGGCCACGTGTCTGTCCCAGCTCTACCACGACTACCGGCGCGGCCATCGGTCGGGCTACGCCAAGTTCGAGACCTTTCCCATCTGGAACCTCCCTCTCAAACACCCGGTCAATGTGGCTTACGAAGCGGCCACGGCCGATATTCAGGACTTCAACCTGGTCGATCCCTTCCACCTCGAAGCGTACGGGACGGTGTCCATCAACTACAACCGCGACGTCGAGATCTTCCCCGTGCTCCGGCGGATCCTGGAAAAGATCACCGGCGCCGAATGCCGGTACAAATCGCCGACGGACATGGGCGTCAACCGGGCCGGCTTCGGAATTACCATCGACTCCGTCGTCCGCGAAGCGGCTCTCCAGGAGCTGGTCCGGCGGTACTTCCGCTATCACTGCGAATACGCCATGGGATTCGTGGACCGGAACACGGTCGAGCGGGCGGAACTTCTCATGCGCGAGATGAAGGTCGGCCCGGAATACAGGCAAGTCGTCGAACCGGCGCGGGAGGCGGCTGAAGAAGCCCGAGTCCGGGGCAAAGGCTATAAAGGGATCTTCTGCGGCGCCGCGATCCAGCTCCGCGACGCATCGATCGTCACCGGGGAGAACTCGCCCCTCATGCATGCCGGTTCCAGCCTGATCCTCAACGCGGTCAAAAAGCTGGCCGAGATCCCCGACAAGATCCCGCTTCTCTCATCCTCGACCATCGAGGCGATCGGCCATCTCAAGAAAGACATCCTGGGGGCCAAGGCGGCCAGTATGGATGTGGAAGAGATGCTGATCAGCCTCAGCCTCAACGCCTCGGCGAACCCGATGGCCGAGCTTGCCCTGGAGAAGCTCAAGGACCTTCGAGATTGCGAGGTCCACATGACTCACATTCCTACGCCGGGCGATGAGGCGGGGCTGAAACGGCTCGGTCTCAATCTGACGAGCGACCCGAATTTTTCGAGCAAAGACCTATTCGTGACCTGAGCCGGGGCCGAGGAAGAAGCGATGAAAAGCCTCTGGCGTTATCTCGGAGGGACCCTCTTTCACCCGGGCCGCACGTTCCAAGCGCTCCAGTCCGATCCGAAAATGGTCTCCAAGGGTTTCAAAGCGATCTTGCTCGTCGGGATCCTTTATACCCTGACTGTGGCCATGCTCGCCGCCGGCGGCGCCCTGATCACGGCTCCGGCCGTCATCGCCATCTCCGCGGAGAACTATTATTTCTTCGAGATGTTCTTCGCCCTGCCCGTCGTCGCGGCGGGTTGGATCCTGGCCGCGGGCTTCGCCCGGCTCTTGAGCAAATCGGGGAAGGGGAGGGGGAGCTTTGAGGGGACGTTGGCGGCGCTCGGTTTCGCCGTCACGGTCCCCCTGTTCGTGACCTGGATACCCGAGACGATTTTCGCCGCCTTGCTTCTTTTGGGCATGACCCAGGAGGAGTTCATGGATCTCATGGCCCAGCCGGGATTCTTCCAGATCTTCGGATGGGCTTACCAGATCGCGGCTGTGGCCTGGCTGCTGGTCCTGATCATAATCGCGGTCGGCATCAGCCAGAAACTCAAATGGGGACGGGCGGTCCTCGTCGGCCTGCTGACCACGGTCCTTTTCATGACGGTCATGCTCATCTTCATCCGATGATCAACGTCAAGGAGCATATCTACCACGACGATCCGAACGTCGGACCCCCCGACATCCGCACGGAGTTGAAGAACGTCGATTATTTTTTCCTCGGCAACGGACTGATCCAGGCCGCGGTCCAGGCGGCCCCGGCCGGCGATGGGACCCCCGTCGGGCTGCTCATCATGGACCCGGAGCGTCTCCGGAAAAAGCGGGACGCCCTGACAATGGACGCTCAAACCGGCCTGGCGCCGACGATGCTCCATATCGCCGCGGAATCCGGGATCTTCACGCCGGCGACGGGACGCTTCGAGGCCTCATGGTCGCCGGAACATCGGATCCCGGCCGTCCGCGTCCGATGGGGGGATACGGTTTTGAAGGTCGAAGAATTTTTCTATTGCCCTGACAAATCCCAACCGGTCATTCTCCGCGAGGTCCGGCTCACGAACCGGAGGCGCCGGCCGGCGAGATTCGGAATCAGGACGGGCCTGCGGGGAACATTCCTGGAAAAGAGCGTCTGGCTGGGTCCCGGCGGCGAGAAAAGGCTTTTCATCCGCTATCTCCTTGACGCCGAGAATGATCAGGTCTGGATCGAGTGGACCCGCCGCTCGGCGGTCGCGTCCAAGACGGCCGCTTCCTGGACATCCTTGTCCCGGATCGACTTCGGCCATCCCTTGCTCGACCATTATTGGCGGGCTTCGAAGTTCCAGCTTCCCGCCGTGATTTCACGGACCGGACGCCTGGACGGAAGCGTCTGGCAGTATAACCGCGAATGGCTGAGGGACCAGGCCGTGATCGCCTTGGCCCTGACCATGATCGGAGAGCGGGACTTGGCCGGGACGATGTTCGAGCGTTTGTTCGATCGCTTCGTGACCGCCGAGGGCGATACGATCGATTCGAGCGAGAAGCGCGCCCCCGAAGAGGTCGAGCTCGACCAGAACGGGTTTCTGCTTTATACGTTCAAGGACTATGTCTTGTGGACGGGGGATGCCGGCCTCGCCCGTAAATATTGGGACAAAATCGTCGTCGCCGCGGAGTTCCCCCTCAAGGATACATTCCGCCATCGGCCGAGCGGTCTTCTGGCCAACCGGCGGGAGTTCTGGGAAAGGCACCAGGCCCACGGGATCGAGCCGGGGATCGAGCTCGTTCACCAGCTCTTCACATCGTTCGGACTGAGCGCGGCGGCCGTTCTGGCCCGCAAGCTAGGCCGCGAGGAAAACGCCGTCCGCTGGGACGGCGAAGCGCTCAGGCTCAAAACGGCGATGCTCGAAGATCCCGAATTCCGGATGATCGACGAACGGGGATTCGTCAAACGGCGAAGGGCGGACGGCCCCGTTCAGGAGACCATCACGGCCCGGCCCGATTCAGGCCTGCCGGCGGAAGCGCCCTTGGCGAAGCCGGGTGATCATTTTCTCAATCCCGACACGTCCACGATGCTGCCCATCGCTCTCGGATTCGTTCCGCCGGAATCCCCGCTCTGCCGCCTGACGCTGGCCTCTCTCGAAACGCTTTGGAACCAGGCTTGGCAAGGCGGAGGCTACGGCCGATATCATGCCAGTTCGGAGCCCGATTCACCCGGGGCCTGGCCGTTCCCCTCCCTGTTCGCGGCCCGGGCCTCGGTCGAGATGGAGCTTTTCGACAACGTCTGGCGGATCTTGAATTGGCTGGCCGCCGTTTCCGGCGCCGGGGCAGGTACGTGGTTCGAGTTTTACGGAAAAAGGCTGGCGCCTCCGTTCCCCCAGGTCGGGATCGTTCCCTGGAATTGGGCGGAAATGGTCATTCTTTTCGTTCATCATATTCTCGGCGTGCAGCCTCAGGAAGGCGGCTTGCGCCTGCGGCCGAGACTTCTGCCGGGCTTAAGCCGGATCCGGGCGTCTTTTCCTTTCCGAAAAGGACGGCTGGATCTGATCGTCGGAAGGACGAAGAAGGGAAATCCAACGAAATTTCGAACCGACGGAAAAATCCTCGCGTCCGCTCCCGGTGAAGCGCTTTTGGCCTATCCCGACCGCGACCTGAGGGTGACCGCCCGGGTCTGAATGTCCTTGGTTGATTGAAAAAAAGGGACATCCTGCGTTACACTGGGGAGCCATATCCCGGCGACCGGAAATTCATTTTATAAATCGAGCTTTGACATGAGGCCGGCTGAAGATATAAGAAGCGAGATTCCCGTCCCGCATCGGACCATCGTCCTCATCGTTTCGACCGCCGCGGCCTTCCTGACGCCCTTCATGTCGTCGGCCCTCAACGTGGCTCTGCCTTCGATCGGCCGGGAATTCGCGATGAACGCCGTCCTCCTCGGCTGGGTGGCGACGTCGTTCATCCTCGCGGCGGCGGTCTTTCTTGTTCCCTTCGGCAAGTTCGCCGACATTCACGGCCGCAAAAAGATCTTCGCTTGGGGAAGCCTGGCCTATGCCCTGACCTCGGTCTTATCCGCTCTCGCGCCATCGCCGGGCCTTCTTCTGGCGTCACGAGTCCTCCAGGGGATCGGCGGGGCGATGATCTTCAGCACCGGGGTGGCCATGCTCACCTCGGCCTATCCGATGAGCGAGCGGGGCAAGGTGCTCGGCATCAATGTCTCGTCCACGTACCTCGGCCTGTCGTTGGGTCCGGTGCTGGGCGGGATTTTGACCCAGAACCTGGGCTGGCGGAGCATCTTCTGGATCAACGGCGCCTTGGGCCTCGTCGTTTTCGGCCTTGTGCTCGCCTATCTCCCGGAGGAATGGGCTGAAGCGCGCGGAGAAAAATTCGACGCCGCGGGCTCCCTGCTCCTCGGATCGACGCTCATCGCCGTCATGCTCGGCCTGTCCCGGCTCCCGAAGCCCATCGGCGGGATCTTGATCCTCGTCGGGCTCATCGCCGCCGCATTTTTTATCCGGTGGGAAATGCGGAGCTCGAATCCCGTCCTCAACATGAACCTGTTCCGTCAGAACACCGTCTTCGCCTTTTCTAATTTGGCCGCCTTGATCAATTATTGCGCGACCTTCGCCGTGGGATTCCTGGTCAGTCTTTATCTGCAATACTTCAAAGGCCTGAGCCCGCAGAAGGCCGGCCTGATCCTCATCGCTCAACCGGTCATGATGGCGGTCTTCTCGCCCTTGACCGGACGGCTCTCGGACCGGATCGAGCCTCGTCTCCTGGCTTCGGCCGGAATGGCCGTTTCGGTTCTGGGGCTCCTGTTGCTGTCGTTCCTCGGCCCGGCGACCGGTCTCGGATTCATCTTCGCGGCCCTCCTCGTCCTCGGCTTCGGTTTCGCCCTCTTTTCCTCGCCCAACACCAACGCCGTGATGAGCTCGGTCGAGAGACGATTTTACGGCGTCGCTTCGGCCACGCTGGGGACGATGCGGATGACCGGCCAGATGCTGAGCATGGGAACGGCCATGCTCATCTTCGCCCTCTTCCTCGGGGCGTCCCGGATCACGCCGGACGTCTTCCCCCAGTTCCTGACCGCGGTCAGAACCGCTTTTTGGTTTTTCGCCGCGCTCTGCATGGGAGGAGTTTTCGCCTCTCTGAGCCGGGGCAAACTCAGATAAAGGGGGACATGTTCAGAATTCCTTAATTCGGATCGTGCCCCCGAATTCGAGAAACATTTTAGTCCGGATGTGATCATGAAAAACGCCGCTTATTGGATTAAGACCCTCGAGCTCATCGAACACCCCGAAGGGGGATATTTTCGCGAGATCTATCGGGCGGGGGAATCGATTCCCGCCGAAGCGCTTCCGTCCCGATACGGCGGCCCCAGAGCTTTCTCGACGTCGATCTATTTTCTGCTTAAGTCCGGCCAGGTATCGCACCTCCACCGTCTCCGGTCCGATGAGATCTGGCATTTTTATGAGGGCGGTCCACTTCTGTTCCACGTGTTCGATGAAAGCTCCTATCGCCGGCTCCGCCTGGGCCGCGATCCCGGGGCCGGTGAGGTCTTGCAGGCCGTCCTTCCACGAGGCGTCCTGTTCGGGGCGGAGCCGCTGAGAGCCGGGTCGTTCGCCCTCTGCGGGTGCACGGTTGCGCCCGGCTTCGATTTCGCCGACTTCGAGTTCGGCCGCGGCGAGGATCTTCTGGCCCGATATCCCCGATACAAGGCGCTGATCGGCCGCCTGACCGTCCTCTGACTTGAAAAAATCGCCCCGTTTCCATATAGTATTTTTTAGATTATTTCCACGGACCGACGAAAGGAAAAACCAATGAGACCACGCCAGATCAAGGACCAGATATACGCGGTCGGGGCCGTCGACTGGGACCGCCGGCTATTCGATGGATTGATCCCGCTTCCGGACGGAACGAGCTACAATTCGTATCTCGTCCGGGGGAGCGAAAAGACGGCCCTGCTCGATACGGTCGACCCCTCGAAACGCGATATCTTTTTCGAGAATCTCCGGGAGGTCGCCTCCATCGATTACCTGATCGCCCATCACGGCGAGCAGGACCATTCGGGCCTGATCCCGGAGATTCTGGCCAAATATCCCCAGGCCAAGGTCGTCTGCTCGCCCAAGGCCAAGGGAATCCTCATGGACCACCTCGGCTTGTCCGGAGACAGGATCCTGACCGTCGACGACGGCCAAACGCTCTCGCTGGGCGACCGGACCTTCGAGTTCGTCCATACGCCGTGGGTCCATTGGCCCGAGACCATGGGCACGTATCTCCGCGAGGACAAGGTCTTTTTCAGCTGTGATTTCTTCGGCTCTCACATCGCCCAGTCGGATCTTTTCGTGGCCGATGAGGCTCCCGTTTATGAAGCGGCCAAACGCTACTTCGCCGAGATCATGATGCCGTTCCGGACGGCGATCCAGAAGAACCTGGAGCGGCTGAAGACGCTCGAGATCGGGATCATCGCCCCGTCGCACGGGCCTCTCTACGGCCGGCCGGAATTCATCCTCGAAGCCTACCGCGAATGGACCTCGGACAGGTTGAGGAACGAAGCCGTCGTGGCCTACATCTCCATGCACGGCAGCACGGCTTCGATGGTCGATCATTTCGTCGCCGCCCTGGCCGAACGCGGCGTCCGGGTCCACCAGTTCAACCTGGCCGAAACCGATATCGGCAAACTGGCCGTCGCCCTCGTGGACGCGGCGACAATCGTCCTGGGGACGCCGGCGGTCCATATCGGACCTCATCCCCGGATCGCTCATGCCGTCTTCCTGGCGAACGCTTTGCGGCCGAAGCTGAAATTCGCCTCGATCATCGGCTCCTACGGCTGGGGTCACAAGATCGTCGAGCAGATCGCGGCCATGATCCCCAACCTCAAGGTCGAGGTCCTGGCGCCCGTGATCTGCCGCGGAAAGCCCCGCGAAGGGGACTTCGCCGCTCTGGAAAAGCTGGCCGAGACGATCGCCCGGAAACACGCGGAGCTCGGGTTGAAATAGGGGGAGGATTTTATGCGCATCGACCGGATCGAGATCCGCCATACGAAAATGGAGCTGGTGACCTCGTTCGAGACGTCCATGGGCATCGAGACCCAGGAGGAACACATCATGGTTCGGGTCGACGGCGACGGGGTGACGGGCTGGGGAGAGTGCGTCGTCGAAGAGTTGCCGCTCTATTCTTCCGAAACGGTCCAGACCGCCTGGTCTGTCCTGAGGGATTGTCTGATCCCGGCCGTCCTGGGCAAGACCATCTCTAAGGTCGAGGAGGCCATCGCTCTGTGGACGAAGTTCAGGGGCCATCGCATGGCCAAGGCGGGGCTGGAATCAGCCCTCTGGGACGCGCTGGCCAAGGCGAAAGGCGTTTCGCTGGCCAAAATGCTGGGCGGCACGCGCGACCGGGTGGACGTGGGGGTCAGCGTCGGCCTTCAGGCGTCTCCGGAAGCCTTGGTCAGGAAAGTGGGAGCGCATCTGGACGAAGGATACCGCCGGATCAAGATCAAGATCGCGCCCGGCCGCGACGTCGAACTGGTCAAGGCACTCCGCAAGGAATATCCGAAGGTCCTCCTCCAGGTGGACGCCAATTCCGCCTATGAGCTGAGCGACATCGATGTTTTCCGGGCGATGGACGACGCCGGCCTGCTCTTGATCGAACAGCCCTTGAGCTATGAGGACATCTACGATCATTCCAAATTGCAGCGCGAGCTCAAAACGGCCATCTGTCTCGACGAGAGCATTCACAGCCTGGCCGACGCGCGCGCGGCGCTGGAATTGAACAGCTGCCGCGTGATCAACATCAAGCCCGGCCGCGTCGGGGGCTTCACGGAATCGGCGGCCATTCATGATTATTGCGCTTCGAAGAAGATCCCCGTTTGGCACGGCGGGATGCTGGAATCCGGGATCGGGCGCGCCGGGAACGTCGCCCTGGCCTCGCTGCCGAACTTCACCCTCCCCGGCGACATCTCGGCCAGCCGGCGCTATTACCGGGAAGACATCGTCGAGCCCGAATTCGTCCTCAATCCCGATTCGACCTTGACCGTGCCGACCGGACCGGGGATCGGAGTCACGGTGTTGATGGACAGGCTGGACCGGGTCACGGTCCGCCGCGAGGAGTTCAGGCATCGATGATCCGGCCGTCGCCAAAGGCCAGGAGGGTGTCCAGAACCTCCGCCGGCTGTAGCGAGGTGCCGTCCCGCGGCGAATCGATAATGCGATAATCAAAGAAGGCGTTGTCGCCTGCATACCAGGGCGGCCCCGCGGGGCGGCCCGCGGCGGTCCTTTTTTCGAGCTCTTTGAGGTTGAGACGCGTCCCCAGACCCTTTAAGTGGATTCCGCGGTCCGGGTCCACGCCGAGAATAAAGCGGTCCTCCCCGAACTTCGTCATTAGAAAGCCGAATCCCCGGCGGTCCGGAGGATGCTCGCGGTCGCGGCGGGCCCATTCCTTGAGCAGGAAACTGCGCGGATTGGCCACGGTCAAGCCGTCCACGTCCACGACGGACCGGCCATCGACGGCGGCCGGGGCCCCGGGCATTGCCCGGGGGTCCATTTCCGCCGTACTCGCCTGTGGATACAAATCACGGGCGAGTGGCGAGCCGAAGGCTCGTCCCTTGACCGCCGGAAGCCGGAGGCGCAGGATCCGGCCCCGATCGAGGTCGGCCAGGTAGCTCGAGTAATCCCCCTCCACCTTGTGGACGGCCCGCTCGTAGCGGTCGATGCCGGCGAAGAGCTTTCGGTTCTCGATGATATCGTCGCCTTCCGCCGCGCGGGTATAAAGAAACCGCATGAATCTTAGGCCTTCATCGGTCCTCTGCCGGTTGATCTCGTCCTCGCTCTTTTTTGATCCCGAAAAAAGAGCCCGGAGAACGGCATAGGGCGTCGCGGCGAGGTCGAGAGAGTTGGGCAGGGCCGCCGAATCCACCATTTTGGCATAAGCCGCGATCCTTTCCATGGCCGGATCGACGCGGCCTGTCTCCAGCAGCTTCAAGGTGAGAAAGATCGAGGCCAGGGCGTCGAAGTCCGGAAGCCGATGGGTGATGAATGTCAGCGGGGGGGCATCCGCTCCGCCCGTCCCCGCCTGCGATGGGCGAATATGGTCGAGAACGAGACGAGGGTGTTTAATGATGAGCGAAGTCGTGCATTCAGGCTCGGCGTCGGGGTGATGATGGTCGATGACGCCGGGGACGGTCTTCATCCCCACGTCCAGGACGATCGTCCCGGGCGCGGGCTCGAAGCGCTCGCCGTAGTTGACGAATTTGAAGGATATGTCCATGAGGGATCATTCACAAGAGGGACACAGTATTGTGTCCTTTTAAAGATCTATTTTCAAGGAATCGAATGATCTTGACGCTGCCCGAAGGGAACGGATATTTCTGGAGATCCTTCGATGCGATCCATTTCCGCCGCCCCGCCTTCAATTCCGGTTCGCCTTTAAGCCGGCAAGCGAACGCGTGGAGGTCGACCTGGAACTGAGTATAGGAATGATCGACCTTGACCAGGAATTTCGCCCGCGAGACTTCGGTTCCGAGCTCTTCCTTGATCTCGCGGGCGAGGGCCTTCTCCCGGCTCTCCCCGCGCCTCATCTTGCCTCCCGGGAATTCCCACAGCCCGGCCAGGAGTCCGGCGGCCGGTCTTTTTTGAATCAAGATCCGTCCGTCCTTTTCGATGATGCCGACGACGGCGGTGATATGCCGGGTACTTCTTTTTTTCGGCTTTGGGATGATCTCCTGCTCGCCGGCATCGTAAGCCCGGCAGGCGGGCTGGACCGGACAAAGGAGGCAGAGCGGGTTCCGGGATCGGCAGATGAGCGCCCCCAGTTCCATGAGGGCTTGATTGAAATCTCCCGGGGAACGGAGCGGGATCTCGTCATTAAGCCGCTCGAGGATCGTCTTGTCCGGCCGGTTGTCCGCTTGTCCGTGAATCCGCATGACCCGCATCATGACCCTCCGAACGTTCGCGTCCAGGACGGGATACGGCTGGTTAAAAGCCAGGCTGAGGACGGCCGCGGTGGTATAGGGCCCGAAGCCGGGGACGGTGAGCAATGTCTCCGGGTCGGCTGGAATTCGGCCGCGGTGATCGCGGACGAAGATCTTGGCGGCGGCATGAAGGTTCCGGGCCCGCTGATAGTAGCCCAGCCCCTGCCAGGCGCGAAGGACTTTTTGAAAAGGAGCCCGGGCCAATCCCTCGAGATCCGGGAAAAGCGTCAGCCACTTTTCATAATAAGGGATGACGGCGCCGACCGTCGTCTGCTGGAGCATGATCTCCGAGATCCAGATCCGGTATGGGTCCCGTGTTCGACGCCAGGGCAAATCCCGCCGGCGGGCCCGGTACCACTTAAGAATCGGCCGGGTGAATCGGTCCGCGCCGGGAGTCCCGCTATTTTTTTTCAGGTTCTTTCTTCTCCGGCTCAGGGGCCTTCCAATCCTTGGCCTCCTTGGGAAATTCGGTCAGGAAGGCCGAATCGACCTTGAAGAAATAATCGAGCTTGGCGTTCTTGACCACGGCCTGCTTTTTGTCCTTGTCCTCCTTGCCGACGAGGACTGAGAACGATTTTTCCACTGGTTTTTCCCCGGCTTCCTTGGTCCAGATCGTCACCTCGGCCTGAGGCTTGTCGAGGCCGTATTCGGCCGGGCTTTTAGGCGCGTCGATATATTCGATCGCCTCGAGGCTCTCGATCTTGCGGACGAAGGTGTCGACCTTGGAGGCGTCGGCCTCTTCTTTTTGAGCGGCGTCGGAATACCATTTGTCGTTCGGGGCCTTGGTCAGCGTCAGGTTCAGCCCGCCCTTTTTGAGGGCGACCTTGCTCGCCTGCCAGGTATTGAATGGGGCGACCTTGTTCTCCCGGAGATCGGCCGGCTTCTTGTCGAGATCGGCCGAGAGATCGATCTCGGGAACGATGATCTTCGTCGATTGCGAGGTCGTGACGTAAGTCTTGTCGTCGGCTTTATGGAAGGCGAAGGTCAGCTCCTTATTGTCCTTCGGCAGAGACAGGACGACCTGATATTCGGGCTTGTCCAGCCCTGATTTTTTCAAGTCCTCGGCTTTCTTGATCTCGGCCGTAAATTCCTTGGCCCTCTGGTTGGACAGGGAATCGAGAAGCGTCGTGATCTTGCCGTCCTTGGCCCGCGCCTTGAACGGAGCCTGGAAGAACCACTCGCCGTCCTTTTTACGCGCTTCCCATGAAGCCTCTTTGGCCTGGAGCTTAATGCCGGCCACGTCCGCGGTCTCGAATTTGAAGATGTCCTTCTGGCGGAAATCGAACAGCTTTTTCTCGAGCGGCGTCTTGAGCGTGCTCGGGAGAAGGACGACCCGCTTGTCGCCCTCCTTTTGGGCGTAGAATGTGTTGCCGAGCGGATTTTCCTGGCCGATCAAGACCTTGACGGGGTTGTCCTGGCCTTTAACCCACAGCGAGACCTCTTTCTGGGGGATCTGGTATTTCTTGAGGTCGGCGTTCTCCTTCTCCACGACCCGCTCGATCTTCAGATCGGCGAAGCCGTCGACGAACTGACCGACTTCGGTGTTGTCCGCCTTGACCTCCAGGGGTTCAAGGATCATCCAGTCGCCTTGATCGTCCTTTTTGAAGGTCAGTGTCTCGCTCTCCTTCTTGAACGTGATCTTCTGGACGTCGGCGGAGACGAGCGTCACGAATTTCTCTTCGGGGCCGGCGGCCTTGTCGGCTGGTCCCTTCTTGTCCAGGAACAGGATGAAGGCCAAAAGGGCGATGAACGCACCCAAGAGCATGAACGTGTTTTTGATCTTCACAGCGCCCTCCTCCGGACCCAGATGGAGATGCCGACGGCCAGCACCAGGAGCGGCAGGATGATGACCGAGACCCAGAAGATGAGTTTGCCCTGCGACGGGGTGAGCTGGACGGCCCGCGGATTGGACGTCCTGGGCTGGATCGAGATGAGATCGGATTCTTCGGTCAGCCAGTTGACCGTGTTGAGAAAGAAGTTTCCGTTTCCGGATAAGTTGTAATAGCGGTTCGTGGCCATGTCCGAGTCGCCGAACACGGCCATCCGGCCTTCCTTGGAGGCCGTCCCGGCCGCGGCGCCGGCATCGGTCTTCGGCTTGATCGTCGCCACGGCCGCGACTGACAAGGGTCCGAGCTTGTCCTTGGCCTTGTCGAAAGAGATCTCCTTGAGGGTCATCTTCGCCTTGAGCTTGAAGTCCCGCTTCGACCAGGAATTGGAGCTCGTCCGGCCGAGGACCTGAGAGGTGGAGACGGCCTCGGGCTTGGGGTCGATCGTCTCGACGAGCCGGGCGAAGGGGAAGAACGTGGCGTAGCGGAAGGCCTTGGTGATCTCGTGGGATTCGTACTCGTTCAAGGTCGGGATGAAATAGTCGCCGCCGATCAGACGCGACATGGAATCGACGATGATGTCGTTCTCCAGGCGGAAGCCGAACTTGGCCAGGTAAGGGACAAGACCAGGCGCGGTCTGGGGATCGACCATGAAGAACACGCGGCCGCCCTCCCGAAGATATGTGTCGATCGTCTCCAGCTCGTTCGGCAGCAGGTCTTTCACCGGACCCGGGATGACCAACAGGGCGCAGTCCTTGGGAAAGTTCTCCGAGAGCGCCAGCGGCTGTTTCTTGACCTCGTAGCCGAGCTTGCCCAGCTCGTCCTTGGCGAAGGAGAAGCTGTTCTCGTCGGTGACCTCGGTGCTGTGTTCGCCGTGTCCTTCGAGAAAATAGATGACCTTCTTCTTCTCGCGGGTCACCTTGATGAGGGCGTTGGTCACGTCCTCTTCGGTCGAAGCGGTAATGCGGTTCTCCTTGTCGCCGCATTCGAAGATCGTCGTGCCGTCCTGGGTGATGTCGTAGCGCTTGATCATGGCCGGGTTCTTGTCGGGATCGATGAACTCGGTTTTGATCTTGGCCGAATGGTAGGCGTAGATCTTGAGGAGATCCTCCATCCTCACCCGGCCCATGTTCCCCTCGCGGAAGAAGCCCTTGACGGTGACGTCGTTCTTCAGGGCCTGGACGACCTTGATCGACTGGTCGGACAGGGAATGGAGCTTGGATTCGGTGAAATCGAAGCGATGATGATGCCGGGCGAAGAAGATGTTGACGAGCGTCAGGAGCCCGAGGACGAGGACGACGACGAGAAGGAGGTTTCCGGAGTAGAGGAAGGAGCGTCGGCTGAATCCTTTTTTGAGCTTCCCCAGGTTGAGGCCGATGTAAGCGCTGACGGCGGCGATGCCGAGGAGGGCGAGCCCCAGGGCGATGAACTTTTTAAAAGGCCAGACCCGGAAAGCCACGACGGCCAGAAAGATCAGGCCCACGCCGATGGTGTTCAGGTTCTTTTTGATTTTGTCCATGACTTATCTCCACCGTCGGGATTGGATCACGGAGTGGGTCAGGAAAAGGCCGAAGAAAGCGAAGCTGACGTAATAGACCACGTCGGTCGTGTCCAGGATGCCTTGGGTCATGTTGTCGAAGTGCTGGAGGAAGGAGACGTAGTTGAGGATGTCCTTCCAGGCCCCGGCGGCCGAGTTCGAGGCCCAGTTGAGGACCCAGAAAAGAAGCAGAGCGCCGAAGGTCAGGATGGCCGACACGATCTGATTTTCCGTGAGCGAAGAGAAGAAGATGCCGATGGCGATGAACGCCGCGCCCAGCAGAAACAGACCCAGGTAGCCGTTGAGGATGGGGGCGACTTCGGGATTGCCGTAGGCGAAGGAGAAGATCGAGAGCAGACAGGTCAGGGCGAGCATGGCCAGGAGGACGAGGAGAGAGGCGACGAACTTCCCCAGGATGATCTGGTTGACCGAGATGGGCGAAGTGTAGAGGAGTTCCTCCGTGCCGATCTTCTTCTCTTCGGAGAACAGGCGCATGGTCAGCAGGGGAAGCATGAGGAGGAGGATGATGCTCATGTTGTTGAAAAGCGGCTGGTAGACCATCTGGTTGATGTTGATTTGCGAATAATAATACTGGTTCTGGGCCATTTGCATAGCCTGGGCGTTGAACCACATCAGGATGTTGTAGTAGAAGAAGCCGACCAGGACCAGGAAGACCATGATGACGACATAGGCGATGGGCGAAGTGAAATAGGTCCGGAGCTCTTTTTTGGCGACGACCCAGACGTTCTTCATTGTTCCGTGCCTCCCGAGACGATCTTGAGGTAAAGGTCCTCGATGTTCATGGCCATGGGTCGCATCTCAAGCAGTCCGAACCGCTTTTCGACGAGGAGCCGGACGATGTCGTCCCGCAGGTCCAATCCGGGTTTCCATTCGACCTTGAGCTCGCCGTCCGCGGCTTCGACCTTGTCGACGCCGGCGATCTTGCGGATCTCGGCCGCGGCCTCCGGGCCGTCCTTCCTGACTTTGATGAACAGGCCTTCTTTATGGCGGATCGAGGCGGTCAGGTCCTCAAGCGAGCCCGAGGCCATCAGCCGGCCCTCGTTGATGATGACGACGCCGTCGCAGGTCTGGGTGACCTCGGGCAGGATGTGCGTCGAGAGGATGATCGTGTGCTCGCCCTTGAGCGATTTGATGAGGCTGCGGATCTCGATGATCTGGGCCGGATCGAGGCCGATCGTCGGCTCGTCCAGGATGAGGACGAGCGGATCGTGAACGAGGGCCTGGGCGATGCCGACCCGCTGCTTGTAGCCGCGGGAGATGTTCTTGATGAGGCGGCCCTTGACCGACTCCAGCCCGGTGGTCTTGACGACCTTGGCCACGGACTCCGTCCGCCGGCCCGCCGGGACCTTCTTGATGGCGGCGACAAAGCCCAGGTATTCGGTCACGGTCATATCGGGATAAAGAGGGAGGGTCTCGGGCAGATAGCCGAGAATCTTCTTGACCTCGTTGGGCTGCTCGAAGACATCGAGGTTCCCGACCGAGGCCCGGCCTTCCGTGGCCGGCAGGAAGCCGGTCAGAATGCGCATGGTGGTGGTCTTGCCGGCCGCGTTGGGACCGAGAAGTCCCCAGATCTTGCCTTTTTCGACCTTGAAGCTCAGGTCGCGGACGGCCGTCAGATCACCGTATTTCTTGGTGAGATGGTCAACGGCAATCATTCATGAACCTCCTTTTTTTCCTTTTTCCATAATTCTCCTCACAGAAGTGTCTTACATCCGGTCCGGAACGGGGATCCCCAGAAGGTCGAGGGATCGGGCCAGGACGTCCCGAGCGCTCAAAATGATCAGGATCCGGACGGCCTTGACGGCCGCGTTCCCTTCAGCCAGGACCGGATATTTATGGTAATACCCGTTCAGCTTCTGGCAGAGGTTGAAGGTGTATTTAGCCAGGTGGGAGAACTCGAGCGAAGAGATCGAATGAAGGACCTCTTCCTCGAATTTAGCCACGTAGGACACGACGTCCCAGAGGTCGGCCTGCTCTTCCGGAGCCAGCGCCTCGAAAGAGACGTCCGCTCCGGCCGCGAGCTTCTCCAGGTCGGCCTCCGTCGTCCCTTCGCGCTCTTCCATCTTGCGGAAGATGCTGTTGAGCCGGACGCACGAGTATTGGAGGGAGGGTCCGGTCTCGCCGTCGAAGCTTAAAGCGTCGTCGAAATCGAAGATGATCAGAGAGTTACGCGAGTATTTGAGCATGAAATAGCGGAGCGCGCCGGAAGCGATTTCGGCGCCGGTGCGCTTTTTCGGCTCGAACGCGATTTCGGGATTTCTTTTGTCGACCTCGGCGAAGGCCTTCTGCTCGAGCCGGTCGAGGAGGTCGTCGGCCTTGACCCCCAGCCCTTTCCGTCCGGAGACCTCGACGAAGGCCCGGCCTTCATCCTCCGGCGACGGCTTCAGGTTCAATTCTTTCAGGCTGCGGGGGGACAGGGCGACCATCTCGTAGGAGAAATGGATCGATTTTTCCGCCTGCGCCTCGAAATGGAGGGCGCGCAAACCCTGGACGACGACCTTTTGGAGATAGGATTGGCGCGTATCGATGACATTGTAGACCTTCGTCGCGGCCCCGAACGACTGGCCTCCCGCGTTAGGCCGGGCCGTGCTGATCCAGACCGTTCGGCCGTTCTCCCGGAGGAACGGCTCATAAAAGAAATCCTTTTCCAGGAGCCCGAATTTCCAGAGCTGATAGGCGATGTCCTTGCCGACATAGGTGACCGTCCCGTCCGAGCGGACGATGATCTTCTCTTTGTCGTCCTCGTCCTCGAGCTTCATCACCCAGCATTTCGCGTTCGGTCCGTCCTCGACATGATAAATGCCGTGCTTTTCTTTGAGGAGGGCGTAAGCCCTCTCCCAGAATTTGAGCCCGAGGATGCTGCTTTCGCAGGGGAGGACGTCGTAGGCCGCCCCGATGCGCTTCATGGTCGCCAGGTGGGCGCGGAGGATCCGGCGCGAAACGGTTTGGGCCATGGCGGCCTCGGGATCCCGACCGTGCTCGATCTTCTTCAGGATTTCGGCCTTTCGCGTCCGGGCTTCGGGATGGGATTCGAGATAGGCGGACGTGCGGGCGTAGAGGTCCCAGCAGTAGAAATCGAACTTGTCCCTGATGGCCTCGAGGTCGGCGAGAGTTTTTTTCTCGAGCTCGAGGAGGCCGAAGACGACATCCACGACCTGGACCCCGGTATCGTCGATGTAGTTTTGGACCTCGACGGTCTCGCCTTTGTATCTCAGACAGCGGACGAGCGTGTCGCCCAGGCAGGCGTTGCGGAGGTGACCGATGTGGGCGGCCTTGTTGGGGTTGATGTTGGTGTGCTCGACGATGATCTTGCGTTCGTCCGGTCGCAGCGACCGGTCATGGCGGCTTCCGAGCAGGCGCTCGAAAAATTCCTTCCGGTCGAGAAAGAGATTGATGTATCCGGCGCCCGCGACCTCCATCTTTTCGACGCCCGGAAGCGGGCCGATCCGGGCCATCATCTCCTGGGCGAGCGGACGGGGATTGGTCTTGAGCTTTTTGGCCAGCTGGAACGGGAAGGACAGGGCCAGGTCGCCCATCTTCGCCTGAGGCGGATAGATGAAGTCGATATCGGATTCCGCGGCGGGAAAGGCGTCCCGGAGTCTCTCGAAGATGATCGTTCGAAGCTGGGTCTTGGTTTTTAGCATCTCGGGGCCGCTTATTATACCAGAAACCGCTTTCTTTTGCGGGCGAGGCGAAGAAAGGGGGACGACGCATCCTGTCCCCAGTTTATCTATTTCCGTTATATATATTTCCCTTTAGAAAGTGAAAAGAAAAGAGGGACAGGATGCGTCGTCCCCCTTTTTCCGTTATTTTTTTTGGGCGAGACAGAAGAGGGAACTGCCCCAGGGCAGGTTGATTTTCTTCGTTAGAAGCGCTTCGATCTTGAGGATGCCGGTAAGAAGGCCGTTGGCCGGCCGCGGGAGTGCTTTGAGATCGGATTCGGGCGCGTTTGTTTTCGCGCCCCGGAACTTCTCCGTCATCCGGAACATGAAGATGAACGGGAAGAGAAAAAAGTTGTAGTAACTCAGCCGGATGACCTGGAATCCGGCTTTCTCCAGTTTCTGTTTGAGATCTTTTTTCCGGTAGCGCTCCCGGGCGTGGACGGCCAGGTCGTGACGGCTTCGCAGGACGTTGAAAGCGCTGTCGGCGACGAGAAGCAGCCCGCCCGGCCTCAGCGTTCGATGGACGTCCTTCAAGGCGGAGACATCGTCGAGGATGTTCTTGTGATAAAGGACATCGAGGAGGGAGGCGGCATCGAACGATCCGTCCTTGTAAGGAAGACGCTGAACGTCGGCGCGCGCCAGATTTTTGAGGCCTCGCTTCCGGCAGAACACCAGCGCCTCCTCCGAATAATCACAGCCGAACACGGGTCCGAACCGGGCGAAGACGGTCATGTTGAATCCGGTGCCGCAGCCCGCATCGAGCCAAACCAGGGGGCGGCGAGTCGTCCCCTGCGATCGGAGCAGATTGAGGAGGATTTTGCGGCGGCCCCGGAACCACCAGAACGATTCCTCGAGCTCGAAATGCTTTTGGTATTCGGCTTTTTCCAAGGCACCGCCCCGCGCCGCTAGGCTCTTCGCCCCGATCCGCGGAGCTTCTTTATAGCCAGGCAAACAGCCGCGATCTGGGCCTGAGTCAGGGCCAGACCCGACGGAACATAAAAACCCTTTCGCGACAGCTCCTCGGATACAGGGAAGCGCAGCCCGCGATACGCTTTGTCCTTCGCGAATACGGGCTGTTTGTGAACGGGCAAGAAGAACGCCCGCGTGTCGATCCCGGCGTCCTTGAGCTTCGCCATGACGTCGTCGCGCGAAAGTCCGAATTCCTCCTCGACGAGGACGGCGTACATCCAATAGACATTCCGGGCCCAGGTCATCTCTTCAGGCAGGGTTAGACCGCGAACGCCGGCCAATCCTTTCTTATAGGCGGCGGCCATCGTCCGTTTAAGGGCGATGTAACCATCGATCTCCTCGAGCTGGGCCAGCCCGATGGCGGCCTGGACGTTGGTCATCCGGTAATTGAAGGCCAGCTCGGTATGGAGAAATCTTTTGCCCGGGGCGTGGGCCAGGTCTTTGAGGCGGCGGCACCTGTCGGCGAGCGCATCGTCGTTCGTCACGACCATTCCGCCTTCGCCCGTCGTGACGATCTTGTTGGCGTAGAAGCTGAAGCAGCCGATGTCGCCGATGGCCCCGGCCTGAAGCGCTTTCCTCGGGCCTCCCCTTTTTTCCGGGGAAGGGGAGGGGGGATTCTTCATGGATTCGCCCGGCGGATAAGGATAATAGAGCGCGCCATGGGCCTCGGCCGCGTCTTCGATGACGAGCAGGCCGAACTCCCGGGCGATGGCCAGGATCTCATCCATGGGACAGGGATGCCCATAGAGATGGACGGGAAGGATTGCCCGGACGCGGCCTCCGGTCCTTTTATTGACCAGAGCTTTTTTCTTTTTGTCGAAGCGGCCGTCTTTCCGGATGAAATCCCGCACCTTCGTCGGATCCAGGTTGAAAATCGCCCGGTCCACGTCCACGAGCGCCGGCTTCGCGCCCGTGTAGAGGACGGCGTACGGGACGGCGATCATGGTCAGGTCCGGGATAATGACCTCGTCGCCCGGCCCGACGCCGGCCGCCGCCAAGGCCAGATGAATGGCGGTAGTGCCGCTCGTCGTCGTGACGGCGTGCTTGACGCCGATATATCGGGCGAAGGCGGCCTCGAATTTCCGGATGTATTCGCCGGCCGACGAGATCCAGCCGCTCTTGATGCAGTCGGCGACGTATTGGAGGGCATTCTTGGCGATCAGGGGCTCATTGACGGGGATCATGATCATCAAAAGAATTCCTTGTCGTCGAAACCGGCGTAGGGGCCTTGCTTGACCTCGATCATTTTGGCCTCTTCGAGGACTTTCACCTTGTGGCCGCCTTGCGCCAGGAGGATGGCGTCGCCCGGCTTCATGAGCAGGGTCTTGAGTTTTTCGCCGTCGTCGTCGAACAGCTCGACCCGGATCCTCCCTTCGAGAAGGACGAGGACCTCCTGCGTCCGGAAGATCTCCCGCTTGACCAGCTTGTGCCGGTGGCGTTTGACGACCTTTCCCTTCGGGTGAATGAGCATTCCCAACTGCTGGGAGAATTCGCCGGGCGTGAAGAAATTCGGGCCGGGATTCGAGAATTCCCGGCGGAGGACGATGGCGTAGAGGTGGCCGTTCTTGGTGATCCGGATGAGACCTTTCATGTTATTCGACCCTCGTGAAGCGGAGTTTGACCGTCAGCCAGACGTATTTCCAGCCTTTCTTGATGAAATCGGAGAATTTCTGGCCGGTCTTGCCGACGCCCGTCCGCCGCTCGACGCACATGTATGGGATCTCGGCGACCTTGTAGCCCAGCTTCCGGGCCCGGAAGATGAAGTCGATGAAATATTCGCCGTAGTCGCCGCGGAGCGTGATCTTATCCAGGACCCGGCGCCGGAAGGCGATGAATCCGCTCGTGTAGTCGCCGAAATCCCGGCCGAGGAGGGCGCGGATGAAACGGTTCAGGGTCACGCTCATGAGGTAGGCGAGGAGGGTGTCGTTGCTGCCGGTGACGATCTGGACGCCGCCGCCTTTGACGTAGCGGCTGCCGACGGCGACGTCGAGACCCCCGGCAATCCCATCCAGGAGGTCCTTGATCTTATGCGGCGGCATGGAGAAATCGCAGTCCGACCAGACGATGACCTCGCCCCGGGAAGAGGCGATCCCGTCGCGGAGCGCCGAGGCCAGGCCCTTTTTATCGATCCGCCGCAGAAGATGGAGATGGGGGTGATTCTTTTGCATGCCCTCGACGATTTGCCAGGTGCCGTCCGGCGAATTGTCGTCCACGACGATGATTTCCGTGCTGGAAGGGGTGTATTTCAGGACCTCGAGGATGATCGGGCCGATGTTGTCCCGCTCGTTAAAGGTCGGGAAGATGATCGACACGTCCCGCGCCGGCCGCTCTGTCGTGTTCATGGGCAGTGGTATTTTACCTGTTCTGGCGAAGGGATGCCAGAAGGAAATGGAAAAGAGAACCGGGCCGAGGGTGGCCATGCTCTCAAGCGTTCTTCACAGTCCCCGCGTTCCCCCAAATTCGCGCCAATTCATTTGACCCCGTTCCCGGGATATGATAATAAATTAGTCTACTTTCTCTTGTCTTCATCCTAATAAGGACGCCATCATATGAAACAAACACGCTTCAACGCCAACCATCGCCGACTCGGGGCCAAGATGATCGAGTTCTGCGGCTGGGACATGCCCGTCGAGTACAAAGGCATCATCGACGAGCACATCGCCTGCCGGACGGCCGCCGGCCTGTTCGACGTCAGCCACATGGGCGAGATCCACGTGACCGGCAAGGATGCCCTGGCTTTCGTCCAGCACATTTCGCCGAACGACGCCGCCCGTCTTTCGCCCGGCATGATCCAGTACACGGCCTTGATGACGGCCAAGGGCACGTATGTGGACGACATGCTGGTCTATTGCCTCCATCCGGAGTTCTATCTCCTCGTCGTCAACGCCGCCAACACCGACAAGGACTACGCCTATATCGTCGCCCAGAAGGGCGCCTTCCAGATCGGCTTGGACAACCCCTCGGACCGATACAGCCAGCTCGCCCTCCAGGGCCGCAAGGCGATCGCGATCCTCCAGCCCATGACCGACGTCGTCCTGGCGCCGATGAAGTCTTTCACCTGCGCTTTCGGCAAGGTGCTCGGAAAAGAATGCCTGGTCTCCCGGACGGGCTACACGGGCGAGGACGGATTCGAGATCTACACGCTGGACCGCGAGCCGGGCCCGATCTGGGACGCGATCATCGAGTCCGGAAAGCCGTACGGCCTCCAGCCGGTCGGCTTGGGCGCCCGCGACACCCTCCGCCTCGAGGCTAAGCTCCCGCTCTACGGTAACGACATCGACGACACGACCACCCCCTTGGAGGCGGACTTCAAGTGGATCGTCAAGTTCAAGAAGGGCGAATTCCTCGGATGCGACGTTCTTGTCCGCCAGAACGAGCAGGGGATCAGCCGGAAGCTGGTCGGCTTCGAACTCGTGGACCGGGGGATCGCCCGGCCGCATTACCCCGTCTATGTGGGCGGCGTCCAAGCGGGCCAAGTCGCCTCGGGGACGTTCTCGCCGCTCTTCAAGAAGAGCCTCGGACTCGTCTATCTGCCGATCGGTCAAACGGCGGTCGGCACGGAGTTCGAGATCGGGATCCGCGACAAACGGGTCCGGGCCAAGGTCGTCCCCACGCCGTTCTATAAGAGGAATTATTGAGCGGCTCGCAATGACAACCGGTATCAAGAATTTTTCCTAGGAGGACAACCGCATGTATCCGAACAATTACCATTACACGAAAGATCATGAGTGGGTCGCGGTGAACGGCGACACGGCCACTGTCGGCATCACCGATTACGCCCAGAACCATCTCGGCGACGTCGTTTACATCGAACTTCCCGCCGTCGGCAAACACCTGGACGTCCATCAGACGATCGGGTCGATCGAGTCGGTCAAGGCCGTTTCAGAGGTCTTTTCCCCGGTCTCCGGCGAGGTCGTCGAAGCCAACATCGAGCTCAACAACTCCCCCGAGGCAGTCAACCAGGACCCCCACGGCAAGGGCTGGATCATCCGCCTTAAGATGAAGAACAAAGGCGACCTCCAGGCCCTGATGAGCGCGGCGGACTACGAAAAATATCTGGAAGGACTCGAAGCTTAACATGAGCTATATTGCCTTAAGCGATCAAGACAAGAAGGAGATGCTCGCCCGCGTCGGCGTTTCCTCGGTCGACGAGCTCTACGGCTGTCTGCCGGAGGAGATCAAGCTCAAACGGAGGCTGAATCTTCCTGAGGCCCTGTCCGAACCGGAACTCATCCGCCGGTTCGAGGGCTTGGCCGCGAGCAACACGTATGCCGACTACGTCTCGTTCCTCGGTGCGGGCGTCTATCGCCATTTCATTCCCACGGTCGTGGATTACCTCAGCTCCCGCGGCGAATTCGTCACCCCCTATACTCCTTACCAGCCCGAAGTCAGCCAGGGCACGCTCCAGGTCATCTTCGAATACCAGACGCTCATCTGCCAGTTGACGGGCATGGACATCTCGAACGCCTCGCTCTACGACGGAGCGATGGCCGCGGCCGAAGCCGTCCTCATGGCCAGCCGCCTGAACGCCAAGCCCAAGATCCTCGTTGCCCGCTCGCTTCATCCCCAATATCGCGAAACGATCCGGACCTACATCAAGAACATGGGCGTCCGCGTCGAAGAAATCGAATTCGGCGATTGCGGGGGAATTAAAACGGCCGACCTGATGAGCAAGCTGGACAAGGACACGAGCGCCGTCCTCCTCCAATCGCCGAACTTCTTCGGCGTCGTCGAAGATCTCAAGAAGTTCGCCGATCTGGCCCATGAACATCAGGCGCTGTTCATCGTCGCGGTCGCGGAAGCGGCCTCCTTCGGCGTTCTCGAAGCGCCGGGCAGGTTCGGCGCCGACGTCGTCTGCGGAGAAGCCCAGTCGTTCGGACTCGCGCCGAGCTTCGGCGGACCGTTCCTCGGCTTCATGGCCTGCAAGAAAGAACACCTGCGCCAGCTTCCCGGCCGCATCGCCGGCCAGACCAAGGATGTTGACGGAAAGCGCGGTTTCGTCCTGACGCTGTCCACCCGCGAGCAGCATATCCGCCGAGAAAAAGCCACTTCGAACATCTGCACGAACCAGGCCTTATGCGCCCTGCGGGCGACGATTTTCCTCGAGACGCTCGGGCCCGACGGCCTGAGAGAGATGGCCGTCCAGAACATGCAAAAAGCGGCCTACGCGGCCGAGAAGCTCGGCAAGATCGCGGGCGTCAAAGCCCGTTTCGAAGGCCGTTTCTTCAACGAGTTCGTTCTGGAATTCCCCGGGGACGTCGGCCGGATCAATGACGGGCTTCAGGCGAAAGGGATCGTCGGAGGCCTGGACCTCAAGGGATTCTATCCGGAGCTGGCCAATAACGCCCTGTTCTGCGTGACGGAGGTGCACACGAAGAAAGAGATAGACCGGCTGGCCTCGGTTCTCAAGAAGGTGCTCCGATGATCCGCGAACCATTGATTTTTGAAATCAGCGATAAAGGCAAGAGGGCGTTCCGCCTGCCGAAGCTCGATATCAAGGCGAAAAAGGCCCTCTTCGAAGGACTGGCGATCCGGGACGCGATCACGGATTTTCCCCAGGTCTCCGAAGTCGAGGTCGTCCGCCATTTCACCCGTCTCTCCCAGCAGAACTACTGCGTGGACCTCGGCATTTATCCTCTCGGCTCCTGCACGATGAAGTACAACCCCAAGGTCAACGAGAAGGTGGCGGCGCTCGACGGCTTCGCCCAGTCCCATCCCTTGGCTCCCGTGGACATGGTCCAGGGAAATCTGGAGGTCATCAAACTCGTCGAGGATTATCTCGGCGAGATCGCCGGCATGAACGCCTTCACTCTCCAGCCGTCGGCGGGAGCGCAGGGCGAGCTGACCGGGATGATGCTCATTCATGCCTGTCATGAGGCGCGGGGCAATCCGCGGAAGATCGTTCTGATCCCGGATTCCGCCCACGGCACCAACCCTTCGAGCGCCCACCTCTGCGGCTACACCGTCCAGGAGATCAAGTCCAACGAGAACGGAACCGTGGACCTGGAGGACCTGGCCCAGCGCATGACCGAGGACGTGGCCGCGCTGATGGTGACCAATCCGAACACGCTCGGCGTCTTCGAATACGATATCTGCAAGATCGCCGAGATCGTCCACACCAAGGGAGGCTTCGTCTATATGGACGGGGCCAACATGAACGCCCTGACCGGAATCTGCCGGCCGGGCGATATGGGCGTCGACGTCATCCATATCAACCTTCACAAGACCTTCTCCACGCCGCACGGCGGGGGAGGGCCCGGCTCCGGACCGGTGGGCGTCAAAGCCGTCCTGGAGCCCTATTTGCCCATCCCGCGCGTGGAGATGAAAGACGACGTTTATGTCCTGAACTTCGACCGGCCCGGCTCCATCGGCCGGGTGCGCAGCTTCCACGGGAATTTCCTGGTGGTCGTCAAGGCCCTGGCGTATATGTTGTCGCTCGGCCCGGACGGGATCCGGGAGATCGCCGAAATGGCCGTCCTCAACGCCAATTACATCCGCAAGAGCCTGGAGAAGGATTTCCACCTCAAATACACGACGCCCACCCTTCATGAATGCGTCTTCTCCGACAAGCTCCAGAAGGACCACGGCGTCTCGAACCTCGATATCGCCAAGCGGCTGATCGATCTCGGCGTCCATCCGCCGACGATGTCCTTCCCGCTTATCGTCCACGGAGCGCTCATGATCGAACCGACCGAGACCGAGAGCCGGCGCGACCTGGACATGTTCATCGAGGCCATGAAACAGATCGCCCGGGAGGCCAAAGAGGATCCCGGCATCCTCAAGAGCGCGCCGCACCAGTCCTATGTCCGGCGGCTCGACGAAACGACCGCCGCCCGCAATCCGATCGTCAAATGGGAGAGAGAAAAATAAACCATGAGCCTCCAGTCCCTCATCATGAACCTGCAGAAATACTGGGCGGACCAGGGCTGTTATCTGGCGCCGTCGTATGACCTCGAGGTCGGGGCGGGGACGATGACCCCGGACACTTTCTTCCGCGTCCTCGACAAGCGGGCGTGGAAGGTGGCCTATGTCCAGCCCTCGCGCCGGCCGACGGACGGCCGCTATGGCAAAAACCCGCACCGCGTCCAAAAGCACTACCAGTTCCAGGTCATTGTCAAACCCTCGCCGGCGGACATCCAGCAGCTCTACATCAACAGCTTGACCTCTCTCGGCATCGACCTGAAGGACCATGATCTCAGGTTCGACGAGGACGACTGGGAATCCCCGACGATCGGGGCCTGGGGGGTCGGCTGGCAGGTCATGTTGGACGGGCTTGAGATCACCCAGTTCACGTATTTTCAGCAGGCCGGCGGACTGGAGGTCTTTCCCATCCCCGTCGAGATCACCTACGGCCTCGAGCGGCTGGAGATGTTCCTCGAGGAGAAGGACAACATCTACGACCTGAAATGGTCCGAGGACGTCAGCTACCGCGATCTCCGCTACGAGGAGGAACGGCAGTTCTCGGAATTCAATTTCAGCCAGGCCACGGTCCCATCGCTTCGGGAGATCTTCAACCAGGCCGAACGAGAGGCCGGCCGGCTCATCGAAAAGGACTTGATCCTTCCGGCCTACGATCAATGTTTGAAATGCTCGCACGCGTTCAACCTGCTGGACAGCCGGGGAGCGATCAGCGTCACCGAGCGGGTGAAAATGATCGCCCAGATCCGGGCCCTCGTGAACCAGGTCGCCTTGAAGTTCACGGGCGCCGGGGGGGCCTCGTGATGGAATTCCTGCTCGAGATCAATGTCGAGGAAATGCCCTCGTCCCACGTCCGGACGGCGATCGAGGATTTGAGGGACAGGTTCGAAAAAGAGCTCGCCGCGGCCAAGATTCCGGTTAAGGAGCTCCGGACTTACAGCACTTGCCGGCGCCTCGTCGTCGTGGCCGAACTGGCCGAAGGCCAGGAAGCCCGCGAGCAGATCGTCACCGGTCCGCCCAAGGCCGTCGCCTTTGCCGCGGACGGCGCGCCCACGGCCGCAGCCCTCGGATTCGCCCGATCGCGGGGGATCGATGTCGCCCGGCTCGAGATCATCACGACCGAAAAGGGCGAATACGTCGGTTTCCGGAGGATCGAGAAAGGACGGGACGCGGCCGAGATCCTGGCGAGGATCGTCCCGCAGGTGATCGGATCGCTGTCCTTTCCGAAGATGATGCGCTGGGGCGAAGGCCAGCTCCGGTTCTCCCGCCCGATGCGGAACATCCTTTGTCTTCTGGGCGGCAAGATCGTGCCGTTCGTGATCGACGGCCTGGCCTCCTCGGACACCACGACGGGCCACAAGATCCGGTCGCCGCAAAAGATCGCCGTGACGTCCTTTGAACAGTACAGGGCGGCCCTGAAGGAGCATTTGGTGACCGTCGACGCCGAGGAGCGAAAGACGGCCCTCCTCGCCCAGATCGAAAACCTTCTCGCTCCTCTCAAAGCCCAGCTTTATCCCGATCCCGAGCTGTTGAACAAGCTGGCCAACGACGTGGAATGCCCGCTCGTCATCATGGGGGTGTTCCCCGAACTTTACCTCGACCTTCCCCTCGAGATCTTGAGCACGGCCATGCGCGAAGGGCAGAAGCTCTTCTCCGTCGTCAGAGGCAGGAAGCAGCTCCCTTGCTTTCTGGGAGTGGCCGATATGCCGGCCGATACCCGGGGCTTCATCCAAAAGGGGAATGAACGAGTGCTCAAAGCCCGCCTCGAGGACGCCCGGTTCTTCTGGGAGCAGGACCTCAAGCTCAGCTTGAAAAAACGGGCGCCGGCTCTCAAGCACGTCCTCTTTCAAGAGAAGCTCGGAAGCTACGATGACAAGACCCAGAGGCTGAAAAAGATCGCGACGTATCTCTGCGGAAAAATCGAGGACTGCAAGGACGCGGCCGACGTGGCGATGGCCGCCGAATATTGCAAGACCGACCTGGTCACTGACATGGTCCGCGAGTTCCCTTCGCTCCAAGGGAAGGTCGGCGGGCTCTATGCCCGGGTCGAGGGCCTGCCGGCGGACGTGTCCCAAGCCATCTATGAGCACTATCAGCCGGTCGGACTCGACGATGAATCCCCCTTGTCCTTGGGCGGGGCGATCCTGTCCATCGCCGACAAGCTCGACTCCATCATCGGGGTCGTCGGCGTCGGCGTCCAGATGACCGGTTCGAGCGACCCGTTCGGCCTGCGCCGGAACGCCCAGGGGATCTGCAAGATCATCCTCGACCGAAAGCTGAACTTTTCGTTTCCGCGGTTATTGGACAAGGTCCTCGCGGTCTACGGCGACAAGCTCAAGCGGCCGAAGGCGGAGATCCTCGACTACGGCCGCGAGTTTTTCCTCAATCGCCTGCGCTATATCTACGAGCGCCGGGGATACAGGTACGATCTCATCAACGCGGCGCTCGGGGCGGGCCTCGACAACATCTCTCATTCCTTCCTGCGGGTCAAGGCGCTCGACGCCCTCAAGGCCAGCCCGCAGTTCGAGCCTTTCATCCTGATGGCCAAGCGGGTGAACAATATCCTGACCGGCCAGCCGGCCTGTTCGCTCAACGCCGACCTCTTCGTCGAGAAGGCGGAGATGAACCTCTTTTCGACGTTCTCCATCGTCAGGGAGAACGTCGTCCCGATGATCGCCAAGGGCGATTTCGCCCAGGCTCAGAAGATGGTCTTTCGGTTGCAGCCCGGCCTCAACCAGTTTTTCGACAGCGTCCTGGTGATGGATAAGGAGAGCCGGCTGAGGAAGAACCGGCTGGCGCTACTCCAGGCGATCCGCCGGATCCTGGTCCAGATGGCGGATTATTCCCAGGTCGTCGTCGAAGGGGAGCAGCCCGCGGCCAAAAAATGACCGCGCCGGGGGAATCAGACCGTTTCCGGAATATTGTCCGGCGGCTCCGTCTCGGACAGAAATCTATCCTCGAGGGCGACGATCTTTTCCAGGATCTCCGGAGGGTTGTGATTCTTGCTTTCTCCGTAGGGAAGGAGCTGAACGCCGATCTGGTATTTGTAGCGGGCGTCGGGATTGGGTGAGTACCAGCGGACGATGCCCTCGATGACGAGCGGGGCCGGCTCATCCGGGAGGAAGAGCCGGAGCGTGATGTGGCTGTCGAACTTCGGGATCTCGTGGGCAAAAAAACGGATCCCTCCGCGGCTGAGGTCGATGAGGGGGAGAGGCTCGGAGCCAAAATCGCTCTTTTTAAAGAAGGTCGATTCCTTTCGATATTTGATCTCGGCCCCCGGGATCTGAAACCGGACACATAACCGCTTTTCCAGGCTCATCTCGCCCATGGCGTCCTCCCGTGTTTTTGCCGGTTCAAACTATAGCACAGCTTGGCCGAAAATCAAAAAAAATCTAGCGCGGCGTTCTCTTTGGAAATGCCCGCGGGCTGAGATATACTATCTCTCCCGACCGGGGAAAGGAGCGCTCCATGGCCAAAGTGGCGACGATGATCATGGCCGGCGGGCAGGGGAACCGTCTCTATCCGCTGACCAAGATGCGGAGCAAGCCGGCGGTTCCCATCGCCGGGCGGTTCCGGCTGATCGATATTCCCCTCAGCAACTGCATCCATTCGGGCTACCGGAAGATCTTCGTCCTGACCCAGTTCGCCAGCGAATCCCTGCACCGCCATATCTTTCTGACTTACCGGTTCGATATCTTCCAAAAGGATTTCGTGACGATCCTGTCGGCCCAGCAGACGCTCGAGAACCGCGATTGGTACCAGGGCACGGCCGACGCCGTCCGCCAGAACCTCCATTTCCTGGAGAACGAGGGCGACCTGGTCCTCATCCTCTCGGGCGACCACCTCTATCGCATGGATTACCGGAAATTCGTGGATTTTCATATCAAGACGGGCGCGGAGATTAGCATCTCCGTGATCCCCGTCCGGCCCGACGAGGTCAAGGATTTCGGGGTGATGAAGGTCGATCGGACCGGCCGCATCATGGAGTTCCGCGAAAAACCCAAGGAGGCGGCGGCCATCGAGGCCATGGCGGTCGAAGACGAGGCGTTCCGCGCCCACGGGGTCGATCCCGCCGGGCGGACCCACCTGGCTTCGATGGGCATATACATCTTCAATTGGGCCGTCCTTCACGAACTTCTCGAAAACAATAAGAACGATGATTTCGGCAAGCAGATCATCCCCGATGCCATCCACCGGAAAAAGGTCTTCGGTTATTTCTTCGACGGCTACTGGGAGGACATCGGCACGATCAAGAGCTTCTTCGAGGCCAACCTGAACCTCACCGAACCGCTCCCCCGATTCAATTTCTATGACGAAGACAGGCCGATCTTCACCCATGCCCGGTTCCTGCCGGGATCGAAGATCATCGCCTCCGACGTCGCCCAATCGATCCTGTGCGAGGGGAGCATCATCAACGGCTCCCGGATCCGGGACTCGATCGTCGGGGTGCGCTCCCGGATCGGCGAAGGCTCCAGCCTGGAGAGGACGATCATCATGGGGGCCGACTATTTCGAGTCCCGGGAGGAACTGGAGCGGAACGCGGCCGCGGGAGTCCCGCCCATAGGGATCGGCCGGGGATGCGAAGTCCGCAACGCCATCCTCGACATGAATGCCCGGGTCGGGAACGGGGTGAAGCTCGTCAACGCCCGGGGCGTCCGGGACGAGAAGGCGGAAAGTTACTGTATCGTCAACGGCATCATCGTCGTGCCGAAGAACGCCGCCATCGCCGACGGGACGGTCATTTAGGAGTTAGTTTTAGATCGACGCGGCGACAGGTATGAATTAGGAGTATCGTTGGGAGATGACGTATTTTTAAAAGCATGTGTGATATAATCGATTAAGAAAGGAAGGAAAAAACATGTCCAACGGAACGCCCAACACTCCGGCCCCGGCCCCCAAGAAGAAAATCGGGCTTCTCGGCTGCTTGGGAGTCATCGTCATCATCGTGATCATTGCCGCGCTGTCCGGCATCGGCACGTACAATAGCCTCAACAAGCTCGACCAGGCCGTCAAGTCCCAGTGGGCCCAGGTTGAAAACCAATATCAGCGGCGAGCCGATCTCGTCCCCAACCTGGTTGAGACGGTCAAGGGCGCGGCGGCCTTCGAGAAGGACACCTTCACGGCCGTGACCGAGGCCAGGTCCAAAGTGGGCCAGGTCAAGCTCGACGCGAGCAATCTCAATAATCCCGAGGCCTTCGCCCAGTTCCAACAGGCTCAGGACGGATTGTCTTCGGCCTTGTCGCGCCTCATGGTCGTCATCGAGAAATACCCGGAGCTCAAGGCGACCGAGAATTTCCGGACGCTCCAGTCCCAGCTCGAGGGCACGGAAAACCGCATCACCGTCGAACGCATGCGCTTCAACGAAGCCGCCCAGGCCTTCAATACCAAGCGGATGAGCTTTCCGACGGTGCTGATGGCCGGACTCTTCGGCTCCCGTTTTGCCGAGAAGCCTTATTTCAAGGCCCAAGCCGGCGCCGAGACCGCCCCTAAAGTTAAATTCTGATCGTGCGCCCGTTACGCCTCGGCCTCGGTCTCGTCGCGCTATTCATCTGTATGCCGCTTCTTGCGCCGGCGTCGACCGATATCGTCATCCCGCCCTCGCCCTCGCAGTGGGCGACGGACACGGCGGGCTTCCTCTCGCCGGCCGCGCTCGAGGCCGTCAATTCTCAGCTTCGGAGCTATTCCCAGACGACCGGCCGTCAGGTCCTGGTCTATATCGGGAAGACGACCGGCGGCTATCCGATCGAGGAATTCGCCGTCAAGGCATTCGAGGCCTGGAAGCCGGGACGGAAGGGCATCGATGACGGACTGGTGCTGTTCATCATGGCCGAGGACCGCAAACTCAGAATCGAGGTCGGCTATGGTCTCGAAGGGGTCGTCACAGACGCCAAATCTTCCAGGGTCATCAACGAGATCCTCGTGCCGCGGATCCGGGCCGGCGACAATGACGGGGCCGTCAAAGGAGCGGTGGACTCCCTCCTCGGCACAATCGAGGGCCGGCCGGCCGGCGATACCCAGCCGGTCCCCGAGCCGTCCGCCTCAAAATCCAAGGTCCCGCCCATTTTCATCATCATCGGGATCATCATCTTGCTGATCATCTTCATCACGAATCCGTCGTTCGCCCTCTGGCTTCTATTGAACATCCTCTCCGGCGGCAGGGGAGGCGGAGGAGGAGGGGGCTTCGGCGGAGGGAGAGGCGGCGGATTCAGCGGCGGCGGCGGCCGCTCGGGCGGCGGCGGAGCGTCGGGGGGCTGGTAACGACAGGAGAGCGACATGCCGTTCATGCACAGACGCAGGCTCATCAAGGAGATCGATCCCGGTCGGATTCAGGCGGCCATCCAGGCCGCCGAGAAAAAAACGTCGGGGGAGATCCGCGTCTCTGTTTCGCCGTTTTTCTGGGGGAGCGTCCGTCCGGTCGCGGAAAAAGCTTTTCAGCGGCTGGGGATGACGAATACCAGGCAGAGGAACGGCATTCTTTTCTTCATCGTCCCCTCCCGCCGCCGATTCGTCATACTCGGAGACGAAGGCATCCACGCCGGGGTCGGCCAGGATTTCTGGGACCATTTGACGGCCGTTATGTCCGCGGAATTTCGCAAGGGCCGTTTCCGGGATGGATTGATCAAAGGCATCGAGGAAGTCGGCGAACACCTCGCCGCCCATTTCCCCTACGATCCGGCGGCCGATAAGAACGAACTCTCCGACGACATCGATTTCGGAAAAACGGGGACTCGAGCAAAAAAGAAATCTCTCTGATCAGCGGATCTCGTATTTCTCCATCATCGGTCCGAATTTTTTCATCAGCTCTTCATAGAGGTCCAGGGGCGGTTTGGCGTCGGCGGGAAGGAACGGCTTGTAGGGGAACTTTTTGGCATATTCCTCGAATTCGATCCGCAGTTTTTTCAGTTCCTCCGGCTTCGTCATCAGATCGACGGCCGAAGCGGCGATCGCCTTCGCCCCGGCGTTCAGGCCTTTCCAGGCCGTCGAACCGTAATTACAAGCGACGGAGGACCAGTGGTGACCGATGGCCCCGGGAACCTGGCCCGGAAAACGGATCGAGGCCGTCGGCGTGACGAGCGTCACATCGCCGACATCGGACGACCCGCCCCCGAAAGATACGCCGCTCGGCGTCCGAAGGTTATCGACTTTAGTCGGCATCCCCTCTTCCCGCGCCTTCAATTCCTTCTGAAGGGCCTTGGCGAAGGCGTTCTCTTCCTCGGTCCAAACGGGCATGCCGACGAGCTCGATATTCTTCTGGATGAGCTCGGCGGCCGCCTTGTTGCTGTGCGTCTGGTGGGCGGCGGCGATAAAGCGGGGAGGCAGGAGTTCCGTGCCCGAAGCCAGGGCGCCGGCTTTGGCGCAGCTGAGAACGCGCTCGAACATCTCCTCGACCCGCTCGTCGCTGTTCCGGACGTAATACCAAACGCTGGCCCGGTCGGGCACGACGTTGGGGGCCTGCCCGCCTTCGGTGATCACGTAGTGCATCCGGTAGGCCGGGTCGAGATGCTCGCGCAGGAAGTTCGTGGCGATGTCCATAATCTCCACGCCGTCCAAGGCGCTCCGGCCCGCCCAGGCATTGGCCCCGTGGGCGGTCCTTCCTTTGAAGGAAAAGATGACCGAAAAAACGGCGTTGCCGCCCCGGCCATAGCTCGTCCCGAAGCCGCTGCCGCTGTGGTTGTCGATGACGGCGTCCACATCGTTGAAGAGGCCGGCCCGGATCATATGAGGCCGGCTGGCGATGATCTCCTCGGCCGGGGAGCCGAAGACCTTGATCGTCCCTTTGAGGCCGAATTTGTCCATGGCCTCCTTGACGGCGATGGCCGCGGCCGCGGCCGCGGCGCACATGGCGTTGTGTCCGCAGCCGTGCCCAGGCGCGCCCGACACAAGCGGGTCCTGCGCCGGAACGCGTCCTTTTTGGGAGAGCATGGGCAGGGCGTCGAATTCGCCGAGCAGTCCGATCACCGGCTTCCCGGACCCGTAGGAGGCGACGAAGCAGGTCGGCATGCCGGCCAGACCGCGCTCGACTTTGAACCCGGCCTGCTCGAGCGTATCGGCCAGGAGCTTGGACGATTTGACCTCCTGAAGGCCGAGCTCGGCGTACGACCAGATCGAATCAGAGATCCGGCCGAATTTTTCCACGACCGGAGGCTGGCCGAGCCAGTCGAGGACGAACTGTTTTTCCTTGGCGACCTTAACCTTGGCCCTTGCTTGCGCGGAGGGCAGAGCAACGCTCGCCGGGGCCTGGCCGAAGGAGATCGACAGACACAGGACGAGGACGAGACCCGCCAACGCGGGCCGGGACAAGGCGTTTGTTTTCATATTCCCTCCCGGAAAAAGTTTCGCGGCCGCGGTTCATTCCCCGATGATCTTGACCAGGATCCGCTTCCGGCGCCGGGTGCTTTTCATGCGGCAGGGGCCAGCTTATACCAGGCGGATTTTTGTTGTCAAATGTCATCCTGAGCGAAGCGAAGGATCTCATTCAACTTTGTTGAGGTCGCGCTTGACAAGGGTCAGACTTGTCCGTAAAATGACCAACTGGTAATTAACTGACCGGAGAGTCGAAAATGGGCATCAAAGAGCGACGGGGACGCGAAGAAAAAGCGCGCCTGACGTCGATCATCGCCGCGGCCGAGAACGTCTTCGCCGAGCGCGGCTACCACCAGGCCCGGATGGACGACATCGCCGAGGCGGCCGAGCTGGCCAAAGGAACTCTTTATTATTACTTCAAGAGCAAGGACGAAATCTATGTCCACCTGCTGGAGCGGGAAGGACGGAAGGTCCATGATGAGGTCCGGACCCGAATCACCGAGACGTCGACCTTTATCGAGGCCCTCCAGCAGACCCTCGATTTCTACCTCGAGTATTTCGACAAGAACCAAGGTTTCCTGAAGATGTTCCTGCCCTGCATGTTCGGGTTCGTCCGCTTCGAGGGCGACGAGACGTTCAAAGAGTCGGCCAAGATCTACGAATTACACGGCGACTTTATCCGGGATATCCTCAAGCGGAAGATAACCCGGGAGAAAGTGCCCTTCGCCCTGGATGAGCTTCTCAAGTTCATCAAAACCCTGCAGATCGGCATCGGGATCAAACTGCTCGAGGGCCACAAGGCCGAAGCCGAAGCGGCTGCCCATTTCTTCATCGGTCTCATTAAACGCGTAATGGAGGAATCGAAATGACACGACACGTTCCCAAGATCATCTTGGTCCTGGCCCTCGGGGCAGGCACGGCGGCGCTCGCCCAGGACAGGATGACGCTCAAGGAAGCCGCCGAGTTCCTGCTCAAGAACAGCGAGCAGGTCCAGATCGCTCAGGAGTCCGTGGTCGGCGCCGAGCTCAAGATCAGCGAAACGAAGAGCCTCTATTGGCCCCAGGTCAACGTCGCCGGGAGCTATATGCGGATGAGCCTCGTCAGCGAAATGTCCATGCAATTCTTAGGTCAGACATACAATTTCCGGTTCGGGCTTCCGAACAATTACAACATGCAGGCCTCGGTCGCCGAACAAGTGTTCAACTGGGGGCGGACGGCGCGGATGGTCGAAATGAACACGGCCGGGTGGAACTTGGCCCAGGATGGCGTCCTCTTGGCCAAACACTCGCTCTCCTACCAGGTCGTTCCTATTTATTACGGGACGCTCTTCTTCAGAGAAGCGATCAAGGTCCTCGACGACAACCTCAGGACTTTCGAGAAAAAGCGGGACATCATGAGCCAACGCTATCAAGCCGGGCTGGCCTCGAGTTTCGACCGGGATCTGATCCAGGTCCAGATCAGCGGCCTCCAGGCTCAGAAGCTCGACTTCGAGAACAACATCCACAAGTTCCAGATCATGTTCAACGCCCTGTCGGGGCGTGATGAAAAAGCGCCTTTTGATCCGGCCGCTTCGCTCGCTTTCGAGCCGGAGAACTTCGATCAGGCCGCGCTCCTCCAGGAAGCGTTGGCCAACCGGGTCGAGTTCCAACAGGTCCAGCATCAGCTCAATCTCGGCCGGGCCTCGCGCGACCTGGCTAAGACTGCCGATAAGCCGACCGTCGCCGCTGTCGTCAACTATCAATTCCGGAACGGATTCATGCCGGACATGGAAAAAATCAAAGGGAACTGGACAGCGACGCTCTCGGTGGCCTATCCGGTATTCGATGGCCGGCGAACGGCCGCCCAAGTGGCCCAGGCCGAGTCCAACCTGCGGGCGGTCGAAATGAGGAAGACGGACCAGGAACGGACGGTGACCATAGAGATCCAGTCCGGCCTGGCCGACCTCAAGACAATCGAACAGAAACTCGAAATCGAGAAGGTCAAGATCAAGCAGGCCGAGGACGCCCTCCGGATCGCGGACGAACGATACCAGAACGGCCTCCTCAACGCCACGGACCTCATCGATACCCAGAACGCGCTCGAGAGCGCCCGGCTCAATCTTCTCCAGCTCATTTATAATCATACCTTGAGCAAATTCAATTTGTTTCGTTCTTGTGGGAGGAAAATATGAAAATCGGAAGAATCATCATCATCCTGATCCTGATCGCCCTCGCGGCGTTCGTCGGATACCGGGCTAACCAGAATATCCAGGCTAAGAAAAAGGCGGCGAGCCAGCCGGCCCCCGAGACGATCGTCCCGGTCGAAGCCGTCCTGCCGAGCCGGCTGGAGATTGCCGACAAGGTCCACGCCGTGGGCAGCATCCAGTCGGACGCCGAGGTCTCAATCTTCTCCAAGGTGAGTGGCAAGGTCGCCAACAACCTGGTCAAGATGGGCAGCGCCGTCCAACCCGGCCAGATCGTGTCCGTCGTCAATCGCGACGAGGTCGGTTACGACTACAAACCCTACGAAGTGAAAAGCGACGCCAAGGGCGTCGTGGCCCGGATCATCCTGAACCCCGGAGCCTCAGTCAATCCCAACTCGCCGATCATGAATCTGATCGATATCGACACGGTCAAGGTCGTCGTGGCCGTGGACGAGAAGAAGATCCGATTCATCGGGATGGGCCAGAGCGCTCGGGTAGCCCTCGAAGCCTATCCCGGCGAGATCTTCTCCGCGCGGGTCACGAACATCAGTCCGATCGCCAATCCCATCAGCCGCACGGTCGACGTCGAGCTGAGCATCCCCAATCCCAACCACCGCATCAAACCGGGCATGTACGTCGAGGTCGAATGGGTGATCAGCACGCGTACGGCGACCGTCGTCCCCCTGGGGGCCGTGGTCGATCGCGGCGGGCAGAAGTTCGTGTTTCTCGCCGCGGACGGCCTGGCCAAAATGAAGGCGGTGTCCGTTGGGGCCGTCGTCGGCGACGTCATTGAGATCCTCACCGGACTCAAGGGCGACGAAAGGATCGTGACGACCGGGGCCGGCCAGCTCAACGACAAGGACAAGATCAAGGTCGTCGCGTCCAAACCCGCCCAAGTCTGAGGAACGATCCAGCCATGAAAATCGCCGATATTTCGATCAAACAGCCCGTTTTCATCACCATGGTCATCCTCTCCCTGGTGGTCGTGGGCGTCCTGTCCTACTCCCGCCTCGGCGTCGATCTGATGCCCGATATCACCCTGCCGATCGTCGCCATCACCATCGCCAATCCCGGCGTCGGCCCCGAGGAGATGGAATCCCAGGTCAGCAAGCCGATCGAGGACGTCCTCAGCACGATCAACGGGGTCGACAAAATCTCGTCCACCTCGGCCGAGGGGGTCTCGGTCGTCGTGGCCTCTTTCGTCCTGGAGAAGGACGCCCAGCTGGCCTCGACCGAGGTCCGGGAGAAGGTCGCCGGGATCCGGAATACGCTTCCCAGGGAGATCATCGAACCCGTCATCAACAAGTTCGATCCGTCGGCTTCGCCGATCATCTCCTTCGGCATCCTGAGCAAGAGCGGCCGGATGAACCTTCCCCAAGTCCGTCAGTTCGTCGACGATACGATCAAAGTCCAGATCCAGCAGGTGGACGGAGTCGGCGCGGTCGACCTCATCGGCGGGCTGGAGCGGGAGATCCAGGTCGAGGTCAACCTGGACAAGATGAACGCCCTGGGCATATCCATCGCCCAGATCACCCAGGCTATCCGCGGCGAGAACCTGAACCTGCCGGCCGGGCGGGTCACGGAGAAGTCCCAGGATTTTCTCGTCCGAACCAAGGCCGAGTTCACCAGCCTCCAGGAAATGCTGGACATCGTCATCGCCAACGTCGGCGGCAATCCCGTTTACCTGAAGGACATCGCCGCCGTCAAGGACGATTTCAAGACCAAGAGGGCGATTTCGCGGATCAATGGCCGGGAATGCGTTTCGCTCATCGTCCAAAAGCAGTCGGGGACGAATACGGTCAAGGTGGCGGACCAGGTCAACAAGATGATCGCGGCCGCTAAAACAGCCAACCCTGACCTCGATATCAGGACGACGACGGACTCGTCGCTCATGATCGAGGAGTCCCGGGACGACGTCATCAAAACGTTGATCCTGGGCATCCTGTTCGCCGGGCTGGTCGTGCTCTTTTCCTTCGGCGACCTCCGCAACACGCTCATCACGGTGGCCGGACTGCCCGTCTGCCTCATCGCCGCCTTTGGCGTCATGGGGGCGCTCGGCTACACGGTCAACATGATCACCTTGCTCGCTCTAAGCCTGTCGGTCGGTCTCCTCATCGACGACGCCATCGTCGTCCGCGAGAACATCTTCCGTCACATGGAGAAGCTCCACCAGGATCCAAAGCAGGCCGCCAGCGATGGGACGTCCGAGGTGGGATTGGCCGTCACGGCCACGACAATGACCATCGTCGCCGTCTTCCTCCCGGTCGCCTTCACGACCGGAATCGCCGGCAAGTTCTTCCGCCAATTCGGAGTGACGGTCGCCGCGGCCGTCCTCATCTCTCTCTTCGAGGCGTTCACCTTCGCCCCGATGCTGTCCGCCCATTTCTTCAAGAGTGTCGAGCGGAACGGTAAAAAAACGCTGTCCTCCCGTTTTCAGGACCTCGTCACCCGGCTCTATGACAAGCTGGGGAACAATTACCGGCCGCTCTTGCGCTGGGCCTTGAAACACCGCAAGACCATGATCCTGATCACGACCTTGGTCTTCTTCCTCAGCGCCTATCTCTTCACCGTGGTCGGGACCGGCCAAACCCCTCACGGCTCGCGGCCGGAATTCAATCTCGTCATCCAGACCCCGTCCGGCAGCTCGCTCGGCCAGACCGATTTGATCGTCCGGTCGATCGAAAAGATCCTGAAAGCGCAGCCTGAAATCGGGGACGTGGCCGCGGTCGTGGGGTCCACGGACGGTTCGTCCGACGTGGCCACGATCAACGTCAAGCTGACCATCCCGACCAAACTGGCCCAGGAGTACCAGGACAAGCTCCGGCCGATGCTGACCGACATTCCCGGCGCGTCGATCACCTTCCAAGAGGCCAGCTCGATGGGCGGCGCGGCCTTCGCCTCGATGCAGCAGCTCCCCGTCCAGATTTATCTGAAGGGGACGGACCTCTCCGCCTTGAGCAACGCCGCCGATCAGGTCAAGCTCGCCCTCCAGAATATCTCCGGCTTGGTCGACGTCAACAGCGACAACCGGCCGCCCAAACCGGAACTTCAAATCAGGCTCGACCGGGAGCGGGCTTCGCGGCTCGGGACCGGCACGGCTCAAATCGCCGCGGCGATGCGTTCGATCGTCGACGGCGACATCGCTTCGAAATATCGCGAGTTCGAGAAGCTTTATGACATCCGCGTCCGCGCCTCCGAGGATGTCCGTTTCAACCTCGAGAAGCTCGGCCGGGTCTATCTGCCGACTATGCGCGGCGGCACCATCACCCTGGACCAGGTCGGCCGGCTTCAAGCGGTCAGCGGCCCAACCCAGATCAAGCGCTCCAACCGGACCCGGCAGATCATGATCGGAGCCAACATCCTCAAGGGCCGGGCCCTCAACGAGATCACGCAGAAGGTCAACGCCTCCCTGGCCGCCCTGCCGTTCCCCAAGGGCGTGACCTACCAATTCGGCGGGCAGGTCGAAATGAACCAGAAGATGTTCGCCTCGCTCGGCCTGGCCATGGCCCTGGCCATCGTCTTCGTCTATATGGTCCTGGCCTCCCAGTTCGGGTCGTTCGTCCAGCCGTTCGTCATCATGCTCGCCCTGCCGCTCTCCATGATCGGGGCGGTCCTCGGGCTCCTCCTGGCCAACAAGCTCTTCGACATGGTCGCCTTCATCGGACTGATCATGCTCATGGGCCTGGTGACCAAGAACTCGATCCTCCTCGTCGACTACACGAATGTCCTGCGGAAAAGGGGATTGAAGCGGTTCGAAGCGATCGTGGAAGCCGGCTCGACGCGGCTGCGGCCCATCCTGATGACGACGCTGGCCATGATTCTGGGGATGATCCCGGTCGCGGCCGGCTTCGGGACGAGTTCCGGGTTCCGCGCGGCGATCGGCTACACGATCATCGGCGGCCTGATCAGTTCGACGATCCTGACCCTGGTGGTCGTCCCGGTCGTCTATTCGATCCTGGACGACCTCGTCTTGAAGGCAAGGCGGAAAAAGATGGAGACCTGACGAAACCGTGGAAGTCCGGGGTCGACGGCCACGGCCTGCTCTTCCATTGATTCGAGGAATTCTTGAGGCTGACGTCCAGTCGAGCGATTCCGGCGAGCCGGCCCCGGTCGGGCGGAGTAGGGGGTCGGGACCTCCAGAGACCATGATCCGGAAAGGGAGAATCCTCGGGCTTATTATTTTTCTTTGAGGACCTTGGTGATCTCGTCGACCAGAGGTTTCGATCCGATATAAAGGGCCGTCCGCTGGTGGGGTTTCTCCGGGACGATGTCCAGGATCGGTTTGCCGTTCTCATCGACCGCTCCGCCGCCGGCCTCGCGGCACATGAAAGCGACGACCGCCGCCTCGTACATCAACCGCAATTTCCCCTGGGGCCGGTTCTTCCGGGGATCGGGATGGTTGACGATGGCGGGATACATGAACAGGCCGCCGTTGAGCAGGATGCGGTGGAAGTCCCCGGCCAGAGCGCCCATGTAGCGGAAGCGGTATTTTTTTTCGTTCTCGGCGATCCATTTCTGGACGGGCAGGGCGTACGTTTCCCGGTGGGACGAATTGAACGAGAGCTCCCAGGTCTTTTTGGAGACGGGCAGCATCATGCTCGTCGGTTTGACGAAATTGAACGTCTCATCGAGATGGAATCTCCAGCAGCCCGCGTTGTGCAGGGCGATGGTGAAAGTGCCGGTCGGGATGACGAACATGCCGGCGGCGATGTATTCGCGGCCGGCCCTCAGATGCATATCCTCCGCCCCCTCGAGGGCGCGCTTGGCTACGCCGAAGAGCAATCCGATCGGCAGGTTGTGGGGGACGTTGGACGAGCCGTCCATGGGGTCGTAGTAGACGAAGTACCGGCCGCCCTCCTCGTTCATCACGATGATCTCTTCCTCTTCTTCGCCGATGGCGTGGACGACCCGGCCCGAACGGGCGAGAGAATGCTTGACCAGCTCGTTGGCGATCATGTCCATATGGAGGACGTCCTCGCCCTGGATGTTGGTCGATCCCGTCATCCCCAGGTTTCCCCGCAGGGCGCCGGTCGAATAGTAGAATTGGATGCGTTTGGCGGCGTTGAGGATGGAGTTCATGAGGATCAGGAAGTGGTAGCTGCGTTTGTGGCGCTCCTGGTGCTCCAATAAGAAATCCATGAACGTTTGTTCGATTTGGATCATGGCTGTTCCTCCCCTCAGGATTCGGCCCGCGCGGCCGCTCGGGCCGACGGAATCACCATGTTCTTATCTTAGCCGAGGAACGCCTCGGGAAACAAGGGTTTTTGTCAATCCCGGGAGGACACCCTTCGGATCCGCCTTTTCTTCGTCTGCTTCATTCCCCGAAGCTAAGGGAGCGGAGGACGATCTTTTCGCCGCAGAACGAGAAAAAGCAATCCGAACGCGTTCGCCAGAAACAAATATTCAAAAAGGACGGGCAGTCCGGCCAGCGGGACGAGGATCGCCGACAGTCCCACGGCGGCCGCGCACGATCCCAGGAGATCCCACCCGTATCCCAGCCCGGCCTGTCCCTTGTCCTTGAAAAAGAGCCTGTTGGAGACGATGAAAAAATCCCCTCCCAGATAGCCTAAAACGAAGAGCAGGGCGAAGGGAACGATCGGCGGCGGTCGATAGTCCAGGGCGAGTCGCATGGTCAGGACGACGAGCAGCAGCCCGGACTGCAGGAGCACGATGTGCCGATCGCGGAGCCGTCCGCGTTTGGCCCCGACCAGCGCTCCCAGCGCCAACCCCGTCATGAACGCGGCCAGGATCAGGGCGACCTGACGGTAGAGGAATCCATACAGGGCTTGGAACCAGATGAGGATCATGATCTCGCCGGCCATCGTGGTCAGGCCCATGAGGGCGATGGGAACGGCCGAAATCGCGGATCTTCGCCCCCTCCCTCCGATGAAGGCGAGGAGCCCGACGAAGACAAGGAACGGAACGCCCAGCAGCCAGGGGACGGGGATCCGGGCCAGGCCGAGAAGAACCTTCGATTCGAGGCTTTTGAACTGCGTGCTCCAGAGAACGGAATTGAAGAAATAGCTGATGGGACGGAGGTCCGAGTTCAATCCCGCCGGCCCCGCATCGATCTTCATACGAAGGGCCTCGACCCGCAGGGGATGGAGACGCGCCGGAAGCCGTTCCGGCGTCACGTAGCGGTTCTTCAGGCCGAACCGCCGCATCGTCCCGATCAGGTCCTCGGCCTCCACCGTCAGCGGCCCGGCGGATGCCAGGAAAACGTTGGAATCTCCGGGGACGACCTTGACCACGGGGAACGCCTGCCGCAAGGTGTTGGCCATGACCGAGAGAAATTTTTGAAGCTCCGGACCGATATAGTTTTCGGCCGACGGCACGCGGAACGAGAAGACCCCGCCCTCGGCCAGCTTGTCTCGAACACGAGCGAAGAATTCCCGCGTGTAGAACCGGTTGATCTGGGCGGTGGCCGGTTCAGGCAGGTTAAGGATAACGGCGTCATAGACGGCCGGGGTCTCTTCCAAGAACGCCCGGCCGTCGTCATAAACGAGATGAGCCCGCGGGTTTCGAAGGGATCCTTTCTCGGCGTCGGGCTGGAAGATCTCGGACAGCCGGATGATCTCGGGATCGAGCTCGACGTAATCCACGTCGGTCCGGGGATATTTGAGAATCTCGGCCAGGCTTCCGCCGGCGCCGCCGCCGATCAACAGGACCCGCCCGGCCTCAGGCCTCTGGAGCAGGGCGAAATGCACGGATTCCTCGGCCGCGTCGAGGTCGGGGAAGGAGTAGACACGGAGCGAGTTGTCGTAAAGGGTGAACTGCTCGGACGTTCGAATGACCTGCAGCTTGCCGTAAAGGCTGTCCTTCGTCCGGACGAGGGCGAAAGGCCGCCAAGCGAGCTTTTGGGCCGGAAGGTCGGAAAAGAAAAGAGCGGCGTGGACAACCAAGACGAGAGTGAAGGCGATGGCCGCCTTCCTGCCGTTCAACAAGAAAAACACAGCCGCCGCCGAGGCCGCCCCGATGACGGCCAGCGCCTGCCAATTGGACAGCAGGGGGATGAGGGTGAGATAGGTCAGGAGGCCGCCCGCGGCGGCGCCGATCGATTCCCAGAGATAGACCCGGGGCAGGTGACCTTCGTCCTTGACCGTGAAAACGAAGATCGCCCCCAGAGGAAAATTCAGGAAGAAAGAGAGAACGACGGCGAAGAGAAGGATCGGCCCGAGACCGATCAACTCGCCCGGCAAAATGCCTAGGAAGAAGCGGGAAAACCGCAGAGCGGCGAAACAGCCGGGGGCGACGAGCAGGACGCCGAAAAAAAGGACCGCCAATCCCTTTCTCCCGGGCTCCCGCCCCGAAGCCCACAGGCTCCCGCATCCGCCCCACAAGAGCCAAGAGGCCAGGACGAGCCCGAAGACCAGTTCGTTGCCGTAGAACTGGGCCGCGAATTCCCTGAGGAGAAAGATCTGGAGCGAGGCGGCCAGCAGGCCGAGGAGCAAGGCCGGCGGAGAGAACCTCAGGTCCAGATTCCCGGGACCCGATGCTGACAATTTGGACACGTTCCTTGCCTCAGATCGTTCCTGACGATCTTGTAGCCGCTTCTTTCGATGACCATCTTCCGGCATTTCGGACAAAAGGTGTTCTCCCCTTCGTGGCCCGGGATGTTCCCGGTGTAGACGTAGCGGAGACCCTCTTGGAGGGCGGTCTGGCGGAGCTTTTCAAGGGTCGAGATAGGCGTCGGGGGGAGGTTCTTGATGAGATACATGGGATGGAACCGGGTGAAGTGGAGCGGGACTTCCGGCCCGATCTCCCGATGGAGCCACTGGGTCATCTTCCGGACGTCCTCGACGGCGTCGTTCAACGTCGGAATGACGAGGTAGACGATTTCCAACCAGATCCCGGCTTGGGCGATGATCTTGATGGCCTCGAGGACCGGTTTCAATTCGCCCCGGACGTACGTCCTATAGAAGTCCTCGTCGAAGGACTTAAGATCGATCTTGATGGCCTCCACGACCTTCGTCAGGGCTTCGAGGGGCTCGGGGTTGATATGCCCGCCCGAGACCACGACGCTCCGGACGCCTTGGCGCTTGGCTTCGACGGCGGTGTCGACCATATATTCATAAAAAACCGTCGGCTCGGAATATGTGTAAGCGACGGTGGGACAGCGATATTTGACCGCCGCGTCGGCGACGGCGCGGGGAGGGAAGTCCAAGGCTTGGACCTGCTCCGGCCGGACCTGCGAGATCTCCCAATTCTGGCAGAACTTGCAATGAACGTTGCAGCCGGCCGTGGCGATGGACAGGGCGTCCGACCCCGGCAGGACGTGGAAAAAGGGTTTTTTTTCGATGGGATCGACGTTGACCGAGCAGGCTTTGCCGTAGACGAGCGTGTAATATGTCCCGCCCTCGTTCTGGCGGACGCCGCAGTAGCCTCGCTCCTTATCGCCCAGCTTGCAGCGTCGGGGACAGAGGCCGCATTCGATCTCCCGGTCGGCCAGGCGCTTGTAATAGCGCGCCTCGACATGGGACAGGTTGACCGTCTGGCCGAAGGCGTAGAGATGATGAAGCGCCGGCCCGGGATCCGCGCTCAGAACGGCTCCCGCGCCCGCCGCGGTCCGGAAGAAAATACGTCTTTTCATGGGCTTGCTCGATCCCTCAGGCCGTTTCCTCGACGATCTGGATCCCCGAAAGCGTCGCCGTTCCCAGCCCCATCCGTTCCGCCGTCCGGAGATAGAGCGGCGCCCGCTTGTCTTCTTCCAAAGAGGGAAGCCCTTTCGCTTTCCGGAGATCCTCGACGATCCGCCAACCGACGAAATCCGCCGCCACGGGGTCCAGGCTGAAGATCAACGCTTCATAGGTTTCCGCCCAGCGGGCGTGGTAGGAAGGGCCTCGATGGTATTGAACGACCAGGGCGTCCAGGATCGTCAACCGGTGTTTCGATTTGATCGACGGAGCGTCGAAGAGCTCGGCGATGAAGGGATTGCAGTTGTCGTCATGGTATTTGTTGGGATTATGGACGGCGCCATAATAGTTTTTCAAGCCGGCCGTGATCCCGGCCATCCCATGGTCTTTCAATACGGCCAGGCTGACCGAAGCGGTGACGAAGCTCGACTGGATGGCCGAGAACAGGCTCCCGATGTTGAGATGAGTGATCGGCTCGCCGGGGTAGCCCATACCGGCCGTGTCCGTCCCCATGATCTGAAAGACATCACCGCCGGAATTCAGGCGGTATCGAGCTTCCTTGAGCTCGCGGTTCGTCCGATCCCAGACGACGATCTGTCTCTCTCGGATCCCCGCCGCGACCATGAGGCGGGCGAGGGGCAAGCTGACTTCGGGGGGCGTTGTGAGCTCGGGAGCGGCTATGGCGTTGACCTTGATCCCGATGCGATCGGCAGGCGCGAAGATCGTCCGCAACCCCGCAACGCTATTGTTCTGGCCGGTGAGAAGACGGAAGCCGCGCTCGTACATGTTTGCGAGGACCTTCGGCTCGACCTCGCCTTTTCGCGGTATAACCCCTTTTCCCCGGACGATCACGACCTTTGAAGCGGCCATCGATGTCAAATTACCCCAGCCGGTCGAGACTTGTCAATGCGGTCCGTTGCGGTTATATTAAGAGCCGGGACCTGAATCGATAGGAGTCAAGCATGGAGAGGAAGATGTCGAGAAAAGAAATCGTCTTGATCCTGGCCCTGGCGGCGGCGCTCAATTCGCCGGCGCCGGGGGCTCAAAAAATCGGGGCGTCGTCCCTGACGTCGCTTCTTCCCCAGGTGGCCAATTGGAAGGCCGCGGAGGGCGTCCAGCGCTATGGTCCGGAAACCCTTTACGAGTTCATCGACGGGGCGGCCGAGGCGTATATCAGCTACGATTTCAAGGAGTTGATCGTCGCCGAGTTCCAGGGCGGCCGGACGAAAACGTCCTTGACGACCGAGATCTACGACATGGGATCGGAGCTGAACGCGTTCGGCATCTACAGCGCCGAGCGCTTTTCCGAAAGCCGTTTCATCCCGATCGGCGTTCAAGGCTACCTCGAAGAGGGGACCTTGAATTTCCTGGCCGGCCGCTATTACGTCAAACTGATGTGCTATGAGGGCGGCGGCCAAACCGAGGGATTCCTGAAGCTTTTTGCCGAAGCCATCGTCGACAAGATCAATAACCCGGGAGGTTTTCCGGTTCTCCTGCGGGCCTTCCCGAAGGACGGGCTCGTCGCCAACAGCGAAAAGTTCATCCTGCGCAATGTCATGGGGTTCAAGTTCCTGAAGAACGGGTTCATCGCCGGCTATCGGCAGGCCGGTCAGGAATTCGACGCCTTCCTCATCGACGGAAGGACCGCCGACGAAGCGGACGCCATGCTGAAGCAATATCTGGATAATTTCATCAAGAGCGGGCAGGCCGCCGACAAGCGGTCGTACGGAGTGCATGTCAAGGATGCTTATCTAAAGCACGTCTTCGTGGCCAAAGCGGGTTCCTATATCTGCGGCGTGACCAAGATCAAGGACGGCCAGGACGCTCTGGGAGAGAAAGTCCTGGCGGCGCTGGTCAACGGCTTGAAAAAATAGCCGCGGGTGGGCAAGGAGGATTCCTCTCGTGAGAAGGGCCGGGTCGCACTTTCTTCCAAGGAACTTTTGACCGAGAATGATGACGTGAGGCGTGAAACTCGCTGACGGTCCGTGAAATAATCCGGCCGGTTATCCGGGCTGGATGATTTTGGAGCGGCGGGACGATTCGGCGATCCGGGCGAATTGTTCGGTCAAGTGCTCGAGATAAGCCCGACCCTGGAAATTCTTCCTCGTCCAAAAGCGCGCCGCCAGGATCAGGCGGTCCAGGCACTGGAACTTCTCCTCGCTCTTGTAGCCGTCCCCCGCGGCCGTCAGGATCAGACCGCCCTCGTACGTGCAGTTCTGCAGGCTCCGGAAGACCATCTCGCCGGCGTCGTTTCGCGAGGTCCGCTCTTCTCCCGGCAGCAGGATGAGATTCCGGCCCCTGGACAGCTTGTCCTTGGCGTATTCGAGGGCGAGGATGGCCTCGCCGTCGGTGAACGCCGGATCACGTTCGCCGATCTCTTTGAGCGGAGCCTCGATGTTCAGCGCCAGCCAGGCGGTCCGCTCGTCCTTCCAGGGATCGTCCGGGGGACGTCCCGGGCGCGCCGGCGGAGCCGGCTTCTTTTCCAGGATCTTTTTTTCCCGGTAGGGTTTGTGTTCGGCCAGGAAACGGCAGGCGGGCGGGCAGGCGACCTCCCTACCGCGCATGATCCCGCAGCACAGAGGGCAGAGGTCGCTCCTCAGACCGGGACAGCGGCGCTTGGCTTTTCTTTGACGGCAACGGGAGCACTTGACCATGGGCCGACAGATCACTTCTTGAAGATGAACGTCTCCTTGGTCAAGGCTTTGATCTTTTTTCCGAAGAAGCTCTTGAGAGCCTTTTCGGCCCCCTTGAGCTCGGCCGCTTTCCGCGAGGGGCCGCTGGCCTTGGCCAGGGATGTCTTGTTGACGAAGACCTCGACTACGAATTCCTTATTGTGATCGGGTCCGGTCGACTTCATCAGCTTATAATGGGGAGCCGGAAGGTCCTCTTTGTGAAGGAATTCCTGGAGGGCCGATTTATAGTTGTTGATGTCGAGCTGGTCCTCGTCCTTGATCTTCTTGAACGATCCGCGGAGCAGGTTCAGGTAGACATCCTGGGCCGCTTTGTAGCCGCCGTCGAGGAAGACGGCCCCCAGCACGGCTTCGAAGGTCCCGGCCAGGATGCTGTCCTTTTTCCGGCCGCCGCTCTTTTCCTCGCCCCGGCCGACGCGCATGAAATGGTCGAGCCGGATCTGCCGGGCATACTCCGCCAAGCCGATCGTGCTCGTTGCCGAGGATTTCAACTTCGACAGGTCGCCCTCGGTGACCTCGGGGTAGGATCCGTAGAAGAACGCGGCGGCGATCAGGCCGACGACGGAATCGCCCAGGAACTCCATCAATTCGTTGTCCCTGGACTTTTCGGCGCTCTCGTAGGCGAAGGAGCTGTGCGTCAGCGCCTGGAGGAGGAGGTCCTTGTTCCGAAACTGATAGCGAAGCTCACGTTCGAGCTCCGAGACGACGCTTGGCTTTTTTCTTTTTCTCAAGATGTTCCTCATCATGATGCGAAAGGATAAACGACGCGGCCGCCGACGATCGTCATCACGGGGGCGCCTTTCAGCTTCCAGCCGTGGAAGGGGCTGTACTTTCCTTTCGAAACGAACGCCCCCGCGTCGACCACGACGTTCTGGTGCAGGTTGAGGATCGTCAGGTCGGCATCGGCCCCGACGGCGATCCGGCCTTTGGCCTTGAGGGAGAGGAGCTGGGCCGGTTTCGTCGAAATCATCTCGATGAAGCGCATGATCGAGATGACGTTCTTGTTGACGAGCCGGTCGAGAAGGATGGACACGGACGTCTCCAGCCCGACCATGCCGAACGGCGCCTTTTCGATCGGCGCGTCTTTCTCCTTGAAGGTGTGGGGGGCGTGGTCGGTGGCGAACACGTCCGCCGTGCCGTCCTTGACCGCGGCGATCAGCGCCCGGACGTCCTCGGGGCTCCGCAGCGGGGGATTCACCTTGAAGACCGGTTCCCGTTTTTCGAGATCCCGGTCGTCGAGAACGAGATGATGCGGCGAGACCTCGGCGCTGATCCTGACGCCCCGCGACTTCGCCTCCCGGACGAGATGGGCCGCGCCACCGGTGCTGAGGTGGGCGAGATGGACCCGGGTCTCCAACGCTTCGGCCAGGATGATATCCCGGGCGACCATGATATCCTCGGCCGCCGCGGGGATGCCGGGCAGCCCTAGCCGCCGTGACATCGCTCCTTCGTGGATGACGCCGCCTTCCGAGAGCGGCCGGTCCTCGCAGTGGTCGATGACGAGCGCGCCCAGCGACTTCGCCGTTTCGAGCGCCCGCCGCATGACCCGGTTGTCCTGGACGCATCTCCCGTCGTCGGAGAAGGCGATAACCCCGGCCGCGACGAGATCGGCCATGTCCGTCACCTCCCAACCCAGAAGCCCCTTGGTCAGGGCTCCGATCGGGTAGACGTTCACGACGGCCTTCTTGGCGGCTTGGGCCAGAATGAAATCGGTCACGGCCCGCTCATCGTTGGCCGGTTTCGTGTTCGGCATGGCGCAGACGGAGGTGAATCCGCCTCGCGCCGCCGCCCGGGTTCCTGTCTCGATGGTCTCCTTGGATGTCTGTCCGGGCTCGCGCAGGTGCGCATGCATATCGATGAAACCGGGCGCGACGACGAGGCGCGCGGCGTCGATGACGGTCGCGTCCTTGGCTTTGATCGAAGGCTTGATGTCGGCGATCCTGCCGCCGTCGATCAGAATGTCGAGGGTTTCGTCGACGGCGGACTCGGGATCGACGACCCGGCCGTTCTTGATCAGGATTTTCACGCGGGGCCTCCTCGGAGACGCCGTTCTCCGGCCATATTCGGAACCTCTCCTGTCATTTCAGCGCAACGGGCTCCGTGATCAGAACCTCATCGCGGTTGTCGATCTCTTTGAGGCGGACCTTGATGATCTCGCGCCGGGAGGAGGGGAGCTGCTTGCCGATGTAGTCGGCGCGGATCGGGAGTTCGCGGTGGCCGCGGTCGATGAGAACGAGCAGTTGGATCGATCTCGGCCGGCCCAAATCGAACAGGCCTTCCATGGCCGCCCGGATCGTTCGGCCGGTCATCAGGACGTCGTCGATGAGAATGACGTCCTTTTTGGCGATGGGGAACGGGATGTCCGTCTTGGTCCCCTTGTGAGGCGTCTCGTTCTTGGAAAAATCGTCCCGGTAGCGGGTGATGTCCATAATGCCCACGAGGATGTCCACCCCCTCCTTCTCCTTGATGATTCTGGCGATGCGCTTTCCGATATAGATACCGCGCGTGCGGATCCCGACGATCACGAGAGCCTTGAGGTTGCGGTTGCGCTCGAGGATTTCGGTGGCCATGCGGTCGATAACGCGCCGGATCTTCGTCGCGTCCATGACGCTGGCCTTGATCTTTTCAGTCATAATCCGACTCCTGGCCTATGTTATACCATATTTCGCGGAGACGAGATCTCATTCTTTTCGAAATACCTCCGGGCGTCCTCAAGGTCCTTGCGGATCCGGGCGGCCAGCTCCGCGGCGTCGTGAAACGTCCGCTCATCCCGGATCTTCTTCAAAAAGAACAGTTTGACGGTAGAGCCATAGATGTTCTTCTTAAAATCGAGGATATGCGCCTCGATCGTGAAAGGGCGGGCGGGGCCGGGATCGGAGGGGAACGTCGGCCGGTTTCCCGTGTTCGTCAGGGAACGGCGGCGTTTTCCCTCGATTTCGACAAGCGAGACGAACACGCCTTTGGGGATGATCTCGTTCGGGGTTTCGATATTGGCCGTGGGAAATCCGAGGCTTCGTCCCCGCGCCTCTCCCCGGACCACGTCCCCTTCGATATCGTACGGACGGCCGAGAAGTTGATTAGCGGCGCCGATATGGCCCAGCTTCAGCAGCTCGCGGATCGCGCTGGAGCTGACGACAAGGGATTTTTTTCGGACCGGCGGGATGACAAGGACGTCGAACCAAAGCCGTTTGCCGAATTTCCGCAAGGCCGGGATATCTCCGCGCCGTCCCTTGCCAAACCGAAAATCGGGGCCGACGATGACGGACCGGGCCCTCAGTTTTTTGACCAGGACCTTATAGACGAAATCCTTGCCCGAGAGACGGGCGAATTCCGAGTTGAACGGAGCGACCAGGATCAGGTCGACGCCGAGGCCGGCGATGCCTTCGAGCCTTTGGTCGAGCGTCTGGATCATGCTGATCTTCTCGGAACCGAAGATCTTTTCGGGATGGGGCGAAAAGGTGAGGACGCCGGAAAGACAATCTTTGTCCTCGGCTTCTTTTAACAATCGGGACAGGATCTTCCTGTGACCCAGATGGAGACCGTCGAAATTGCCGATGGCGAGAGCCGTTTTCCGGGGAAGGTCGGGCACCGCCTCGAGCGAGCGATAGATCTTCATAGGATTGATATCATCCGGCGCTTGGGGCGGTGACCGCCCGCTTCATCACATTTTAATGAGGTTGGCTTGTTTCATGTAATTCATTTTGAGCTGAAGGAGACAGGATTCGAGAAATTTTTCTTCCTCTTCGTTGAGATTGCCCTTGGTCCGGTCCTTGAGAAGGTCGAGCATGTCGATAAGCCGTTTGGCGAAGGCCAGGTTCCCCTCAGCCGTCTTTTTAAGCGGATCCTCCATCAGACCGAGCTTGACCAGAGCTTGCGTATAGAAGGGGAAGACGATGGAGCTGAAATCGAGCGGCGGCAGGAATTCCCCGGCCTCGTCCTCGTCGTGTTGGTGTTCGTCGCTCATCTTCGATTCGTTCTTTGGCTTGAGTGATGAGCCCTCATCATACTTGGAATCAGGCGAAAATTCAAGAAAACGAGCGACCCCTTTTCTCTTTATGCCGACTTGGCTACAATGGAACGTCATCCGAACGAGGTCATTATGAAAAAAGCCGATTCCGCCGGACCCGGGTTTCAAAAACTCGTCGGGATTCTGGCCGCGCTGCGAGGACCGGAAGGGTGCCCGTGGGACAAGGAGCAGGACGAGCGGTCCATCGCCAATTATTTCCTGGAAGAGGTCTACGAGGCGATCGACGCGCTCGCCCGGAATGACGCCGCTGGCCTGGCCGAGGAATTGGGCGACGTTTTGATGGAAATCGTGTTCCTGGCCCGGATCTATGAGGAAAAAGGGATGTTCACCGTCTCCGATGCTCTTGACGGCATCAATCGGAAGATGGTCCGCCGGCACCCTCATGTTTTCGGCGGCAGAAAGATGGAGTCATCTCAACGTGTCCTGGACCTGTGGATCCGCCGGAAAAAAGCCGAAAAAAAGCGGAAATCGCATTTTGAGGGCATCTCCCGGCAGGCCCCCTCGCTTCTGGCCGCGTTCCAGATCGGTCAGCGGGTGGCCCATGTTGGATTCGACTGGCCTTCGCCTGATGAAGCTCTCAAAAAGGTCCGGGAGGAGATCGGCGAGCTCGAAGAGATCATGGCCCGGAAGAGTCGCCGTCGGATAGAAGAAGAGCTCGGCGACTGCTTTTTCGCTTTGGCTAACGTCGCCCGGAAATTGGGCTTGAATCCGGAGACGGCCCTGCGCCAGGCAAATGACAAATTCATCGAGAGATTCACGAGACTCGAGAGGAAGCTCAAAGAAAAGGGGATGAAGCTGGGGAAGGCGACCCTGGCCGAGATGGACGCGGTCTGGGAGGACATTAAAAAAAAGCGGAAAGCCCCGGCGAGACGGAAGCTTCGGTTGGAATGAGGGACCTGCCTCCGAAGGAAGGCGGCCGGCCGTCTTCTTATCTCGCGGGCTTGGTTTTCCGCAGGACCAGGCTGGCCTTGATGAACTCGTCCAGGTCGCCGTCGAGGACCTTGTCGGTATCTCCGGTTTCGAGGCGTGTCCGGGTGTCCTTGATCATCTTGTAGGGGTGGAGGACATACGACCGGATCTGGTTCCCCCAGGCGATATCCGTCTTGGCGTCCTCCAGCAGTTCCACCTTCTCCAATTTCTTCTTCCGCTCGAGCTCGTAGAGACGAGCCTTGAGGACCTTCATGGCCGCGGCCTTGTTCTTGTGCTGAGAACGTTCGTTCTGGCACTGGACGACGATCCCGGTCGGGATGTGGGTGATCCGAACGGCCGAGTCCGTCGTGTTGACGTGCTGACCGCCCTTGCCGCCCGAGCGGTAAGTGTCGGTCCGGAGATCGTCCGGATTGACCGCGATCTCGATGTCCTCGTCCACTTCGGGATAGACGAAGACGGCCACGAACGAGGTGTGCCGCCGCTTGTTGGCATCGAACGGGGAGATGCGGACCAGCCGGTGGACACCGGTCTCCTGGCTGAGATTGCCGAAGACATAGTCGCCCTCGATCCGGATGGTCGCGCTTTTCAATCCCGCCTCCTCGCCCGGCTGCATGTCGAGGATCTCGGTTTTGAATCCCTTGCGCTCGGCGTAGCGGAGATACATCCGCATCAGCATGGAGGCCCAGTCTTGGGACTCCGTCCCGCCGGCGCCAGGATGGATGGTCAGGATCGCGTTGCGCGGGTCGTCGACCTCATAGTAGAGCGTCTGCAGTTCGGCCTCTTCGAGGTGTTTGCCGAACGCCGCCAGGGCTTGATCGAAGTCCTTGTCGACGTTCTCACCTTCCTTGGCCAGCTCGAGCAGGACGTCGATATCTTCTTTTTTCTGGTAGAGGGCGCTCAGGAACTGGACCTCACGCTCCAGCCGTTTCTTGCTCTGCTGGAGCGACTGAGACCTCTTCTGGTCCTGCCAGACTTCGGGAGTTCCGAGCTCGCGGCCTAAGGCCTCAACCCGGGCTTTCTTGTCGGCGAGGTCAAAGAAACCCGCGGAGCTCTTCGAATTTAGCGAAGCGCTCGCGGGCCTTGGCTTCAAGGTCGCTGGAATGTTCGATGGAGAGGTTGTTAGGGCTCATGGTCGTCTCTTTAACAGAGACATAATAAAGAAGATAGCGCTGATTGTCAAGCACAGAAACGAAAACGCGTCGCCCCACCGGGCATAAAAGGTCAGCTTTTTAGAAGGGGAGACCGTTCCGGTCAGGAACGTCCTCGTCCCGATCTCGGACCGGGTGACGACCCGGCCGTAGGGATCGACGATCCCGCTGATGCCCGTCGTCGCCGCCCGGAGAATGAAGCGCCGGTTCTCGACGGCCCGAAAGACGGCATTCGAAAAATGTTGGTAGGGGGCCGAAGACTTTCCGTACCAGCCGTCGTTGGTGATGGTCACGAGGAAGTCCGCCCCTTTTTTCGTGAAACGGCGGACGAGATCGGGGAAAATGAGCTCATAGCAGATCGGCGAGCCGAATTTCAGGTCCTTGAACGGATGAAGAAGGGGTTCGGTCCCCGGCGTGACCTCGCCGATGGCGTGAGTCATTTTCTGGATGAAACCGAAGACCTTTTTGTACGGCGTGTATTCGCCGAACGGGACCAGGTGCATTTTGGCGTATTTCGAGACGGTCAGGTCCGGGCCCAAGCTGAGAGCGGTGTTGAAGTATTGCTCCCGGCCCGGGGGTCCGGCGGTTTCGTTCGTTCCCAGGAGAAGCGTGACCTGCGCGTCCCGGACGAACTGGGACAGGATGCGTCTGAAGTTCTGATAGATCGCGTCGTCGCAGGTGAAGCACATCGGCACGGTGAACTCCGGCCAGATGATCAGCTTCGCGCCTTGGCCGGCCGCCCGGCGGGTCAGATCGAGATGCTCTTCGAACAAGGACAGGATGTCCTTGGTCGAGACCTCGTTCCAGTAAATATCGGAAGACACATTCCCCTGGATGACGGCGGCGGTGAACGTCTCTCCGCTTTCGGGGACCTTTTTCAAGCTCAGGAATCCGCCCAAATGGACGAGGACGATGACGATGAGCCCGAGGGCGAACGGCGGCCTTTTGGAGAGGCGGATGGAATAGACAAAAAGGCTTTGAAACAGGACGAGGACGAATGAAACCCCAACCACGCCGGATATAGCCGCGATCTGGATGAGGGACAGATTCTGAAACTGGCTGAGACCGAGAATTCCCCAGGGAAATCCCGTCAGGAGATGGGTGAGGATGTACTCGAGGGTCACCCAGAGGAACGGCGCGGCAACAAAGGCCGCCCCGGCCCGCTTCCGATGGATCAGGGAAAAGGCGAAGCCGAAAACAGCCCAGGTCGAGGCGAGCAACAGGATCAGAGCCAGATAGATCAGGAGGCTGAAGACCGTCGAAAGATGGCCGTAATGGGCCGGCACGGCCGGGATCCAATAAAGGAGGACGCCGTAAAAAAGCGCGCCTGAGGTCCAACCGGTCAGAAACGACCGGCCGGGAGTCAGACGCGAGATCAGAAACAGAAAAGGGATAAAGGAAATCCAGGCGAGGAACGGCAGGCCGATCTTCGGGAAGGCGAGAGCCGTGAGGAATCCCGAGAAAGCGGCGAAGACGAAATCGGACAGCTTCAGTTTCACGGGCGCGGGGCGCGTCAGCCCTTCACGACAAAAAAGTCGGTCTTATTTTTCTTCAGGTCGGCGGCGATCTTGTCCTGAGCGTCGGCGGCGTCCTGTTTGCTTTCGTAGGGGCCGATCCGGATCCGGTAGACGGGTTTTTTGTCCTTGGCCAGAGGCATCAGGACGATGGTCGGGTAGCCCAATTTCTCGACTTTTTGGGCAAATCCGTCGGCGGCTTCCTTGTCGTTGACCGCGCCGATCTGGACATAGAAGATGCCTTCCTGTTGGGCGGCGGCCGGCTTGGCTTCTTTCTTGGCCGGCTCCGTTTTGGCCTCAGCCGGCTTTTTCTCGGCCGGGGCCGTCGGCGGCTTAGCCTCGCTTTTAGCCTCGACTTTAGCCCCGGCCTTGTCGTCGGTCTTTGTCTCGGCCGGTTTCGCCTCCGTCTTCGTATTCACCGGGGCCGCCTGGCCCGGCGTCGGCTGGTTCGTAACCGTCGGCGGCGCCTCCGCGGATAGGGGTGTTTTCTGGGCTAAGGTTTCGGTTTTGACCGAGGGAGCGCCCCCGGCGCCCGCCGCGAGCTGCGTCTGCTTCTTCCCGACGGAGATGCCGAGGAGAAAGATGCACACGCCGAAGGCCAGGATCGCCAGGAAGACGATGGCGAGCTGGGTGCTCGTGAACTTCAATTCGCGGAATTGTTTTTCGTTTGTCATGGGGAACCTTATATCGATCTCATTATATCACGATTCGGCGGCGGCGAAACGAAAGGGCGGGATCGACAGCCTCGTCGGCCGCGATTTGGAGGGACGCGAGGCCGCTCAAACGATGTTAAAATCGCTTCTCCCGAGGCCGTCCAAATGATTTTCTTCACGTTGATTCCATTATAGAAAGGAGTCATCGGTCTGTCAATAAATTGTCTTGACAAAACGTCCTCAATAAATTAATTTTATGTCCTGTTAAGGAGTTCCTCATGATCAAGAACGACATTGCCCTCGCGATCGAAAAGAAATCCGAATTCAACGGGGCGAAGTCATTGTTGATCGTCGAAACGATCCTCGAATGTCTCAAGGACGCGCTGACCAAGAAGGAGAAAGTGGAGATCCGGGGATTCGGGAGCTTCAAGGTCGTGGCCAAAAAGACCGGCTACGGCCGGGACATCCGCCGCAAAAAACAGATCCACATCACTCAGGGCAAGCGGATCAAGTTCCGCTCCGGCCAGGAGCTGAAGAACATCGCCGCCAAGTCGTAGACTTGAATCCGCTCGGCCTCTCGTTATCCCGGACATCTCAAGGCAAGGGGGTTTGACGTGGCTTATAAGGAACGACCTCTGTCCCCGGACGGCCTGACGACCTATCCGCTCCGGTCCCGTTCGAGCAAGGTCCGCGTCGCGGATTTGGCCAAGGTCGCCCGACCGGGCGATCCTGTCGCCCGTTTCGTCCAAGGCCTTCCCCGGTTCCTGGCCGCCAAGGACCTCCAGGAGCTGAGGGCGGCGATGACGAAAGCCCGCCGCGGCCGGAAGGCTCTGATTTGGGCCATGGGGGCTCACGTCCTCAAGGTCGGGCTCAGCCCCGTTCTTATCGACCTGATGAAGTGCGGCTGGATCTCGGCCGTGGCGCTCAACGGCGCGGGCATCATCCACGATTTCGAATTGGCCTACGCCGGCGCGACTTCCGAGGACGTGGCGAGCCAGATCAAGGCGGGCCGCTTCGGCATGGCCCGGGAAACGGGTGAGCGGCTGAACGACGCGATCCGCCGTGGGGCCGAGGACGGCCTGGGGCTGGGCGAATCCGTGGGCCGGATGATCGCGGAGTCCGATTTTCCGTTCAAGAAATGGAGCCTCTTGGGGACCGCCTATCGCCTGGGCATCCCTGCCACGGTCCATGTCGCTATCGGGACGGACGTCATTCACATGCATCCCCGGGTCAGCGGCGAGGCGCTGGGAGCGACTTCTTTAAAGGATTTTTTCCTTTTGGCCGCGCTCGTCAGGGGACTGAACGGCGGGGGGGTGTTCCTCAACATAGGCTCGGCCGTCGTTCTGCCCGAGGTCTTTCTCAAGGCGGTGTCGCTTGTCCGGAATCAAGGCCGGGCGCTCGACGGCTTCACGACGGCCGTCTTCGATTTCCACCATCATTATCGTCCCGCTCAAAACGTGGTCCGCCGGCCTCTAGGGAAAAAGGGGAAAGGGTATTATTTCGTCGGCCACCACGAGATCATGATCCCGCTGCTGGCCGCCGCGCTGGGGCCGTAAAGACTCCGCCTGCGAATTATCCCGACGATCCGTTCTTGATCCGGCCGTCCAAGAGCAATTCCTCGTAAAGCTCTTCCGCTTGCTCGATGGTCTCTTCCATCGATCCGGACGTATCCACGACATAATCGGCGAATTCCAGTTTTTCGTCGGCCGGCATCTGGGCCCGGACCTTTAGCCGGGCTTCCTTGCAATCGATAAGGTCGCGGTCCATCAGGCGTTGGACCTGGATCTCCTCCGGGCAGGTGGCGACGACGATCTTGTCGAAGAATTCGGCGAATCCGGCCTCGATGGTCAGCGCCGCTTCGGAGACGAAGATCTTGACCCGGCCTTCTTGATCGAGCCGGGCGATGGTCTCCTTCTTCTTCTTCATGACCAGAGGATGAACGACCGCGTCGACATAATGTCGCGCGGCGGCGTCCTTGAAGATGATCGCGGCGAGCTTCTTTCGGTCGATCGACCGGTCGGATTTGAGTATGGCCGGACCGAAACGGTCGATCATCTTTTTCCAAGCGGGACGGTCCGGGGCCATGATCTCGCGGGCGACGTCATCGGACTTGTCGAGATGGCAGCCGCGTCGGCGGAGAACATCCGCGATGACGGATTTTCCGGAAGCGATGCCGCCCGTCAGGGCCACGGTCAACATGCGCGGTCCCGCCGGCCTATTTCTTGGAGCCGCGGATGAACTTGAACTCTTTGTCGAAGCGGACGGCCACGCCCTGTCTCTTGTTCTTCTTGTTCGGCTTTTCGAGGCGGACGGTCATCCCCCCGATCCGCAGCTTGAGGGCCCGGCTTTCGGTAAGCTCTTTGGGCAGATCGATCATGATGTTGAGTTTGGAGCCGACCACGACACCGGAGTCCAGGCAGAAGTAGGCGCCGGTCGAGCTGATGTTCTCGAGTTTCGCCGCTTCCTTGAAATCCTTGCCCTGGGGCAGCGTGCCTTCGACGATGGCCGTCAGGGGCAGTTCGAAGCGCCATTCCCGGCGGCGGTTGATGTCGACGGGCACGCGGATCTTTTTCACGGACGGGCCGCGCTTGGCGGCTTTCTTTACGGCTGATGTGTTCATGGCGTTCTTCCCCTTGTCCTTTCGATCTTAGAAGAGGGCCGAGTTGATGGCGTAGAGCGCCAGCTGGAGACGGCTGTGCGTGTCGAGCTTGGCGTAGATGCTCTTGATGTGCGAGCGGACCGTGTTCTTGCTGATGAAGAGGATCTCGGCGATGTCGTCGTTGCTCTTGCCCTGACCGATGAGCTTGAGGACCTGGAATTCGGTCGGCGTGAGCTGGTCGAGGGTCTTCTCCTTCATGTCGCGCCCGACGACCGCGATGATCCGGTCCATGATGCTGCTCATCTTGTCCCGCGGCAGCCAGATCTCGCCGCGGTGGATGACTCGGACGGCCTCCGGGAGCTGTTCGGAGGGATCGTTCAGGTCGAAATAGCCCCGCGCTCCGACGTTGATGAGGCTGACGATCTCCTCGTGCGAGGGAATGTTCCCGACGAGGAGCATCTGCGATTTGATCTGGTCCTTGGAGATCTCGCGGATCGCCTTGCAGATCTCGCGCATGTTGGGGAGCGTCTCGGTGCTGGCGAAGAGGATGACGTGGGGCTGGAGCTTGCGGATCGAGTCCATCAAGGACTCGATGGTGTTCTTTTCGATGGTGACGACTTCGATCTGCGGGTCGGTCTCAAGGGCTTTCAGGATCCCGGAGAGGATCAGGCCCGACGGGCAAAAGATGAGGACCTTGACCGTCGTCGCGTCCGAAGAGGAGGTGTCTTTCTTTTTGTTCATGCGTTTTTGCGTCCCTTAGGCAATTTTGGTCCTGTCATTTCTCTCTGATTGGATGGAATTCTATTAAATCGAATCCGGGATGTCAAGGAAGGGCGGCGGTCCTTCGGACCGGCATGAGGTCTTAGAGTTGAACCTGAAAATTCCTGTCGAGCTTTACCGAGATGAGCTGGTTCTTGGTCTTGATAGAGACGTCCGCTTTGACGAAAGCGACCGTCCCGGAAAGACGAAGGTCGAAGCGCTTTTCGAGATAAAAGGTCTGAGGGACCCGGAGGCAGAGCAGAAGCTTCGTCCCGACCATCACCTTGGCCTGAAGGCAGAGAACGGCCTCCTGGGCGCTGAGCGACGAGACTTCCGTATGTTCCAAGAATTCCCGTTCGGCGGCGTCGAAGCCTTTGACCAACGCGGGAAGACAGAGCTCGAAGGACCGCTCCCTCTTCCGCGTTTCGGAAAAACCTTGAATGGAGGAGGTATCGTTCACGTTCATATCCATGAGAGTGATCACGCGTCGGGTCGGATGATGTATTTGCTGTCGAACTTGATCGTGACCTTCTGGCGGATGAGGCGGTCGCGGTCGGCTTCGACATGGGTCACTTTGCCTTTGATGACCATTTTCAGGGACTTGTCCTGGGCGAGCTTCTCCGGTAGGTCGATGATCAGTTTCAACCGCATCCCGATATTGATCGGATTCTTGATGTAAAACGTCGATCCCTCATGGCTGATGTAGGTCAGGACCGTGTCCTCGGCGAATTCTTTTCCCCGGGCGTTCAAGCCCTCGACTTGGGTCGGCAGGGGAAAGGTGAATCCCTGATCCCGCCCGCCCGGGGTGTTCAGATTTTCGACATATGGCTCTTTCGTCATGATCACTTCCTCATTGCGATGTCCTTTTCCTTGGCCTCGCTGCTATCTTAAATCGGCCTCCGGGAGGGGTCAATCACCCCTAAAGATGAAGAAAGGGGTGATATTTCACAAAAGGGCTGTCACCTCCCGCATTGACGAGGAAGCAAGCTTCGTTTAACATGGAGGCCACAGCGGCCGGGGCCCCGGGCTTTGCAGTCCTCATTCGCGAAGCGAATGAGGGCGGGCTTTGTCTGGGGGTCCACTTCCGCCGTACTCGCCCGTGGATATAAGCCACGGGCGAGTGGCGAGCCGAAGGCTCGTCCCTTGACTGACGATTCGGAGATAGGAAATGCAAGCAGTCATTTTAGCCGCGGGCATGGGCAAACGGCTGGGAGATCTCACCCGGCATTCCACGAAATGCATGGTCAAGGTCAACGGCAAGCGCCTCATCGAACACGCCTTGGACGCCCTTCTGGCGACCGGCATCCGGCATATGGTGATGGTCGTCGGCCACGGCGCCGACGAGCTTAAGGCCCTCCTGGGGAACGAGTACAAGGGCGCCAGAGTCGATTATGTCCTCAATCCCATCTACGCGAAGAGCAACAACATCTATTCGCTGTTCCTCGTCCGCGCCTTCATGGAGGCCGAGGATTCCCTCCTTCTCGAGAGCGACGTCATCTTCGACCCCGCGATCATCGAAGACTGCCTGGACGACCCCGCGCCCAACCTGGCCATCGTGGCCAAGTTCCAGTCCTGGATGGACGGCACGGTCACCAAGCTCGATGACCGGGAATTCATCTCCTGTTTCGTTTCGAAAAAGGAGATCGACTGGAGCGACCTGGATCAATATTTCAAGACGGTCAACATCTACAAACTGTCCAAGGAGTTCAGCAAAGAGAAGTTTTTCCCTTTTCTCGAAGTCTATATCCGGGCTAAGGGACTCAATGAATATTACGAGGAGGTCCTCAAGGTCTTAACCTTCATCGATCAGGGAAGCATCAAAGCTCTCGACATCAGCGACAGGCTCTGGTATGAAATTGACGACCTCCAAGACCTCGACATCGCCGATGCCTTATTCTCCCGCGGCTTGGACAAGCTCAAGGCTTTGCATCAAAGATACGGCGGGTACTGGAGGTTTCCGGCGCTCAAGGATTTCTGCTATCTGGTCAATCCTTATTTTCCCACGCCGCGGATGGTCCATGAGATGATCCGCAGCTTCCCTCAGCTCCTGACGAGCTACCCATCCGGCCAAAAGGTCCAGAACCTGCTCGGCTCCAAAATGCTCGGCTGCTCTCCTCAGCAGGTGCTCGTGGGCAACGGCGCCTCCGAGCTGATCAAAGGCCTCCTCCCGGAATGCGGGGGGCCGGTGGCCCTCTCGGTCCCGACGTTCGACGAGTACCGGGCCTGCGCCCCCAAGGACCAGTGGCGCGTTTTCCACCCGATGCCGGGAACCTTCGCTTATTCCGCCGATCAGCTGGCCGATTTCTGCGCCGCCCGGAAGGTCTCGACCTTGATCTTGATCAATCCCGACAATCCCAGCGGGCATTTCATTTCCAGGACGGACGCGGTCCGGCTCCTCGAACGCCTCCAAGCGATGAACGTCAGGCTGATCTATGACGAATCCTTCGCCGATTTCGTCGACGGCACGACCGATCACAGTCTGATCTCTCCCGATATCCTGGACCGCTTTCCGAATCTTGTGGCGGTCAAGAGCATCAGCAAGTCCTATGGAGTGCCGGGTCTCCGCCTGGGGATCATCGCCTCGGGGGACGGCGGTCTCCTGGAGCGGGTGAGGAGCCGCCTGGCCATCTGGAACATCAATTCCTTCGCCGAGCATTTCCTCCAGATCATCGAAAAATACAACCATGATTTCCGTCACGCCTGCCGCAACATCGGCGCGGAGAGAGAGCATCTGTTCGAACGGCTCCGGGAGATCTCCTTCCTCCGTCCGATTCCTTCCAAGGCCAATTATATTCTGTGCGAGGTCAAGGCGCCCTGGACCCCGACGCGTCTGGCCGAGACGCTCTTAAACGCGTCCTGGCTATTCATCAAGGACTGCACGGGGAAGATCGGCTTCGAAAAAACGCCCTGCGTCCGGTTGACGGTTCGCGATCGGAACGATAACGAGTTTCTCCTCTCGGCCTTGAAAGCCCTCGAAAAGTAGCTCCGGACCGCGTTACCCCTCCCTTTTACCCCCTGCGGAAGCAGGGGCGGGAATGACAGTTTCAGGATTATCGGTAAGCCGTTATTGAGATGCAACCCAAGGAAACAGGAACGGTTCGGCCGTTATCCCATATGTTGTTGACAAATCAAGGGATGGACGATAGAATGTCTGGAGATTTCACCCTGGAGAAGATCGTGAGCAAAGACGAACGACAGGTCAAGAAGATCACCCCGAAAACCGAGGATTTTTCCCGCTGGTATGTCGAGATCGTCCAGAAGGCTGAACTTGCCGATTACACGCCGATGAAGGGGATGATGGTCATCCGGCCGTATGGCTATGCCATTTGGGAGAACATCCAGCGGCTGATGGATCAGCGGATCAAGGCGACCGGACACGTCAACGCTTATTTTCCGCTTTTCATTCCGGAGAGCTTTCTGAAAAAAGAGGCCGAGCACGTCGCCGGATTCACACCCGAGGTGGCTTGGGTCACGATGGGAGGCAAGGAAGAACTGGAAGAGAGGCTGGCCGTTCGCCCCACGTCCGAGGCCATCATCGGCTATCTTTACTCGAAGTGGATCAAATCCTGGCGCGATCTGCCGGTCTTAATTAATCAATGGGCCAACATCGTCCGCTGGGAGAAAGTGACCCGGCCTTTTCTCCGGACGACCGAGTTTCTCTGGCAGGAAGGCCATACCTGCCACGAGACCGCCGAGGAGGCCGAGGCCGAGACGCTTAAGGTCCTGGGCTTCTACAAGGAATTCTGCGAGACAGAGTTAGCGATCCCCGTCCTCGCCGGGCGCAAGACCCTTCGAGAGAAGTTCGCCGGCGCCCAAATGACCTACGCCATAGAAGCGTTGATGTCGGACGGGAAAGCGCTTCAGATGGGAACGTCGCACAACCTGGGCCAGCATTTTTCCAAGGCTTTCGACATCAAGTTCGAGGACCGCAACCAGACCCTCCAGTACGTCTGGCAGACCTCCTGGGGCACGACGACCCGCATGATCGGGGCGCTGATCATGGCCCATGGAGATGACTCCGGGCTGAGATTGCCTCCCCGCGTCGCGCCGATCCAGGCCGTGATCGTGCCTATTTCCATGGGCAACTGGAAAGAAAGCGTCTTGCCGAAGGCCCGCGCCGTCGAAGACAACCTTAAGAAAGCCGGCGTCCGGGTCTCCCTGGACGCCCGGGAGGAGTTCACCCCGGGCTGGAAATTCTCCGAGCATGAAATGCGGGGCGTCCCCCTGAGGATCGAGATCGGGCCCCGGGATATCGCAGCCGGCCAGGCGGTCCTCGTCCGCCGGGACAGAAAGACCAAGGAGACGGCGCCTCTGGATGGGCTAACGGTCAAAGTGCCGGCTCTGCTCGACGAGATCCAGTCCTCCTTGTTCCAGGAAGCGACGAAGTTTCTCGCGGACAACACGCGCGCGGCCGGGACGTATGAGGAATTCAAGGACATCCTCGAAAACAAAAAGGGATTCGTGACAAGCCTGTGGTGCGGATCCGAATCCTGCGAGGACAAGATCAAGAACGAGACCATGGCCACGATCCGGGTCATCCCGCTCGAAAACGAAGAGCGGTCCGGCCGGGGGGCCTGCGTTTGCTGCGGCCGGGAGGCGGAGACCCTGGCCTATTTCGCCCGAGCCTACTAGAAAAAGGAATGCGCCACGATTTTTCCTCCATGCGGGAGAAGATGGTCGAGGTCCAGATCGCGGGGCGGGGGATCAGAGACCTCAAAGTCCTCGAGGCCTTGCGCGGCGTCCCTCGCGATGCGTTCGTGCCCGAGGACTTGAAGGGCCTCGCTTACGCCGACGAACCCTTGCCGATCGGGCATGGGCAGACCATTTCCCAGCCTTACATCGTCGCCTATATGACCGAAGTGCTCGAGCTCAAAGGCGGGGAGAGCGTGCTGGAGATCGGAACGGGCTCGGGGTATCAAACGGCCGTGCTGGCCAGGATCGTCAAGGAGGTTTGGACGGTCGAGACCGTCGCCGCCCTGTCTGAGGGAGCGCAGGCCTTGTTGAACGGCTTGGGATTCACGAACATCCGGTTCAAGATCGGGGACGGAACGTTCGGCTGGACGGAGTTCGCGCCTTTTGACGCGATCATGGTCACGGCCGCGCCGGGGATCATTCCCAAAGCCCTCAAGGACCAGCTCCGCGTCGGCGGCCGGATGATCGTCCCCGTCGGCATCGAAGATCAACAGCTCGTCCTGATCCGCCGAGACGAGACCTCGTTCCTGGAGACGCGTCTGCTGCCCGTCCGATTCGTCCCCCTCATCTCGGTCCATTGAAGCGGAGCGGGGATCCCTCCCGGTCACCGAAAAAAAGCCTTGCCGTTCGGTCCTTCTCGTTTTATGATTTAAAACGACAGAGGTCAAGATGACAAGACGAATGACGGGCTCATTTCTTTTAACGCTTCTCGCCGGCGGTCTGCTTTTCTGTCAGACGGTTCGCCGGGACAAGTTCATCAAGATCTACCTTCCCGATGGACGATCCGTCAGCGCCGAGCTGGCCGTGTCGGACGAGGAACGCCAGCGCGGTCTGATGTTCCGGGAAAAGCTTCAGCTCGATCAGGGGATGCTGTTCGTGTTCGAAAAAGAATCCCCGTATGCCTTCTGGATGAAGAACACCCTGATCCCTCTAGACATGCTCTGGATCGATAAGGACCGGAGGATCGTTCACATCTGGCGGAACGTCCCGCCCTGCAAGGAGGATCCCTGCCCTTCCTATGGGCCGGACCGGCCCGGGCTTTATGTGCTCGAGCTCGCGGCCGGCGCGTCCGACCGCTTCGGGCTCAAGCTGTTCGATCGGCTCGAATTCACGCTTCCGAAAATCAAAGACGGCCGTTCAGGGGAGAGGCCGCGTTCGTGAGCGTCCTGGCCGGATATAAAAAGTCTCTCAAGCGCCTCGAGGTCGAAGAGCTGCCCGATCTCTTTCTTTTCCGTCCGCTGGCCTTCGTTCTGGTCAAGGGCATCTACCGGACCAACATCACCCCCAATCAGATCACCATGGTCTCCCTGCTCGTCGGCATCCTGGCCGGGGTCAGCTTCGGATTTGGCCGTCGTTCGACCATTCTTCTGGGGGGCCTCCTTTACGGCTTTTCCATCGTTCTCGACTGCGCTGACGGCCAGCTCGCCCGGCTCAAGAAAAACGGAACGAGATTGGGCCGGATCCTGGACGGACTGATCGATTACATCGTCAGCGTGGCCGTCTATCTCGGGATCGGCATCGGTCTCGGGCCCGCTTCGGACCATCCGGGCATGTGGTGGGTCCTCCTCGCCGCGACCGGAACGAGCCACGTCTTTCATTCGATATCGATCGATCACTACCGGATCCGCTTTCTTGATCGCGTCGAAGGTTCGTCCGGGTCCGTCGAGGAGGATGATTATCGGGCGTTCAAGGCCGAGCTGGACTCTCTCAATGCGGGCCATGGGCAGGTCCTTCGCAAGACGGTGATCGGCCTGTACCTGAGGTATCTGAACATCCAGAAGAGTATTACCTCCCGCGCGGCCGGCGCCGTCCGGGGCAAACGCGCCGAAGCGGACGCGTTTTATGCCAGAAACAAGGCGGCCATGCGCGGCTGGACTTTGCTCGGCCCCTCGATGGGAGGCCTGCTGCTGATAGTCGCGGCCCTCCTGGGGCGGTTCGATCTCTATTTCTGGGGACGGATCGTCGTGATGAATATTTGGGCGGCGGTCATGTATATCGTCCAGTTCAGGATCGATCACAGCCTGGCGGACGAAACCGAGGCGGAGGACGGATCAGCTTGAACGGCGGATGAGAGCGTTGAGCTCGAGGGCGACGTTGGCCGAAGCCGAATCCCGCCCCAAGAGGGACTTGATCCGGCGGAAGCGGGCCTTCATCGCCGAGCGGAGATCCGCGGACCCGAGGATCGTCTTCGCCTCGCGGACGAGATTGTCGGCCGTGAAATCCCGTTGGATGAGCTCCGGAACGATCCGTTCGCCGGCGAGAATATTGACGATGCTGTAGTCCTTGACCTTGACCAGCTTCACCCCCGCCCTGTACGTCAGCGTCGAAAGGCGGTAGAAGGCGACGAGCGGGGTTTCGAGCAAGGCGGTTTCGAGGTTGGCCGTCCCGCACGCGGAGAGCACCAGATCGGCCGCGGCCATCGCTTCATACGCGTTTTCGCCGAGGATCTTGATGTCCGGAGCCCCGGGCGGCAGCAGGGGCTCCAGGATGCCGGGATCGAGGTCCTCGGCCAGGATGAATACGAACTGGGAGGGGACCTCCCTGCGGATCCTCTCCAGGGCTTCGGCCAAGACCGGCATATGGAACCGGATCTCGCTCCGCCGGCTTCCCGGCAGGATGACGATCAATTTCTTGTCCGGATCCAGCCCGTACTTCGAGAGGAACTCGTCCCGGCCGAAGGCTACGCGGACGCGTTCGAGGAGGGGATGGCCGACGAAACGGGCGGGGACACCCGCCGTTCGATAGATGTCCTCCTCGAAGGGGAAGATGAGGCACATTTTGCGGACATATTTTTTTACGGTTTTCAGCCGGCCCTTCCTCCAGGCCCAGACGGTCGGGCCGATATAGTACAGAACGGGCACGCCGAGCCGGTGGAGCTTTTTGGCCAGACGCAGATTGAAATCCGGCGAATCGATGAGGATCGCGGCGGCCGGACGGCGGATCTCGACCTCGCTCCGGATCCGGTTGAATATCCGGCGGATCCTGGGCAGGTGGGAGACGACCTCGAACAGTCCGACCACGGCCAGAGCGTCCATGGAGACGAGGATGTCCACCCCCTCGGCGGCCATCTTCGTCCCGCCGATACCGAAGAAACGGATCTCGGGACGGAGGGCCCGGAAACGGCGGACGACGTCCGCGCCGTAGTTCTCGCCCGATTTTTCACCGGCGATGATGAGCAGGGAATCGGTCATTTTTTGTCCGGCCGGCCGTAGTACTTGACCTCGGCCTTGACCTTGCCGGCCTGGCCGTAATAGAAGAACCATTTGTCGTAGGTGGTTTCCTCGTTATAGATCCTGATCGAGGTCTTGCTCGACGAGCTGACGACGCCGACGATGCCGGCGTTCGGAACCGACGAGAGGCCGGCTTCGGGCACCGCCAGCAGCTGCAGGCCGCTGGATTGAGCCGGGGCGCCCGTCCTGGGGCCGGGCGTCATGCGCGTCTGCTGGATGAGGATGTCCCATTTGCCGCCCTTGGTCATGGGATCGGGATAGAGCCGCCGGAGATACCGCTTTTTGTACAGCTCGTCCATCGTTCTCGGGAATTGTCCGGGGTTCTTCGTCTGGTAGCGGCGGATGGCCTCGACGTATTGGTTGCCGCGGAAGATGAGCTCGTCCTCGTTCTCTCTCTGGATCTGGGTCTGCCAGAGAGGGACGGCGGCGAGAATGCCGATGGCCAGGATGGAGGCCGCCACGAGCAGCATGACGATGGTATAGCCCTCGTTGCGCGACATCACCAGGTGTTGTAGGGCGTCCCGTCCAGGCTTTTATCTTCCGAGCTCGAATGCACGTCCACGGTCCCGAAGGATTGCCCTGGCTCGAGCTCATCCACGGACGGCTGTTCTTTGACTTCGATCCAAGCGTCGGATTTGCCGGTGATGGGATCCGAGGGGAGCTTTCTCAAATATTTCTCGTCGACGAGGGCTTGGAGCGAGTCCGGATATTTGCTCTTGTCCGAATAGTACTGGTCGATGAGCTTGCGCAGCACGAAGAGAGTCTCTTTGAGCACGGATTCGCGGGCCTTTTTCATGGCGTTTTGGTACTGGGGGAGGGCTAGTCCGACCAGGATGCCGATCAGGGTGAAAACGATGACCATTTCGATCAGGGTGAATCCTTCGGCTTTGCGGCGAAACATCATGAACTCCTCACCAGTCCCTGTAGCTGGTCCCATCGAGAGCCTTGCGGCGGCTCTTGGTGTAGACGTCGAAGACGTTCTGCTCGCCCCAGGACGAGGCGTCGGGGGCGTCCTGGGTCGACAGCAATCCCCATTCCTTCGATCGGGTCAGGGGGTCCGTGGGGATCC